>JAJDTI010000114.1 GCA_022827245.1 Pseudomonadales bacterium | reverse complement strand
CATCATGCTCTCGGACGGCGCGCTGGAGGACGTCCTGCGCGACGCGACGCTGCTCGAAAACGGCATGCCGGGCTTCCCGAGCCTCTCGGACGGCCACCTCGACGCGCTCAAGCACTACATCCGCCAGCGCGCCCGGGTGGGGCTTGGCCTGATCGAGGCGCCGCCCATCGGGCCCATGCGGGGGCCTTAGCGGACGGCCCGCATGGGCCGCGCGTACGGAGCGCTCGCGTAGAATGCCCGGCGGCGTCAGCATCACGGGGAATCGATGCCATCACGACGGGACACGCGGCCCGGCAAGGTAACCATCTTCGACGTGGCCGCGCGCGCGGGCGTCTCCATCAAGACGGTCTCGCGCGTCGTGAACAACGAGTCCAACGTCCGCGATCAGACGCGCGAGAAAGTGCTGAGCGCGGTGCGCGAACTGCGCTACCGGCCGAACGCCGCCGCGCGCGCGCTGTCCGGGAACCGCTCGCGCGTGGTGGGCCTCGTCTACGAGAACGCCCAGGAATTCGGCTACACGCAACACGTGCTGAACGGCGCCCTCGCGGTCTGCGAAGCGCGGGACTACGCGCTCCTGCTCTGCCCGATCGGCCTGCCGAGCCCCGACATCGTGGAGCGGGTACGCGACTTCACGGCCGAAGGCCGTATCGAAGGGATGCTGCTGCCCGCGCCGATGGGCGACCTGCCCGAGGTCAGGAGCCTGCTCGGGGAGCTGCGCATTCCCTTCGCGGCCATCACTCCGAAGGATCCGTTGCCGCAGGAGATCAACGTCACCTGCAAGGACCGGGACGCCACGTTCGCGTTGACCGAGTACCTGATCGAGCAGGGTCACCGGGCTATCGGCTTCGTCACGGGCCATCCCGACCACGGAGCGAGCGCCGAGCGGTATGCCGGCTATCGCGAGGCGCTTCGGAAGCACGGCGTCCCGTTGGCGAAGGAGCGCGTGCGGCAGGGCTACTTCGACTTCGAGTCGGGCAAGCAGGCCGCGCGGGCGTTGCTCGACCTCGAGGCCGGGCCTTCCGCGATCATCGCAAGCAACGACGACATGGCGGCCGGCGTGCTGTTCGAGGCGAGGGAGCGGGGCGTGGCCGTACCGGACGATCTGTCGATCGTGGGTTTCGACGATACGCGCATCGCGTCGCGGGTCTGGCCGCCGCTCACGACGGCGCGCCAACCCATCGCAAGGATGGCGGAAACCGCGACGCGCCTGCTCATAGACCGGCTGAACGGCGAGCCCGCCCGGTCTCCGCAGGAGCCGTTCGAGTGCGAGCTGGTGATCCGCGAGTCGACCGCCCGGTCCCGCGAGCCGTTGACAGCGAGGCGTTGACAGCGCTGTCAGCGGGCTGGTAGAAAAAGCCGCATCACTTTCCCCGAGGCGACGCGATGGGCTTGCGGCCTTGCACGCCATGGTTGGTGCTGGGTGCGGCGGTCCTCGGCGGATGGGGCGTCGACGCGATGGCGCAGGGACTGGCGGTGCCCGTCGAGATCCGGGGGACCGAAGGGGCACATACGCTCTATCGGGGGGGCGAGCCCTACGCGATCCGCGGCGCCGGAGTAGGCAGGGCCGCCGATCTCGAGTCCCTGGCCCGCTTCGGAGGCAACTCGGCGCGCACCTGGGCGGCCGGGGACGGCAGCATCCTCGAACGGGCGGCGGAACTCGGAATGACCGTCGCCCTGTGCCTTGACCTTGCGCGCGAGAGGCACGGCTTCGACTACGACGACGCCGACGCGGTCGCCCGACAGTTAGAGCGCGTGCGGTCCGAGGTTCTCGCCTATCGCGACCACCCCGCCCTCCTCTTCTGGATCATCGGCAACGAGCTCAACCACGACTTCCGGAACCCCCGCGTGTACGACGCGGTGAACGACATCTCGCGGATGATCCACCGGCTGGATCGTCACCACCCGACGACCACGGCCACCGCGGGGATCGACCCGTCCCTCGCGCGCATCCTCGAGGAACGCGCGCCGGACCTGGACTTCCTGAGCGTGCAGCTCTACGGGGGGTTGCCGGGCCTGCCGGCGGCGCTCGCCCACGTGCCGTCCGACTGGCCCGTTGTGGTCACGGAATGGGGCACCATCGGTCATTGGGAAGTCCCGGCCACGCCCTGGGGAGCGCCGCTCGAGCCGACCAGCACCGAGAAGGCGCGCCGCTACCGGGAAGGGTACGGCCAGGTCCTCGACCCGATGGCCGGCCGGGTGATCGGCAACTACGCGTTCCTCTGGGGCCAGAAGCAGGAGCGCACGCCGACCTGGTATGGCGTGTTCACCGCCGACGGCCGGCGCACGGAGGCGGTCGACGTCCTGCACCACGTCTGGACGGGGGAGTGGCCGAGCAACCGCGCGCCGCGGCTGCGCGCCATGCTCCTCGACGGCCGGCGCGCGCGGGATTCCGTGCGCCTGGTGGCCGGCGCCGAGTACGTGGCATCCGTCGAGGCCGACGATCCGGAGGGGGATGCGCTGGGTTTCGAGTGGACGCTGATGCGGGAGAGCGAAGCCCGGCAGTCGGGCGGTGACGCGGAGGCCGTCCCGGACCGCGTCCCGTTCCCGCACGCGGTGCGTGGGGCGGGGAAGATCGCGTTGACCGCCCCGGCGACGCCCGGCGCCTACCGCCTGTTCGTGTACGTGGGGGACGGTAACGGCGCCGTCGCGCACGCCAACGTCCCGTTCCTGGTGGTCGGCGCCTGAGCCATGTCGGAAGCCCGTCACGAGGCCGTCGCCGCCGCCTGGATCGAGCGGATGACCCTGCGCCAGAAGATCGGCCAGATGACCATGGCCGAGCGCAAGTCCGTGACGCCCGCGGACGTGAAACGATTCGCGCTCGGCGCGGTGCTGTCGGGCGGGGGTTCGCACCCCGCGGGCAATGCGCCCGCGGACTGGGTGGGCATGACGGACGCGTTCTGGCAGGCCGCCGTCGGCGATCCGGACAGTCCCGGCGTCCCGATCCTGTTCGGATGCGACGCGGTGCACGGCAACAACAGTGTCTCCGGCGCGACCATCTTTCCGCACAACATCGGCCTTGGCGCCGCCGGGGACGCGGAACTGGTCGCCGCGGCGGCTCGGGTGACGGCCAGGGAAATGCTCGCGAGCGGCGTCGACTGGAACTTCGCGCCGATGCTTGCGGTAGCGCAGGACTGCCGCTGGGGCCGCACGTACGAGAGCTACGGCGGCGACCCGCACCGCGCGGCGGAATTCGGGCGGCGCTTCGTCGAGGAACTGCAGGGACAGGGCATCGTCGCGTGCGTCAAGCACTGGGTGGGTGACGGCGGCACGACACACGGTATCGACCAGGGCGAGACCACCCTGTCATGGGAGGAGCTCGAGGCGACCCACGTCGCGCCGTACTACCCTGCCCTCGAGGCGGGTGTCATGACCGTGATGGTGTCCTTCAATAGCTGGAACGGCGAGAAGTGCCATGGTCACCGCTTTCTCGTAACGGATGTCCTGAAGGCCCGGCTCGGCTTCGATGGCCTGGTGGTGTCGGACTGGGACGGCATCAAGTATCTCGACGAGGACTACGGTACGGCCGTGCGTCTCTCGGTGAACGCCGGCCTCGACATGTTCATGGTCCCCGAGCGGTGGCGCGACTTCATCGACACGCTGGAAGGGCAGGTGCGGCAGGGTCACGTGGGCCAGGACCGCATCGATGACGCCGTGCGCCGTATCCTGCGCACCAAGCTCCGGCACGGGCTGTTCGACCTGCCGCGGCCGGCGGCGCGGGCGGGCGCGCGGTTTGCCTGCACGGGCTCCGCCGCACACCGGGACATCGCCCGCGACGCGGTGCGCCGTTCCGTGGTGCTGCTCAAGAACGAGGCGGACATCCTGCCCCTCGACCCGGCGCAGCGGATCCTGGTCGCCGGCAAGAGCGCCCACGATCTCGGCCGCCAGTGCGGTGGGTGGACCTTGAGCTGGCAGGGCGAGACGGGCAACGACACCATTGAGGGGACCACTGTCTGGGAGGGCATTCGCGCCATGGCGCCGAACGCGCGGCTGAGCGAGGACGGTGCTGACGCCGGTCCGGACCGCGACGACGTGGCCGTGGTAGTCATCGGGGAGACGCCCTACGCGGAGGGATTCGGTGATATTCGGGTCGGCGACGAGTTGCTGGTGGAGGCGGGCTCCACGGTCGACGGGGTCGCGGATCCCATAGAGCCCTATGCGCGGTCGCTCGCCCTGGCGGACATCCATCCCGAGGATCTCGCGTGCATCCGCCGTATCGCCGCGCGGGGCGTTCCCGTCGTGGCGGTGCTGATCTCCGGCCGGCCGCTGGTCGTGGACCGGGAACTCGCCGTCTCCAACGCGTTCGTCGCCGGCTGGCTGCCCGGCAGCGAGGGCCGGGGTGTCGGGGAAGTGCTGCTCGGACGCTGCGACTTCACGGGGCGTCTGCCCCTGCCCTGGCCGGACGGCAGGGGTGACGAACCCCGGTTTCCGGCGGGATACGGACTCGTGTACAGCAGGTTTGACAACGCTGTCTCCCATGACGTATAAGCGAAATTGACAGCGTTATCATTTCCTTCGCCGGGATGGCAGACGGCCGTCGGACATCGTGCGTACGGGAATGGGTCGAATTGAGGGGGAGCCGCACCATGCCTGCCGAGACATTCAGGAAGTCGCCGCTCGCGGCGGCGATATCGCTGGCCCTCGCCGGCGGTGCGGCGCACGGGGAGGAACAGGCCCCGGGCGCGGCGACGGCGCAGTCGGGCGTCCTCGAGGAGATCGTGGTCGTCGGCATCCGCCAGAGCCTCAAGCGCTCCATGGACCTCAAGCGGAACCGGGACGGGGTCGTCGACGCCATCACCGCGGAGGACATCGGCGACTTTCCGGACAGCAACCTGGCGGAATCCCTGCAACGCATCACCGGCGTGTCCATCGACCGGGAACGGGGCGAAGGCGCCCGGGTCACCGTCCGGGGCTTCGGACCCGACTTCAACCTCGTCCTGCTGAACGGCCGGCAGATGCCCACCACGAGCGGCCTCGGCCGGTCGTTCGACTTCGGCGACCTGGCGTCAGAGGGCGTCAGCGCCGTCGAGGTCTACAAGAGCGGCCAGGCAAACGTTCCGACCGGCGGCATCGGCTCGACCATCAACATTCGCACAACGCGTCCGCTCGACGCCCCGGGAGCGGCCTTCACGGCGGCGGTCAGCGGCCTGAACGACACCTCGACCGAGCTGGGCGACGACTTCACCTCCGAGATCTCCGCCCTGTTCTCGAACACCTTCGCCGAGGACACCGTGGGCATCGCCCTCTCCGCCGTGCGCCAGGACCGGAACAACGGCGCCAACACGGCGAGCGTCGGCGGCTGGCGGACGTTTCCCGGCGAGGTCGACAACTGCTGGTGCGGCGTCGGGCCCTCCGAGTGGGGCGGCATCCCGCCGGCAGGCGACCCGAACCAACAGAACCGCCCGGGTGCCGGCGATCTCTACTCCGTACCGCAGAACATCGGTTACGAACTGGCCGAGTACGAGCGCGTCCGCACCAACGGTCAGCTCACCCTCCAGTGGGAGCCCACGCCCGGGTTCGTCGCCACGCTGGACTACACCCATTCGGAAGTGGAACTGGAGCGCTCGTACAACAACCTGTCGGCCTGGTTCAACTTCGGCGGCCAGGAGACGGTCTGGACGGACGGCCCACAGGCGTCGCCGCTCGTCTACACGGAGAACTCGTTCAACAGCGATTACTCCATGGGCGCCGGCCAGGACGCCTGGCAGACGCAGAACGGATCGACCGGCCTGAACCTCCTGTGGGACATGACCGACCGCATGACGCTGGAGTTCGACTACCACGACTCGACGGCGGAGCGCGAGCCGGGGAGCCGGTTCGGAGACTCGGCGCTCCTCTCGATGGCCGCGTTCAGCCGCAACAGGACGACGGGCTACTTCGGCAAGGACCTGCCCGTCCTCGAACTTGCCCTCGGCGACCCGCTGTCGCCGGACGACATGATCGTCACCGGCAGCGTCTTCACGAACAACCTGTCGAAGATGGACATCGAGCAGACGCGGCTCGGCGGCACCTACGACTTCGACGTGGGATTCGTCGAGAGCATCGATTTCGGCGTACAGATGACCGAGGTCAACAACCGCTCCGCCGGGTCCGTGGTGCAGCGGGACGCTTGGGGCGGCGTGACGCAGCCGGGAGCGATCGCCGACCTGCTGACGCCGGCGTCCGCGCGCAGCGCCTTCGACGAGGTGCCCGGCGGCGGCGACGACCGGCGCCAGGTGGACTACTACAGGTTCGACATGGGCGAGGTGATCGCGAGAACCGAGGCGCTCATGGCGTCGGGCGAAGCCACCACGTTCATGTTGGCGGACATGGGCGACTGCGGCACGGGGCTCTGCACGTCGAGCCGCTTCACCAGCGACCGGCGCACCACCGAGGAGTCCGAGGCCGTCTACGTGCAGGTCAACCTGGCCACCGAATGGGGCTACATGCCCGTCGGCCTGAGGCTCGGCGCGCGCTACGAACGCACCGACATCGCATCGCAGGCGCTTTCCCCGGCGTACTCGGCCATCAACTGGATCGCCGGGAACGAGCTGACCGCCTTACAGGGCGCCCCCGAGTTCACGGAACTCGAGGGCGACTACGACGTCGTCCTGCCGAACCTCGATTTCCGGATCGACTTCACGGACGCGCTGGTCGGGCGCGTCTCGTGGAGCCGGACGCTCACCCGGCCGAACTACGGAGACATCCAGGGCGGCCAGACCATCAACTCGCTCGTGCGGGTGGACGGCGGCACGGGAAATCGGGGCAATCCGAACCTGCTGCCGTTCGAGTCGGAGAACACCGACCTCTCCCTGGAGTGGTACTACGGGGACGACAGCTACGTCGCCGTCGGCTACTTCCACAAGGACGTGGAGAACTTCATCGGCACGTCGTCGGTGGTGGAGGAAACATTCGGGCTGCCGCACCCCGCCCTCGGGCCCCTGGCGGAAGAAGCCCGCGCTGCGACGGGCAGCACGGACTCCGGCACGCTCTACTCGTGGATCCTGGCCAACCGGGCCGACGCGGCGGGCGTGGACGCGGAGAACGGCGTCATCTCGGGCGTCGCTGGACGCGACCCGGCTTCGCCATTCAACCTGACCGTGCCGGTCAACATCGAGCAGGCCACGATGAAGGGCTGGGAGTTCGTGGTCCAGCATACGTTCGGCGAGACCGGCTTCGGCGCCATCCTGAACGCGACGATCGTCGAAGCGGACGTGGGCTACGACGACTTCAGCCTGATGCAGCAGTTCGTGCTCACGGGCCTGTCGGACTCCGCCAACGCGATCGTCTTCTACGACAGGAACGACATCAGCGTACGGGTCGCCTACAACTGGCGCGACGACTTCCTGGCCGGCACCGGCCAGGCGAACGTCGGCGCCGGGCCGCCGACCTACGTGGCCGCCTACCAGCAGGTGGACCTGAGCGTCAGCTACTGGTTCCGGGACAACGTGCAGGTCTACGCGGACGCGCTGAACGTGACTGACGAGACCACCCATGTCTATGGGCGGGACGAGGCGCAGACGCTGTTCGCGGCGCAGGCCGGCCCGCGCTACAACGTAGGGTTCCGGTACAAGTTCTGACCGGCGCCTGAAGAGGGCCGCACGGTGCGGCGGCCCTTCTTCTGTATCATCGCCGGCGCGAGCGGAACCGCTCGGTCCGTGCATTCGGAGGGGCGATGAACCGGCCGACCCGGACAATCGTGATCGTCGGCGGCGGCACGGCGGGGTGGCTTGCGGCCAATCGCATCGCGGCCGAACTGCCGGAGGTCGGTGCGGGCCCGTTCGAGGTGGTCCTGGTCGAGTCGCCGGACGTGCCGACGATCGGCGTCGGCGAGGGCACCTGGCCGTCCATGCGCGGGACCCTGCAGCGCATCGGCGTGGCGGAAGACGAGTTCATCCGCGCCTGCGACGCGAGCTTCAAGCAGGGGACCTGTTTCCTGGGGTGGGCGCGCGGCGGTACCGAGGACACGTACTACCACCCCTTCAGCCTCCCGGCCGAGTACACGAGCCTGAATCCCGCCCGGTACTGGCTCGCGGAGGGGGGCGGGACACCCTTCGCCGAGCAGGTAACCCCGCAGGCGGCGGTGATCGCCGCCGGCAAGGCGCCCCGGCAGGTTGCAGCGCCGCAGTACGCGTTCACCGTCAACTACGCCTATCACCTGGACGCCGGCAGGTTCGCGACGCTGCTCGCGCGAAACGCGGTGGACCGACTCGCGGTGCGGCACGTCTCGGCAAACGTCGTGGAAGTGACGCGGCACGCGGACGGGGACATCGCGGCGCTCCGCCTGGACACAGGCGAGACGCTGCCCGGGGACCTCTTCGTCGACTGCACCGGGCAACGGGCACTCCTGATCGAGGGCGCGTACGGCCGCCGGCTGACCTCCTGCCGGGGCACGCTCTTCAACGACCGCGCCATCGCCGTGCAGGTGCCCCACGGCGCCGCGAGCGCCGACGTGCCTTCGGCGACGCGGGCCACGGCGACCTCGGCGGGATGGATCTGGGACATCGCGCTCGGCACGCGTCGGGGCCTCGGGCACGTGTACTCGAGTGCGCACGAGGACGGGGACAGCGCGCGCGCCAGGCTCGGGAAGTACGTGCGCCGCACCTCTTCCGCGGACCCCGAGGACCTGACCTACCGGACCATTGCCTTCGAACCCGGCTACCGGCTGGAGCCCTGGACGCGCAACTGCGTGGCGGTCGGGCTCTCGGCGGGATTCGTCGAGCCCCTGGAGGCGTCGGCGCTGGCCCTGGTCGAGCAGGCTGCCGCGATGATCGGCGAGCAGCTCCCGCGGGACCGGCAGATCATGGAGGTGGTCGCGCGGCGCTTCAACGCGAGAATGCGCCATCACTGGGAACGGATCGTGGAGTTCCTCAAGCTGCACTACGCGATCGGCGGCCGCGACGAACCGTACTGGAGCGATCACCGCGCGGCGGACTCCTGCCCGGACACGCTGCGCGAGAAACTCACGCTGTGGCGGCAGCAGCCCCCGTGGCACGACGACGCCCCGCGCGTCGACGAGCTGTTTCCGTCGGCCAGCTACCAGTACGTGCTGTACGGCATGGGTTTCCGGCCGCGTTACACCGATGCCGGAACGGCGCCCTATCGAAGGATGCGCGAGCGCGCGGACCAGGTCTTCCACGAGGTGCGCGAAAACGGGCGGAAGATGGTGGAGCTGCTGCCGACCAACCGCCAGCTCCTGTGCGCCATCGCGCAGCGCGCGGCGTAGGAGGAAGCCCGTGCCGGAGAACGTGCTGCTCAACAACGTGGACCACCAGGACCTCAGGATCATCACGGAGCGGTCCGCGCGATACGGCGACGACATGCGGCAGGCCCTGGCGTTCCCGTTCGAGTTCCGCAACCTGCAGGCCTTCTACCCCATCCTGTTTCAGCAGGACGGCCGCGGCGGCTACTACCCGGTCGCGCTGTTCGGCTTCCAGGACAAGGAAAACCTCTTTCTCGACGAGGAGGGGTGGCACGCCGGCTACATCCCCGCGATGGTGCGCCGCGAGCCGTTCCTGATCGGGTTCCAGGACTCGCAGGAGCCCGGCCGCCCGGCCCGCACCCGCGTGCTGTCCGTCGACCTCGAGCACCCGCGCGTGAGTTGGGAAAGCGGCGAACCGCTGTTCCAGCCCCTGGGCGGCCGCACGCCGTTCCTCGAAGGCGCGGCGGACCTGCTCGAGACGATCTACGCCGGCATCGAGCACAACCGGGCGTTCGTGCGCGCCCTCGTCGAACACGACCTGCTGGAGGCCGTGACCCTCGAGATCGTGCTGCAGGACGGCTCGCGGAACCAGTTGATCGGCTATCACTGCCTCGCGGAGGAAAAGGTGCACGAACTGCCGGGCGCCGTACTCGGCGAGTTCAACCGCGAAGGCTACCTGATGCCGATGTTCATGGTCCTCGCCTCGATGGCCAACGTGCAGCGGTTGGTCGAACGCAAGAACGGCATGCTACGGGAGCCGGCCAGTGCGCTGGGACGCTGAGCTCACGGCGGTGACGTCGGTGCGGTGCGCGGACGGCATCGTCCCCCCGCACGTGTTCGACTCCGGCGAGCCCGTGCGGCTCGCCGGTCTCGTCCGTGACTGGCCAGCGGTCCGGCGGTGCGGCGGCCTCGGGCCGGCGACCCGATACCTCTCCCGCTTCCAGTCGAACGCGCCGCTCACGGTCTACGTCGGCGACGCGTCCATCGACGGCCGCTTCTTCTACGACGACGACTGCACCGGGTTCAACTTCCGCAGTGGCAAGGCCACGCTCGCGCAAGTCCTCGAACGGCTCGCCGAGCCGGCGCGCGACGCGGGCCTGTCCACGATCTACGTGGGTTCCACGCCGATAGACCAGTGGCTGCCGGGGTTCCGCGCGGAGAACGACGTGCGGGTACCCGGGGACGACGCCCTCGCCAGCTTCTGGCTCGGCAACCGGACGCGGATCTCGGCGCACTACGACTTCCCCGACAACCTGGCGTGCGTCGTGGCGGGCGAGCGGCGGTTCACCCTCTTTCCGCCGGAGCAGGTCGGCAACCTGTACGTCGGTCCGGTGGACCGGACGCCGTCGGGGCAGGCGATCAGCATGGTGGACTTCGCGCGGCCCGACCTCGACCGGTTCCCGAAGTTCGCCGAGGCCGCGGCGCACGCGCGGGCGGCCGCAATGGAGCCGGGAGACGCGTTGTTCATCCCAAGCATGTGGTGGCACCACGTCGAATCGACGTCGTCCTTCAACCTGCTGGTGAACTACTGGTGGTGCTCGTCGCCGGCGTCCATGGGGACGCCGTCCGACGCGTTGCTGCACGCGATGCTGGCCCTGCGCGACCTGCCACCGCGCCAGCGCGAGGCATGGCGCGGGCTCTTCGAGCACTACGTGTTCGATGCCGACGAGTCGGTGCACGCGCACATACCGACGCCGGGCAAGGGTTACCTGGCGAAGATGACGGACGCGACGGCGAAGCGGCTGCGCGCGGACCTGCGCAACCGGCTGGACCGCTAGCGGCGCGTCGGGATCCGGGAGGCAACCGTCTTGGAACGCACGAAGATCCACAAGGTCGTCATCGCGGGCGGCGGCACCGCCGGCTGGATGGCGGCCGCCGCCCTGGCGAAGCTCCTCGGCAAGACGCTCGACATCACCTTGGTGGAATCCGACGAGATCGGCACGGTCGGCGTCGGCGAGGCGACGATCCCCACGCTGCTGACCCTGCACGAAGTGCTGAAGATCAAGGAGCAGGATTTCGTGCGCGCGGTCCAGGGCACGTTCAAGCTCGGCATCTCGTTCGAGAGCTGGCGGGACCTGGGCCGTGACTACATCCACTCGTTCGGATGGACCGGCAAGGACAGTTGGGCGGCGGGGTTCCAGCACTTCTGGCTCAAGGGCCGGCGGCGGGGGATCAGCCGGGAGTTCGGCGAGTACTGCAAGGAGTGGGCGGCCGCCCGGCAGGACCGTTTCGCCGTGCTGCCGAACGGGGGGCTCAACTACGCCTATCACCTCGACGCGTCGCTCTACGCGGGGTTCCTGCGCCGCATGGCCGAGGAGCACGGTGCGGTGCGTCAGGAAGGCCGCATCGAAAGCGTGGAGCAGGATTCGGAGAGCGGCTTCCTCACGGCCCTCCGGCTGCAGTCCGGGCAGCGCGTCGAAGGCGACCTGTTCATCGACTGCACGGGGTTCCGGGGTCTCCTGATCGAACAGGCGCTCGACGTCGGGTACGAGGACTTCGGCGACTGGCTGCCGTGCGACAGCGCCATTGCCGTGCAGACCGAATCCGTGGAACCGCCGAAACCCTACACCCGCTCCATTGCGCGCGAGGCCGGATGGCAGTGGCGCATCCCCCTGCAGCACCGGGTCGGCAACGGCATGGTGTTCAGTTCGCGGCACTGGTCGGACGACGAGGCGCGCGCGCGCCTGCTCGCCAACGTCCGCGGCAGGGTGCTGACGGAGCCCCGGGTGATCCGGTTCCGGGCCGGGCAGAGGCGGGAGCACTGGAACCGGAACTGCGTCGCGATGGGCCTGGCCTCGGGCTTCATCGAGCCGCTGGAGTCGACCAGCATCCACCTCATCCAGCGCAGCATCATCCGCCTGATGCAGATGTTCCCGTACGACGGCATCCGGCAGCCGGACATCGCCGAGTTCAACAACCAGATGCGCTTCGAGATCGACAACGTCCGCGACTTCATCATCCTGCACTACCACGTCACCGACCGGACGGACACGGCGTTCTGGCGCGAGTGCCGGGACATGGAGATCCCGGACTCGCTCCGGCACCGCATCGAACTGTTCCGGCAGGCGGGCCGGGTCTTCAAGGTGCCGACGGAGCTCTTCGGTGAGAACTCCTGGATCCAGGTGATGCTGGGGCAGGGGCTGACGCCGGAGCAGTATCACCCGATCGTCAACATGATGAGCGACGAGGAACTGGACCGCTTCCTGACGGGCATCCACGGGTCGGTGGAGCAACTCGTCGGCCAGCTTCCCGCCCATCAGCGTTTCATCGACCACTACTGCAAGGCGCATCCCGGCTGAGGCGCCGCGCCGCCCTTTCGAGAGGAGCACCCCATGACCCCCGGCACCGGAACGCCGGAGCGATCCGCGCGCGCGCTGCGGCTCACGGAGAAGCTCGGCTACGGCCTGGGCGATGCCGCTTCCAACTTCTTCTTCCAGGCCTTCAACGTATTTCTCCTGTACTACTACACGGACGTCTTCGGCCTCGCCCCGGCTGCCGTGGGGACGATGTTCCTGATCACCAAGGCCGTCGACGCGTTGAGCGACCCGGCCATGGGGATCCTCGCCGACCGCACGAACACGCGCTGGGGGAAGTACCGGCCGTATCTCTTCGGCATGGCCATTCCCTACGGGGTGCTCGGCTACGCCATGTTCCTCGGGCCCGACTTCTCGCCGGAAGGCAAGCTGGTCTACGCGTACGTCACCTACTCCCTGATGATGCTGGCCTACACCGCCATCAACATCCCCTACTCGGCGCTGATGGGCGTCATCTCACCCTCGTCGGACGAGCGGGTGAAAGTCTCGGCGTACCGTTTCGTGTGCGCGTTCGGGGCGGCGTGGCTGATCGGCACGTTCGTGACGCCCCTCAAGAACCTGCTCGGCGGCGGCGACGAGGCGGAGGGCTTTCGCCTGACGATGATGCTCTTCGCGGTGGCTTCGATCGCGCTTTTCTGGCTGACCTTCGCCAGCACGAAGGAACGCGTGCAGGCGCCGGCCATCGAGTCCGATCTGAAGGCCGAACTCCGCGCGCTGGGGCGCAACCTGCCGTGGATCGCCCTGTTCGTGTCGGGCATCTTCTCCCTCATGCAGGTGGCCGTGCGCAACGGCGGCCTGCTGTACTACTTCAAGTACTACGTGGGCGACGACGGCAGCCGGGTCTTCTGGATATTCGACCTGACGGCCGTTTTCATGTCCCTCGGGACACTGTCGATGATCCTGGGCGTGGCGATGACCGGTCCGCTGACGCGGCGCTTCGAGAAGCGGAGCCTGATGATCGCCCTGACGGTGGTCAGCGCGGGGCTGTCGGGCCTGTTCTTCTTTCTCGCCCCCGAGCAGTTCTGGCTCATGGTGTTCCTGAACTGCCTGGCGGCGGTCGTGGCGGGCCCGCTGGCGCCCCTGGTGTTCGCGATGAACGCGGACTGCGCCGACTACGGCGAATGGCGCAGCGGCAGGCGGACGACGGGACTCATCTACTCGGGCGGCGGCTTCGCGGCCAAGATGGGCCTGGCGGTAGGCGCGGGCCTGGCGGGGTACATCCTGTCGCTGTTCGGTTTCGTGGCCAACCAGCCGCAGACGGAAACGGCGCTGCTCGGCATCCGGCTGATGTTCAGCCTGTTCCCGGCCGCGCTGTCCCTCGTCGGCGCCGCGGCGATCGTGTTCTACCGGCTCGACCGTGCGCGCGTCGAGCGGATCGAGGAGGAACTCGCGGCACGGCACGCGGCCTGATGGGTGCTGTTTATGCGAGGGGCAAGCCCCTGCGCGGGCCGCCCTCGCGCTCCCCGGCTGAGGGCTCCTACAACCCGCCCGGACCGCAATCGTTCGCCAGGTACTCCTCGAGCGACGACAGCATCGCGAGGTGATGCTGTGGCCACCACGGCAGGCTGTGCCAGAGATCGACGATCTCCTCGTACTGGACGTCCTTGCCGGCGCGCCTCAGCGCGTTCGCGAACTTGCGCGACTGCTCGATCGGCACGCGCTGGTCGCGGTCGCCGTGGAAGATGTAGATGGGAATCGTCGCCTCCTTCGCGTGGTCGAGGGGTGAGAGGCCCCCGATCGTGGGGTTCTGGTACTCGCGGTTGAACGGCGACCGGAAGGTGATCTTGTCGAAGGTCCGCAGCTCCGACAGGCCGGCGCCCGCGATGGCGCACTGGTACGGCGAGTCGGGGCGGACGCTCGCCGCCATGGCCGCATAGCCGCCGTAG
Source organism: Pseudomonadales bacterium (assembly GCA_022827245.1). GTDB lineage: Bacteria > Pseudomonadota > Gammaproteobacteria > Pseudomonadales > Azotimanducaceae > VXNE01. The sequence continues at coordinate 44,044 of JAJDTI010000114.1, read as the reverse complement.
GAGTAGCCGAAGATGGCAATCCGGTCGGGGGCGGCGATGCCTTCGCGGACCAGCCAGCGCGCGCCGTCGTCCTTGTCGTCCTGCATCTTCTGGCCCCACTCGCGGTCTCCGGCGCGCCACAGCGCCTGGCCGAAACCCTCGGACCCGCGGTACTGCGGCTGCAGCACGACGTAGCCGCGGTTGGCGAGAAACTGCGCCCAGCGGTCCCAGCCGAGGAAGTCCCGGGCCCACGGGCCGCCGTGGGGCAGCACGACGGCGGGGAACGGCCGCTTGCCTTCCCGCGGCACGGTCAGGAACGCGGGGACGTCCATGCCGTCGCGCGCTTCGTAGGTCTCGAACGTCATGTCGGAGAGCTTCTCCGGCACGAGATGCGGGAAGCTCCGGCCGAGCGGGACGAGCTGGCTGCCGTTGACCAGCAGGTGGTAGAGGCCGGCCTCACGCGGACCGGAGGAACGCACGACGATGACGGTCAGGTCGTCCGACATCGACACCCATTGGTGCACCATGCCTTCCGGCAGCGCCGCGGCGAGCCGTTCCTGGAGCGACTTGCGCTTGGGCTCGGTGTATTCGCGCACGATGCCCGCCGCGAAGCCCGTGAAGCCGACGACCTCTCCGAAGTCCCCGGGGTTGGTCGCCGTCATGATCCCGACGGCGTCGATGTCCCCGCCGCCGAACAGCGGTTCGCCGAGTTCGCGGGTGATCAGGTCGTAGGTGCGGATGACCGCTCGGTCGCGCCCGGTGTCGTCGCGCATGTAGACGCGCCGCCCGTCCGGGTCGAATCCGACCGGCTGCATCCCTTCCCGGTGCGCGGCGTACACGCTGTGGTGCTCCTCCCACTTGCCGGTTTCGGGGTGGCGGTAGGAAAAGCGGATGTGGATGTCGTCGCCGCTGCCCTCGATTTCCTGCCGGCCGCGCACGGCGCCCTGGACGTCGCCGAAGATCACCTGGCTGCTGGCGCCGCGGTAGATGCGTTTCGAGTTGTAGCTGCCCAGGTCGACCTCGTAGAGGTCGGCGGCGAACTCGAGGTTCGTCACCTGGACGAGCACCTTGTCCTTGTCCTGCGGGAGCAGGTTGAAGATGCGCAATCCGAAGATGTCCCGGTTGCGGAACAGCTCCGTCGCCCGCCCGTCGCCGGGCACTTCGTAGAGGTATGCCTTCTCCCGGAACCAGCGGGTCGGGCGTCCTCCGGCGCGGATGTCGAACTTCTGGCGCCCCACGACCAGCACCCGTTCGTCGTTCAGCCAGAAGACCGCGCGCGCCTTCACGTCCGGAGGCCGGAACCGGAGCGGCTGCGCCGAAAGGTCGGCGGTGTCCCAGACGGTCACGTCCGGCGGCGCGTTGACGTCGGCGAGCGTCAGCGCCACCAGCCGCTTGCCGTCGGGACTCACGTCGACGCTGTCGATGACGGGATCGTGGATCCAGGCGCTCATCGGAATGCGCTCGGCCGCCGCCGGCAGGCCGAGCGCGATGCAGAATGCGGTCGCCGCGGCGACCGGCGGGATCGGGGTGCGCCGCATCGTCAGAAACGCCGCGCGACCTGGACGACGAAGATCCGCCCGAACAGCGGATAGCCGACGCCGGGCAGCGTGTTGAAGATGCGCGAGGTGGCGTTCCGCGGCACGCCGTCGCCGACGCCGGGCGGGTCCTTGTCGAACACGTTGCGCACGGTGGCGATCACGTCCCAGTCCGGATTGCGCCAGCGCGCGGAGACGGTGTGGTAGAGCTTGTTCTTGGTTTCGTGGACGCGGTCGACGTTGGTCGTGTCCGGGTCGAACACGGGGTCCTCGGCCGTGTCGCCGATGAAGCTCGTGCGCCAGAACACCGTCCAGTCGCGGTAGTCGATGCGTACGTCGAACTCCGCCGACCACTCCGGGTAGCCCCAGTGGCCGACGTTGTCCCAGACCTCGTCGAAGAGTTCCACCCGGTGTTCCTTGAGCCGGGTCACGGTGCCGTCGACGGTCAGGTCGAAGGTCGGGAACTCCTTCTCGTAGAGGAAGTCGATGTCGTAGCCCCGGCTGACGCGCTTGCCGATGTTGACAAGGGACGCGTCGACCTCCGTCAGGAATCCCATGCCGTCCCGCGCGCCGACGCGGCTGCACCAGGCGCTCATGCGCCCGGCCGACGTGTAGCAGGTCCCGAGGACGTAACCGACCGAGGGATCGGAGACCGTGTCGGAGAGCGCGATGTCGAACCAGCTCACCGCGACCGAGAGGCCGATCGCCCCGGGCTGGTAGACCACGCCGCCGGTCCAGGAGTCCGACGTCTCGGCCAGCAGGTTCGCGTTGCCGCCGATGACGCTCTCGATGCTGGGTACGCCCTCGGACCCGAGGTCGGGCGGCAGCCCCTCGGCGGCGCAGTTGTCGTACACGACGTCCCCGGGCTCGTAGAACTCCCCGTAGTTCACGCACGGGTCAGCGAGCCCGGAGTTGAAGCCGCGCTGGTTGGCGAGGAACTGTTCGTAGAGGTCGGGCGCGCGGAACGAGGTGCCCCAGGTGCCGCGCAGCCGCACCTCGGCGCCGACCTGGTAGTCGAGGGCAAGCCGGTACGTGGTGTCGTCTCCGTACGACTCGTAGTCCGTCCAGCGCCCGGAGGCGTTCACGATGAACTCCTCGACCAGCGGCACGCCCTTTACCAGCGGAATCTCTATCTCGGTGAAGAGCTCCGTGACCGTGTCGTCCCCGCTGGTGATGCCGGCGGAAGTGAATCCCCAGTAGTTGTTGCGCTGCCCCTCCGGGTCGGGAACGTCGTGGATGTCCTCGTTGCGGTACTCCAGGCCGAAAACCGCGCTCACGGGTTCGTTGTTGGGCATCTGGAACAGCGCGCCCGTCACGTAGCCGGCGAACTGGTAGCTCTTGTACGTGGTCTCGCCCTCGGCGTCGTGGGTGATGAAATCGAGCACGGCCGCCGGCAGCCGCCCGCGCAGGAGGGCGTCCTCCGTGAAGAGGTTCGCCGGTACGCAGCCGGCGATGGAGTTGTCGGCGCAGACGAGGTTGCCGTTCGCGTCCAGCGTCGCGTTGAGCGAAGCCCGCACGCGGTCGTCCAGGAACTGCTCGCCCCCGTAGGTGCCTTCCGACCAGCTATAGCCCACGTGGGCGTCGTAGCTCCAGGACTCGGTGATGTCGCCGGTGACCCCGACGAACAGGTTGACCCGGTCGACCTCGACGTTGTTGTAGGGGTCGAGCAATTCGTAGGTGGGGAGGACCGGCAGGACCGGGAAGCCGCCGAACGCGCCGAGGGGTCCGTAGAGGCCGAACGGGTTCGTGGGGTTGGTCCTCGGTACGGAGGGGAAGAACTGCCGGTAGCCGGATGAGCTCTCGAACGACCGGTGGTTGTAGAAGAACTCGTAGTACACGTTGGCGCTGCGGTCGGCGATCTCCAGGTCCCGGTCCGCGAAGGAAGTCACCGAGTACAGCTCGATGTCGGGCACGACCTGGTAGACGCCGGGGTCGCGCTCGTCGCGGTAGAAGGCGCCTTCGTTGTCGAAGATCGGGTCGCCGTCCCGCGGGTCGTTGCCGTGCACGGGTATCCGCGTGAAGTGGGGGATGCCGAATCCGGCGATGCCGGGATCGAAATGGGGGTGGTTGGGATGCGGCGCCCCGAGGCTCGGCTCGTAGCGCGCCCAGCCGAACGGCGAGACGGCGAATCCGTGCACGAAACCGAAGCACAGGAGTTCGCCGGTCTCCGGGTGCGTGTTGTCGATCACGCCGTCGCCGTCCTGGTCGGTGCCGCGCGGCCGCACGGGGCAGCGGGACCAGTCGCGGTCGTTCGCGGTCATCTCGCGCGTCTTCGAGTAGTTCGCGGAGATGTTGAACGACCAGGTGTCGCCGACCGTCCCCCAGGTGGCGTCGACGCCGACATCCTCGGGGGCGCCGCCGCGCGGCGCCGCGCCCTGGAAGTTGAGCTGGAATCCCTCGATGCGCTCGCGCGTGATGACGTTGACGACGCCCGCGATGGCGTCGGCGCCGTAGATGGAGGAGGCGCCGTCCTTCAGGACCTCGAAGCGGCCGACGACGGAGCTGGGCACCGCGGTGAGGTCCACGGAGTTGGTCGTCCCGCGTACGCCGGACGGTCCCCATCGCTTGCCATTGACGAGCACCAGCGTGCGCTGGGCGCCGAGACCCCGCAGCGAGATGGAGCGCGCGCCGGGTCCGCCGTCGGTGACGAATCCGGAGAACGAGTTGTCGATCTGCTGGCCCGCGGCGACCGTCGACGTCTGCAGGATGTCCGCCGTATTCAGCAAACCCGCGAGGGCGGACGTCTCGCTCGTGATGACGGTGATCGGGGAGGCGCTCGAGAACTCGTCGCGGCGGATGCGGGAACCGGTGACGACGATCTCCTCGACGGGCCCGGCTTCTTCCGTCGAGCCGGCCGGCGTGGCGTCCTCTTCGGCGGCGGTCTCCTGTGTTGCTTCCTCGGCGAACCCGGGCTGGGCGAAGGTAGCGCAGAGTCCAGCCAGGAGCGCTGGAAGCAGTGTCGCTCGGTACTGCATGGACGCCTCCTCTACGGTTGTCTGTGAGTAATGTCGCACATGGGCCAAGGGTCATTTTCGCACCAAAGCCGGTGGGTTTTGCCGCTACCGGTGCACGAAGCCGCCGCGACTCTTGCGCGTTCGCGATGTCCCTCAACAGGCCCCGGTGGTTTGACGGCGTTTGGCGGCGTCCCTAAGCTCGACGCGCTCCCTTGCCTGGCCCACTCCATGCCGCGCGACTTCCCCGCCGCCCTCCCGCACGGCCCGATCGAGGCGCTGACCGAGCGGGTGTACGCCGTGCGGGGCTGCATGCGCGTGAACGGCGTGCTCACGATCAGCCGGAACATGGCGATCGTGAAGCACGGCGACGCGCTGACCCTCGTCAACCCGGTGCGCCTGGACGCGGCGGGCGAACGGGCGCTCGAGGCCCTCGGCACGGTCACGGCCATCGTGCGCCTCGGCGCCATGCACGGCCGGGACGATCCCTACTGCAAGGAGCGGTTCGGCGCCGACTTCTGGTGTCAACCCGGCGGCAGCGTCTATCCGGACCCGCCGGTGGATCGGCCGCTCGGCCCGGACAGCCCGTTGCCGTTCCCGGATGCGGAACTGTTCTGTTTCGCCGGCGCACGCGAGCCCGAGGCCGCGTTGCTGGTCGGTGACGGCCCGGGCGTGCTGCTGACCTGCGACGCCATCCAGCATTACGGGGACTACAGCAACCACAACCTGCCGGCGCGGCTGGCGATGCCGCTGATGGGTTTCTCGAAGACGACGCTCCTGGGTCCCATCTGGTTGAAGGTCATGACGCCGCCGGGGGCTTCCCTGCGGCACGAGTTCGAACGGTTGCTGGCGCTCGAGTTCGACGCGCTCCTGGCGGGGCACGGGACCTGGCTGCCGGAAGGTGCGAAGGCGGGGGTACGCCGCGCCGTCCGGCGTGCCTTCGACGACTGACCCCATTCATCACGACGTGCTACCGGAGGAATGACATGCCGAGCAACGATCCCGTCGACGTCCTGATCATCGGCGCGGGCGCCTCGGGCGCTGCCGTGGCGTGGAGTCTGGCCGACACGCGCATGCACATCGTGTGCATGGAGCAGGGGGACTGGACGAACCCGTCCGAGTACCCGACGAACTATCCCGACTGGGAGCAGCGCCTCGCCGGCTCGGACAGCATCGACCCGAACGTGCGCGGACGCGACACCGACTACCCTATCAACAACGACGACTCGCCGATCTCCGTGGTGAACTTCAACGGCGTGGGCGGCGGCACGATCCTCTACGCCGCGCACTTCCCGAGGATGCATCCCTCGGACTTCCGCGTCCGGACGCTGGACGGCGTGGCGGACGACTGGCCGGTGAGTTACGACACGCTCGAGCCCTACTTCGCGGAGAACGACCGCATGATGGGCGTCTCGGGCCTGGCCGGCGACCCGTCGTACCCGCCCAAGCAGCCACCGCTGCCGCCGCTGCCGCTCGGACGTCTCGGAGAAACCGTCGCGCAGGGTTTCAACCGGCTCGGCTGGCACTGGTGGCCGGCGGACAGCGCCATCATCTCCCGGCCCTACGAGGGGCGGGACGAGTGCAAGAACCTCGGGCCCTGCACGTCGGGCTGCGCGCAGGGCGCCAAGTCCAGCACGGACATCACCTACTGGCCCGTGGCGCTGCGCAAGGGCGTCGAGTTGTGGACACGGTGCCGCGTACGGGAGATCACGGTCAATGCGGAGGGGATGGCGGATGGGGTCGTCTACTACGACGCGGAGGGGGAAGAGCGTCACCAGCGCGCGGAGGTGGTGGTGCTCGCCTGCAACGGCGTGGGGACGCCGCGCATCCTGCTGAACTCGACGTCGCCGCAGTTCCCGGACGGCCTCGCCAACCGCAGCGGACAGGTGGGCCGGAATCTCATGTTCCACCCGGTCGGCTTCGTGCGGGGATACTTCGAGGAGCGTCTCGACAGCCACATGGGCCCCCAGGGGTGCTGCATGCTGAGCAACCAGTTCTACGAGACCAATCCGGAACGGGACTTCGTGCGGGGCTACATGATGCAGATCGTCCGCGGGGGCGTCTGGCCCTGGACGACCGCGATGCAGGGGGCGGCGACCGGCGACATTCCCTGGGGCCCGAAGCACCACGAGGCGTTCCAGCGGCGCTTCGATCACTCCGCCAACATCGGCGTCCTGTGCGAGGACCTGCCGGAGGAGCACAACACCGTCACGCTGGACCCCGAACTCGCGGACTCGGACGGCATACCGTCGCCGAAGATCAGCTATACCCTGAGCGAGAACAGCCGCCGGATGCTGGACCACGGGGTGGCGCGCGCCAAGGAGGTCATGGAGGCCGCGGGCGCCGTCGACGTCGTGGGTGGCGGCCCTGCCCGTATCGCCGGCTGGCACCTGCTCGGCACGGCGCGGATGGGGACCGATCCCGAGACGTCGGTGGTCAACTCCTGGGGCCGCAGCCACGACGTGAAGAACCTCTTCATCGTGGACGGCAGCATCTTCGTCACGTCCGGGGGCGTGAACCCCACCAGCACCATCCAGGCGCTGGCGCTTTACGTGGCGGACACGATGAAGAAGAACCTCGCCACCCTGTTCGACTGAGGGCATGCCGCATGAACGATGGACTGATCGCGTCGGACGCACCGTTCACCCCGGAGGAGCGCGAGATCCTGGGCGCGCTCGCGGACACGCTCGTGCCGGCCAGCGAGGACGGCGTCATGCCGAGCGCGGGCGAGCTCGACATCGCCGGGTACGTCGCCGGCAACGCCGCCGACTTCCTGCCGGAACTGGGCGAGATTCTCGCGGGGCTCGATGCCGGGTTCGCCGAAGAGCCGCTCGGGATCCGCGTCGAGCACGTGAAGGCGTTCAGCGAAGCGCGGCCGGAGTCGTTTCAGCGCCTGCTGGCGGAGGTGTACGGCTGCTACTACCAGGACGCACGGGTCCTCGAAGGCATCGGGGCCGGCGCCGGCCCGCCGTTCCCGCGCGGCAACACCGTCGAGCCCGGGGACCTGTCGCTGCTCGATCCGGTGATGGGGAGTTCGACGAATTGGCGGCGGGAGGTCCCCCGGTGAGCGGGGCGGCGGGCTAACCGCCGGACGGTTCCGCGGCGGTCAACGCGTCGTACTCGTACAGCCGCGCCATCGCACCCGCGCCGGCGCGTCCCGCCGCGCGGTTGCGCAGCCAGGCGGAGATCCCGCGCATGTGGAACACCCTGGCATTGCGCCGCGATCCGTTCTGGATGCCCGCCGTGCGGTCCCGTCGCAGGTCCTCGTAGCGCCCAAGCGCAGCCGGTATGTCCGCGGATCCCCGCATGCAGGCGGCCAGCACCGCGCCGTCCTCGATCGCCATCGCCGCGCCCTGCGCCATGAACGGCAGCGTCGGATGGCAGGCGTCGCCGAGCAGCGTCACGGCCCCGCGTCCCCATTGCGGCATCGGCGGCCGGTCGTGGAGGGCCCATTTGTAGAGCGCGTCCCGGTCGGCGTTGTCGATCAGGGTCTGCACGGCGTCGTTCCAGCCCGCGAAGTCGCCCTTCAGTTCCGCGTACTCCCCGCGCTCGGTCCAGGACTCGACCTCCCAGCCTTCTTTCTCCCGGACGCACACGCAGTTGACCAGTGTGCCGCTTCGTACGTAGTAGCAGACGAAGTGCCCGCCCGGACCCCACCACACGGTCGCGGCGGGGGGGATGAGTCCTTCCGGCAGGCTCGAGGCCGGGACCAGCGCGCGCCAGGCCACGTTGCCGGTGAATGCGGGCGCCTCGGGCCCGAAGAGCCCGGTCCGCACGATGGAGTGAATGCCGTCGGCGCCGATGAGGGCGTCTCCGGAGTGCTCCTTGCCCGACACGGTGACGCGCACGTCTTTGGAGTCCTGCGCGAAGCCCTCCACCCGCGCGGACGTGTGCAGCGTAATCTCAGGGGTCCGGGAAGCGGCCTCGACGAGCACCGCGAGCAGGTCCCCCCGATGGATGTGGTAGTACGGGAATCCAAAGGCCGAACGCACCGTCTCCCCGAGCGGGTTGGCGCTGATCAGCTTGTGACTTCGCCACGCCCGGAACTCGGTGCGCTCCGGGAGGAACGCGCACGCCTCGAGCGCGGTCGCGAGCCCGAGGTGGTGCAGCACGCGCGTGGCGTTCGGGCTCAACTGGATGCCCGCGCCGACCTCCCCGAACTCCGGCGCCTGCTCGAAGACCTCGACCCCGAACCCCGACTGCGCCAGGGACAACGCCGCGGAGAGCCCGCCGATGCCGCCGCCGGCGACGAGTACGCGCATCACGAACCTCCCACGCGACTGCGCCGCATCACGCCCTTGGCGTGATCCTTCGAGGCGTCATGGCGGAGACTCGACGGCGATCTGTCCGGCGAACGGTGCGAAGTGGCGGACGTTCCAGGTCAGGATGGTGGACGCCCCCGCCTTCAGCGCGGAATGGGCGATGAGGGCATCGTACGTCTGTCCTCCCGTGACGCCGAGTCGCTCGGCGGCCCGCACGGCTTCCCAGACTTCCTGCGTCGTGAGTTGCACGGTCGGGGTGTCCGGCCAGTTCGCCTCCATAAGCGCGATCGCATCCGTCGGTGTCGCAGAGATAGCGGGTCACTCGGAATGCTGCTCCGACCAGCGCTCGGTGCGGATTTCGGCCAAGGTCTGTTCTATCTCTTCCGTGGTCACGATCGCGCCTTCCTTTTGCGCGACCGCGACGACCATGGTCCCCGAACGTTCGAACCTGACCGCCATTGGAACGGGCTCGATCTCGACGCGACCGTCGAGCACTCGAAACCGGACTTGGGTCCCGGGGTGCAGGTGCGCCGCCTCGCGCACGGGCTTCGGCACGACGAGGCGGCCGGCACGATCAATGGTTGCGTTCATGGGTGGCGTTCTACCATCCGTTCTACCGCTAGGCTACCCATCTCTGCCGCCTCTGGACGCACTTTCGCGCCCTTCCTCCCCATAGTCCCCCCAGGGCCTGTCCCGCTCCCGGATCGTCTCCCGAAACCCCTTCTCGCCGAACTCCTCCACCCACCGGTACGCCTCCTCGGTGTGGCGCGTCATGCCGTCGAAGAGCGTCCCGAGCAACTGTGTCGTGCGCAGCCCCATGTTCTCGTAGGCCTGGTTGATCAGGAGCTTGTTGAGCGCGAGCTGGTTCGCGGGGATGTTGCGGAACAGGCGCGCTTCGGACTCGACGAACTCCGACAGGTCGTCGGCGTCGACGACGTGGGACACGAGGCCGATCCGGTAAGCCGTCTCCGCGTCGATGGCGCGCCCGGTCAGCAGGAACTGCTTGGCGTGCTCGAGGGTCAGGCGATAGACCCAGAGCATGGTGGTCGGCGTTCCGTAGATGCGGCTCGGGGCGTAGCCGATGTGCGCGTCGCGCGCCATGTAGAGCTGGTCGCAACACAGGATGAGGTCGGTCGCCCCGCCGATGGCCCAGCCGCGGATCTCCCCCAGCACGGGTTTCGGGCAGTGCCAGATGCGCATGAAGCGGCGCACGTTCTCGCCCATGAACTGCAGGTCGCGCACCGGGTCCCACGCGCCCTCGCGGGCGTCGATCTCCGGCGCGCCGTAGGGCGTCTCCCAGTCGCCGCGGTTGGCCGTCAGGTCGTAGCCGGCGGTCAGCGTGTCGCCGATGCCCCGCAGGACGACGGCGGACACGTCCTTCGAACGGCTCGCCCGGTCGATGCCGTCCTCGATGCCCTGGATGACGCTGTTCGTCAGGGTGTTCTTCTTCTCGGGACGGTTGATCGCGATGATGGCGATGCCGTCGCGTTCTTCGTAGAGGGTTTCAGTCGTAGACATGTGGGCGTCTCCGGTTGCGGGGCGGCGATGGGCCGATTGTAGGGGGCCGATGTTGACGCGCTCGCCGCGCAGTCGCCATCATGGCTGCCGCTCCTTCCCGGAGGGAACGCGCCTGAAAGTCCTTGCGCTCGGGAAGTCCCGCCAGGGCCTGGCGGTCGTCGCGGCCGTGGCCGCGCTTTTCGCCGCGTCCGCGACCGGCCAGCCGCCGGAACGGGAGTTCCCCGACGCGTGGTACGAGCCGCCGAAGACCGCCAGCGAGGTCGGCCTCACGTCCTTCTCCCAGAGCCCGTTCCTCGACGGCCGCGGGCTGCCGCCCGTGGAGGAGCGCCTCCCGGACGACCCCGTCGTCATCCAGCCCTACGACAGCATCGGCAAGTACGGCGGCAAGGCCCGCATCACGCTCTGGGACAGTTGGCAGTTCTTCAACTGGGAGCACGCCCTGACGCTGTCGGCGGACATGCGCAACGTGCTGCCGAACCTGGCGGAGTCCTGGAGCCTCTCCGAGGACGGCCGCGTCACCACGGTAAAGCTCCGCGCCGGGCTCAGGTGGTCGGACGGCCACCCCCTGACCGCCGACGACTTCATGTTCCGGCTCAACCACGTCTTCCTGGACCCGGATTTCTCCCCGGTCACCTACCGCGGGGTGCGGGGTTGCGAGTTCGTGAAGATCGACGACCTGACGTTCCAGTACGTCTTCCCCGAGCCGAACCCGATGTTCGTCAACTTCTTCGCCCAGTACGGCAGCCACATGCTGGACCCGATGCACTTCTTCAAGCAGTACCACGCGGCGTACCGGGACAAGGAGGAGCTCGACGCGCTGGTGGAGGAAGAGGGTTTCGTGTCCTGGATGGCGATGTACCGGGCGCTGCGGGACTGGGGCAACGAGGACGCGAGCAAGGTACCGACCGTGCGGGCGTACAAGGTGGTCGAGCGCACGCCGACGAAGCTGCGCCTCGAGCGCAACCCCTATTACTTCAAGATCGACCCGGCGGGGCAGCAACTGCCCTACATCGACGAGGTGGACGCGATCATCCTGCTCGAGAACTCGCAGATGATCGCCTTCCAGGCCGCTACCGGGCAGCTCGACTTCGCCGCCTTCGCGCTCAAGACGCAGGACATCCCGCTGCTCAAGCTCGGCGAGGCGAAGGGCGTCAACCAGGTGCACGTCTGGCGCCGGCTGCACATCAGCGACGTGAGCATCCAGCCGAACTACAACTTCGACGATCCGAAGTACCGGGAACTCCTGTGGGGCAAGGGCGAGCGCCGTTTCATCCGCGCGCTGTCGCACGCCATCGACCGGGAGCAGATGAACGAGATGATCTACTTCGGCCGCGGCGTCCCGAGCCAGGTCACCGCGCACCCGTCGAGCCGCTGGTACGAGCAACGCTTTGCCGAGGCCCACGCGCGCTACGACCCGGACTACGCGCGGCAACTGCTGGACGAGCTGGAGCTCGCCGACGTGGACGGAGACGGCCTGCGGGAGTACCCGGACGGCTCGAAGCTCACCATCACCTTCGAGTTCCTCGACTTCGAGACGCCCAAGAGCATCACCATGGAGCTCGTGCGGGACTACTGGCGCGAGATCGGCATCGACCTCAGGCTCAAGTCCGTCGAGCGCCGGCTGCAGGCCGAGCGCGCTCAGGCCAACAAGATGCAGATGACCCTGTGGCATGCGGACAAGGTCACCGACATCCTCTTTCCGCTCGTCCCGGACTGGTTCTACCCGCATCGCACCGGCTGGGACATCGCGATGTGGAACCACTGGGCACGCTACTACCAGACCGACGGCAGGCTCGGCGAACGCCCGCCGGACGACGTGCGCGAACTGCAGGGCTGGGGCGACGCGCTGCGCATGGCCACGACGGAAGCGGATCGTACGGTCGCCGCGAAGGCCCTCCTCGAGGCCGCGGCGGAGAACCTCTGGACCATCGGCACGGTCGGTCAGGCGCCCCACCCCGTGGTGGTGTCGAAGCGCCTCAGGAACGTGACGCCCACGGGCATCTGGGGCTGGGACAACCGCTGGACGCTGTCCTATCACCCCGCGACGTGGTACTTCGACGAATCCCACGAGGACTAGGCGGTGCGCTCCTACCTCGTTTCCCGCGTCCTCGGGATGGTCCCGACCCTCGCCGTCATCTCCGTCATCATCTTCACCGTGATCCAGCTCCCCGAGGGGGATATCGTCTCCTCGACGCTGGACCGCCTGCAGGCCCAGGGGGTCGACGTCACCGAGGAGTACGTGCAGAACCTGCGCGCCCAGTACAACCTCGACAAGCCCCTGGTCCTGCAGTACTTCTACTGGGCCGGGAACTTCCTCACCGGCGACATGGGGTACTCGTACCTCTTCTCGCGGCCGGTGAACGAACTGGTCTGGGAGCGGCTCGGCTACACGCTTTCGATCACGGTCTCGGCGCTCTTCTTCACCTGGATCGTGGCGCTGCCCATCGGCATCTACTCGGCGGTCCGCCAGTACTCCATCGGCGACTACATCATGACGAGCGTGGCCCTGGTGGGCCTCGCGACGCCGCCGTTCCTCCTCGCGCTCATCTTCATGCACCTCGGGTTCGAGTGGTTCGGGGTCAGCACCGGAGGGCTCTTCTCCCCGGAGTACGAGGACGCCCCGTGGAGCTGGGGCCGGGTGGCCGACCTGCTGGCCCACCTCTGGCTGCCGATGATCATCGTGGGCATGGGCTCCGCCGCGTTCACCATGCGCATCCTGCGGGCCAACCTGCTGGACGAACTGAACAAGCCCTACGTCGTCACGGCGCGGGCCAAGGGCGTGCGGCCGGCGAAGCTCGTGCTGAAGTACCCGGTCCGCATCGCCATCAACCCGTTCATCAGCAACATCGGGCTCATGCTGCCCGGGCTCGTGTCGGGCGAGGCGCTGGTGTCGCTCGTCATGGGGCTGCCGACGATCGGCCCCCTGCTGCTGCAGTCCCTCCTGAACCAGGACATGTTCCTGGCCGGCAGTCTCCTCATGTGGCTCGCGATCCTGACGGTGGTGGGCATCCTGCTCTCGGACCTGCTGTTGGCGTGGGTGGACCCGAGGATTCGTTTTGAGTGAAGCCGCGCTGCAGCCGACCGGCGCCGGCCCCCTGGCCGGCGTCGAGGAACGCCAGGCGGGCGCCGCGATCTCGCCGCGGCGGCTCATGTGGCTGCGTTTCCGCCGCCACCGGCTCGCGCTCGCGAGCGGGGCGTTCCTGCTCGTGCTCTACGTGTTGGCGGCGTTCTGCGAGTTCGTCGCACCCTACGGCACGACGACGCGCAACGACGACGCGGTCAACGCGCCCCCGATGCGCGTGCACTTCTTCGACGCCGACGGACGGTTCCACGCGCGGCCGTTCGTCTATGCCTACCGCATGGAGGTGAACCCGGACACCTGGATGCGCGAGTACACGGAGGACACCGGCCGGCCGTTCCCCATCCGCTTTTTCGCCCGCGGCGAACCCTACGAGATGTGGAACCTGTTCCGGATGGACCGCCACCTGTTCACCACGGACGCGGGCGCCTACATCCACCTCTTCGGCACGGACCCGCTGGGTCGCGACATGTTCTCCCGCGTGCTCTACGGCGGCAGGATCTCGCTGTCCATCGGCATCGTCGGCGTCGTGCTGACGATCGTCCTCGGCATTCTGCTCGGCGGAATCGCGGGCTACCTCGGCGGTCTCGCGGACCGCGTGGTCAACAAGGCCATCGAGGTGCTGCAGTGCCTGCCGTCCCTGCCGCTCTGGATGGCGCTCTCGGCGGCGCTGCCGGTGCACTGGTCGCCGCTGCTCGTGTACTTCGGCATCACGATCATCCTGTCGCTCTTCGGCTGGACGGCGCTCGCGCGGCAGGTGCGTGGCCGCTTCCTGGCGCTCCGGGAAGAGGAGTTCGTGATGGCGGCGCGGCTGATCGGGGCCGACACGCCCCGCGTCATCAGGAAGCACATGCTGCCGAGCTTCTCGAGCCACATCATCGCCACGGCGACGCTGGCGGTGCCGGCCATGATCCTGGGGGAGACCGCGCTGTCGTTCCTCGGCATCGGGCTCCGCCCGCCGGTGGTGAGCTGGGGCGTGCTCATGTTCCAGGCGCAGAATCCCCTCGTCATCGAGCTGACGCCGTGGCAGATGTTCCCCGGCCTCTTCGTGGTGCTGACCGTGATGGCCTTCAACCTGCTCGGGGACGGTCTGCGCGACGCGGCGGATCCCTACAGCACGGGCGGCATGAAGTAGGTGGACGCGGTCCTCTCGATCCGGGACCTCGCGGTCGAGTTCAAGACCGACACGGGGGTGACCCGTGCGCTGGTGGACGTGGGTTTCGAGGTGCCCCGCGGCCAGGTGACCGCCATCGTGGGCGAATCGGGCTCGGGGAAGTCCGTCACCGCGAACTGCATCATGCGCCTGATCCAGCCGCCGGGTCGCATCGTCGGGGGAACCATCGACTTCGTCCCGCAAGGCGCGCCGCCTTTCGAGATCGTCTCGCTCGCGAAGCGGGACCCGAGGCTCCTCGAGCTGCATGGCGGACTGATCAGCATGGTGTTCCAGGAGCCCATGACGGCGCTGTCGCCGGTCTACACCGTCGGCAACCAGGTCGCCGAGGCGATCCTCTGCCACCGCGACGTCAGCCGCCGCCAGGCTTGGCGGGAGTCGGCCGAGATGTTTGAACGGGTCGGCCTCGACGACATCGAGCGCCGCATGCACATGTACCCGTTCGAGTTCTCCGGGGGCATGCGCCAGCGCGTGGTCATCGCGATGGCGTTGGTGTGCCATCCGGAAGTGCTGATCTGCGACGAGCCGACCACGGCTCTCGACGTGACGATCCAGGCGGAGATCCTGACGCTCATCAAGGACCTGCAGCGGGAGCTCGGCAACTCGGTCATCTTCATCACCCACGACCTCGGCGTGGTGGCCCAGATCGCGGACCAGGTGGTGGTCATGTACCAGGGCCGGGTGCTCGAGATCGGGACGGTGCGCCAGGTGCTCAAGGACCCCGCGCATCCCTACACGCGCGGTCTCCTGGCCGCCATTCCCGGGCTCGCGCCGAAGGGGCAGCCGCTGGCGACGATCGCGAGCGTGGTGCGCGATGCGGACATCGAGACACCCCACCCGCTGCGCCGACTGGCGGACGGGCGGCGGGTGAGCTTGCCGGCTGACGGTTGAGGCGTCCCATGCACG
The DNA here is from genome assembly GCA_022827245.1 of Pseudomonadales bacterium. Lineage (GTDB taxonomy): Bacteria > Pseudomonadota > Gammaproteobacteria > Pseudomonadales > Azotimanducaceae > VXNE01. Next base: position 28,643 of record JAJDTI010000114.1, on the reverse strand, counting down.
ACGACACGCTGCTTGAGGTCGCCGGTCTCTCCAAGTTCTTCGACGGCGTGCCGGCGGTCGAAGACGTCTCGTTCGACGTGCGGCGGTCGGAGACGCTCGGGATCGTCGGCGAGTCGGGTTCCGGCAAGACGACGCTCGCGCGCTGCGTCCTGCGGGCGATCGATCCGGACGCGGGCGTCGTGCGCTTCCGCAGCACGGACGGCTGGGTCGAGCTGCAGGACCTCTCGCCGAAGGAACTCATCCCGCTGCGCCGCGAGATGCAGATGATCTTCCAGGACCCGTTCGCCTCGCTGAATCCGCGGATGACGGTGCGCGAGATCCTCGAGGAGCCGCTCGTCATCCACCGCGTCGGCAACCGGGACGAGCGCCTCGAGACCGTGCTCGAGATGCTCGACCACGTGCAGCTCGAGCACGACTCCCTGACCCGGTATCCGCATGCCTTCTCCGGCGGACAGCGCCAGCGCATCGGCATCGCGCGGGCGCTGATCCTGCGTCCGAACCTGGTGGTCTGCGACGAGTCCGTCTCGGCGCTCGACGTGTCCGTGCAGGCGCAGATCATCAACCTGCTGGAAGACCTGCAGCGCGACCTGGGCCTGACCTACCTGTTCGTCGCGCACGACCTGTCGGTCGTGCAGCACATCTGCGACCGCGTGCTCGTGATGCACCGGGGCCGCGTGGTCGAGAGCGGCGCGGTGGACGAGCTGTTCGCCAACCCGCGCGAGGACTACACGCGGCTGCTGCTCTCGGCCATCCCCTCGCCGGACCCGGACGTGCCGCTGCGGCCGCTCGACCGGCGCAGCCTGGGCCTCTAGCGGACGGCCCGGCCAGCGCGGTGGCGGTTGGACCCGGTACGTGGGACTGGGGCCGCGCTCTGCGGCCACTGATCCTGCCGGCGATTGCTTCCGCGGGCGTATTGGTGCTGGTAGACGACCCGACCTATCGGTTTCCGCTGCTTGCTCTGGTCCTGCCCTTCCATGTACGCGGGGCGGCCCTGGGGCTCGGCCTGGGGGCGCCGGGGTCGAGGGTACGCCGGCTCTTCGAGGCGGTCGGTTTCGCGGGGTTCGTGGCGGGTTGGCTGCTCGCCTTCTCGGCGGTGGCCTTCGGGATCGCGGTGGCGGCGTTCTCGCTGCCGGTGACGACGACGTTGCTCAAGCAGACGCTGTTCATCGGCGCCGCCGCGCTCGTCGTGGGCGCGTGGTTCTGGTGGCCGTGGTACGTTGGCGACGCGCTGGACGCCTGGCCGCGTCACGGCGTCCGCATCGCCACGGCGTCCGGCAACCGCTGGGACCGGCTCTTCCTTTCCTGGCGCATGCAGCGCATGGCGGCGTCGGGACGCCTGCGCTGGCGCGGCTTCGCGGCGACCGGACTCGTGATCGCCGTCGTCGTGCTTGCGAGCGCCGCGGGTGCATACGGAGGCTGGCTGGCGCGCCTGGTGGAGGCGGCATGCGTCCTGGCGTTGCCCGTCCTGCACCTGCACGCGGTTGCTTCGGCGCACGCGCTCTGCACCCTCTGGGGGCAGCGGGACGCTATCGACTGACGGAGGTATCGCAGATGGGCGAGAAGGGAATCGTTGAGACCCGGTCGGTGGCGGCCGGCGAGTGGGCATTCACCGCGGATGTCTCGGGACCGCCCGACGGCGACCTCGTGCTCCTCCTGCATGGCTTCCCGCAGACACGGCACGCCTGGCGGGCCGAGATGCGCTGGCTCGCCGGCGCGGGGTTCCGGGCCTGCGCGCCCGATCAGCGGGGTTATTCCCCGGGCGCCCGCCCCACGGACATCGACGCATACCGCGTCGAACTGCTCGTGGCCGACGTCCTGTCCATCGCGGATGCGCTCGGGCGCGAGCGCTTCCACCTGGTCGGTCACGACTGGGGTGGGCAACTCGCGTGGGTGACCGCGGCCATGCATCCGGACCGGGTGCGCACGTTGTCGGTGATCTCGCGGCCGCATCCGGCGGCGTTCGCCGCGGCCATGCGCAGCGACCCGGAACAGTCGGGCCGTTCCGGCCATCATCGCTCCTTCCTGCGCCCGGAGGCGACCGACGAACTGCTCGCGGACGACGCCGCGCGGCTGCGGTCGATCTATGCGCGTTCCGGCGTCCCCCGGCGCGACGCCGAAGCCTATCTCGCCACGCTCGGTGGGCGGGACGCGCTGGATGCCGCGGTGCACTGGTATCGGGCTGCCGGACGCTCCGGGCTGCGGGCGCCCGACATTCCCGCCGTCACGGTGCCGACGCTGTATGTCTGGGGGGACGCGGACCAGACGGTCGGGCGCGCCGCCGCGGAAGGCACGGGCGGCTTCGTGAACGGCCCCTACGAGTTCGTCCCCGTCCCGGGTGTGGGGCACTTCGTCACCGACGAGGCGCCCGAGGCGTTCCCGCCGCTGCTCGACGCGCACCTGCGGGCCTTTCCGGAGGGCTGAGACGCGGCTTGGCGCCGGATTGACGAGGGAGGGGATCGAGATGCCGCGGCATCGGACGGAGCGGGAAGACGCCGAACAGGAGGCCCTGAGACTGCTGCTGTCCCGCCGGCGGGACGGGGACTTCATCGGGAGCGATGCGATGGGAACGCGCCTCAGGAGGATGGCGGCAAGGAAACGCCGCGCTCATGGCTGGCGGATCGAGTCTCGACGGCGGCCGAGCGCTGATTTTCGGCGGGTGCGTCCCGTCCCGAATGCGCCCTAGCGCGACCTTCGGTCGCGTTGGGAGTTTCGCTGGCGCGAAACTCCTACGGCGCGAGCTCCTAGCCCACCCCCAGCCGAAGCGGCAGCCGCTTCAGCGAACGGCTGAGCACCACGCGGTCCCACTCGAAACGGTCCGTCGCGAGGCTCGCGTCGGGGAACCGTCGCAGGAACGCCTCGAGGCCCAGCGCACCCTCGAGCCGCGCGATGTTCGCGCCCAGGCAGTAGTGGATCGAGTAGCCGAAGCCCACGTGCCGGTTTGACGGACGCGCGATGTCGAAGCCGTCCGGGTCGGTGAAGCGGCGCGGGTCGCGGTTGGCCGAAGCCTGCATCAGCAGCACGCGCTCGCCGGGCTCGATGCGGTCCCCGCCGTAATCGATCGCCTCGGCGGCCTGGCGCCACATGCCCTTCATGGGTCCGTCGTAGCGCAGGATCTCCTCGACCGCGGCCGGCATCGCCGCGGGGTCCGTGGCCAGGGCCGCTTTCGCCCGCGGGTACTCCAGGATCGCTTTCAGTCCGTTCGCGAGGAGGTTGCGGGTCGTCTCGTGCCCGGCGAACAGCAGCAGGATGCAGGTCGCGACGATCTCCTCCTCGTCGAGGACGTCGCCGCGTTCCCGGGCGGCGATGAGATCGGTCACGAGGTCGTCGCGGGGCCGCGCGCGGCGCTCGGCGATGATCGTGTGCAGGAACTCGGAGAACTCGCGGAACCCGCGCTCCGCGCGTTCGTGCCGGTCGCGGAGGTGTACGGCGCCGAACAGCAGGGTCAGCATGTCGTCGGACCAGCGCGTCAGGTCCGCGCGGTGCTCCGGCGGGACGCCGAACAGGTTGCAGATGACCCGGACGGGCAGCGGCCGCGCGAAGTGCTCGACGAAGTCGATTTCGCCCCCGTCGCCCACCTCGTCGACCAGTTCGTCCACCAGCGCCGTGATCCACCCCCGCATGCGCTCCACCGCCTTGGGCCGGAACGCGTAGTCGGCGAGCTTCCGGAGCCGGGTGTGGCGCGGCGGGTCGGTGAAGACGATCCAGCGGGTCAGGATGTCGGCGGTGGCGCGCACCTCCTCCATCGTGCCGGCCGCCTCGCGCCGGGCGAAAAAGCCGGTGACCCGGTCGGACGAGAGGCGCTGGTCCCGGAACGCCGCGCGCACGTCGTCGTAGCGGAGCACGAGCCACGCGCCGAGGGTCTCGTCGCGATGGACGGGTGCCGTCTCGCGGAGCGCGCCGAGGTAGGCGTAGGGGTCGCGGATCGCCCCGTCGCTCAGGAGGTCGGTGACAGTGCTCATCGGGGGAAGGCTGGCTGCTCGTCAGTCATCGAAGCCGAGTGGTCGGTGGGTTCGGGGCTTATTCCTTTCGAGTCCCCGAGAACGGCCGCTCGCCCATGGGCGTTGCGATCGTGCCGGAAACGGTGTCCCCCGTGACAGTGCCGGCGTAGCTGAGATCGATGTCTCCCATGCGCGTCTGCATCGTCAGCTCGAAGGAGAAGCTGTCCCCGTCCACGGTGATGGCGGGGAGTTCGCGCGAGCCCCGTTGCCCCTCGAGGTTGCCCCGATAGCCTTCTTCGGTCCGCTCGATGGTGAGCACGCTGTGGTTCGTGCCGCGCATCCCCTCGCTCGTGAGGGCCCAACTGCCCGCCACTTCGGCGTGGGCCGCGATACCGATTGCGGCGATTGCCGCGAGGCCCAGCGGGCGCAGGAGGCCGTTCATGGTTTCTCTCCCCTTGTGAACACTCGAGACCCGCCGTTCAGGCGGGACATCAGCCACATGTTACGCGACAGCCCCCGTTGCTGGGGAGGGCACGGTACGGGAGATTACGGGAGAGGGTGCCGGGAGGACCGGCTCGTGCGCGCTATGATGAAGGCGCACATCCGTTGCGGGAGTGGGAGCGATGAGGAAGTCGAGTGCGACGCTGGCGTTCTTGCTGACGGTCGCGGCCTGGCAGGGTGCCGCGGAGGAGGAGATCACGCCGGCGCACGTCTACCAGGCGGTCAGCCAGGTTTCGGCGAACATCGGACTGATCCGGGAGGTCATGGGCCGCCCCGAGCTGACGACCGAGCCGTGGGTCGTCATCGACGCGCAGCCGCGCCACGTCTACTACCAGGCGCTGACGCTGTTCCGCAAGGCGAATCGCCTCGCCACGGAGCTCGCTGGCGCGGAGCGGCAAACGCCGCCGCCCGTGCTGGGCGAGGAGATCGTGCCGGCGGACGTCTTCGCGGTGGTCGCCCTGGCGCGCGAGCACATCGACACGGTCCGCCGCGAGCTGGGCATGACCTACGGCGCGGAACTGGCGGCGCTGGAACCCGACCGCCAGCCGCGCGACGTGTTCCGCGAGACCATCCAGGCCAGCCGGCAACTGAACTTCCTGCTCGACCGGCAGTTCAAGCCCGAGGATGTTTACGGGCGGCTGGAACTGGCCGCCACGTACGTCGCCGGGGCGTTGACCGAGGACGAGGCGGATCCGATCTACGGCCTGCTGCCGCCCTTCGAGGCCGGCAAGGTCCCCGCCGACGTCTATCGCCGGGTGCTCGAGTGCCTCGAGCTCGCCACCGTCATCGGCGAGAAGCGGGACATCGACGTGCTCCGGCTGAACCTGCGCCGGGAGCTGCGGCGACGCGACATCGCTCCGGCGGACGTGTACGACCTGGCGACGACGCTGCTCTCGGAACTGGCGTACCTCACGCTGGTGCTCGACGCCAAGGACGTGCCGGCACCGGAGATCGACCGTCCGAAGCACGTCTTCCCTTCGCATGTCTATCGCATGGCGGGCATGCTGCAGGACGAACTCGCGCGTCTCGAAGCGGACATGTAGCGGGGCTGCGCTTCGCCGGCGGCGGGGCGGAAAAGACCGCCGTCCGGTCGAAGTGCGAATGCGCTTGCACCGGATAGGGCGAATGTCGCACCGTGGCTGTCATGACTGGCTGACAACGACGGTGGCATGCGGCGTGCCTTCGCCGGGGCGATGGTCTGCTGCGCCCTCGCCGGCAGCGGGGAAGAACGGTGGCGAGGCCTGGTGGTGGCGCCGGAGTTCCGGTGCGCCCCCTACGACCGATCCGACTACCGCTATCCGCGGTCGGTGGAAGAGGCGGTCGTCCGCGAACTCGGCGACCTCTACGGGCCCTACACGTGCACGAGCTTCGGATCGACCCGCGATACCGAGATCGAGCACATGGTGGCCCTCTCCGAGGCCCACGACAGCGGCCTCTGCGCGGCGGACCCGGACACGCGGCGCAGGTTCGCCAGAGAACTGCGGAACCTCACGGTGGCGGCGCCCTCGGTCAACCGCTCGAAGGGGGCGCGGGACGCCTCGGACTGGCTGCCGGACTCCAACCGGTGCTGGTTCGCCGGGCGCGTCGTCGATGTCCGCCTGGCATATGGGCTGACGATCGACCGCCGCGAAGCGGACGCGCTCGACGCGGTGCTGTCAACTTGTCCTGCCGGCGAAGTGCGCGAACCGTTCTGCCCGGCCGCCCGGTCGATCCTCCGTTTCGTGGTGCCGATCCTGGAGCGGACGCGCGCGGCTGGCGGGGCGGCGACCGGCCGCCGGCCGTGACGGCTTCCGGCGGCGTGTCCGCGTCGCCGCGCCGCGGCTACTCCTTTCGCTCCCCGGAGAACGGCCACCATCCCCACCGTGTGCGAACGACGCCGGTCACGGTATCTCCGGAGATGATCCCCACGTAGCGCAGATTGACCATGCGCCGGCCCATGCGCCGCTTGAACTCGAAGACGAAGCGGTCGCCTTCGACGACGATCGGGTCCAGCTTCCGGACCCCCTGCGCGCCGGCGATGGATCCGCGGTAGCCGTCCTCGGTCCGCTCCACCGTCAGGACGCTGTGCAGGGTGTTCCGCTGCCCCTTGGAGGTGAGGGACCACGAGCCCGCCAGTTCCGCATGCGCGGCGAGCCCGACCACGGCGAGCGCCGCGGCGACGAGCGATCGCAACAGGTGGCTGGTGCTCAGGAAATCCTCAGGTCGCTGATACCACTCTATGCGAATCAAGCTAGCGCGTCTCGATGCGGACGGCAACGGGCGCGAAGGAACGTACCAGTGCGGCAAGACAGCTTCCCCCCGGCCGGCTCCTACGCCTCGGAAGGGAACGCAGCCTGTACTGCCCGCTCCATGGCGGCGACCTCCGCATCCGAGAGCATGTCGAATTCGCGCGCGCGTTTGCGCGCCGATAGCCGGCCATGGTTCTGCAGGCAGAGGCGGATGAAGAGGTCGATCCTGCGATCCGGCATGTCCACCACCTCCTGAATCGCGGCCTTGCCGTCGTCGTAGCGCGCAAGGAACGTCAGCTCCGGCGCGAGTTCGGCGTCGATCGTGAACGCGAGGAAGCGAAACAGCGCCTCTGCCTGCGCCGTGAGGTCCATGAAGCGGTACCAGGGCGTGGTTTCGTTGCGAACGGTCAGGCGGCCGTCGTCGTCGAGCGTGTAGTCCACCAATGGCATCAGTTGGCGCGAGAATGCCTCCAGGGAGGCGTCGTAGTCGTCGGGCCGATTCAGCATGGCCGCGGACACCGGGAAGATCATCCGCCTCGGCGTGAAGCCCCGTCGCGCGAGGATGTTGTGGATCAGGAAGCGGTGGATGCGGCCGTTGCCGTCCTCGAACGGATGGAGGAACACGAATGCGTAGGCGATGGCCGCGGCGTGGACCACGGGATGGACGGTGCCCGCCTCCAAGCGCCCGTGGGCGGCGATCAGCCCTTCCATGAGGCTCTCCAAGGAGGCCGGTTTCGCGCCTACGAAGTGGACGATCTCTCGATCGATGCCCACGGACTGGCCCACGTAGTTCTGAGATCGGCGGTAGCCCGAATCGCGAAAACGCGCATCGACGATCCGGTTCTGCAGGTCGATCAAGGCGTCTCGCCGGCAATGATCCTCAAGCTCGGCGTCCTGCAACAGCGCCACGAAACGTTCGGTCCGGGTGGAGTCGAGTTCGACATGCTCGATCGCGAACGACGACTTCGTTTCCTTCTCGTACAGGTGGCGGAGCGCCCGCTTCAGCAGCGCTTGCGGGTATGCGGAAACGACGGCGCGGCATCTCTCTGGCAGGTCGGCCGCTTCGTGTTCGCGGAGTGCGTCCGTGCGGCGAACGGTGGGGCAGAGCTGGCGGTCGCCCAACAGGTTGTCGTTGATCCGTTGGCGCCGCACCCGACGGCTCGGCGTTGTCGTGTAGTAGGCAGCCGGGTCCAACAGGTCCACGTAGCTGCCGCGCGGCGGCAGATCATCGAGCGGTAGCCTGCGGCCCGTGAGGAACTCAAACAGAAACCAGGTCCGGCGCGCGTAAATGCCCGTCGGCTTGGCGCGCACGTACGCGAGTACGTCGGATGGGGCCACCTTGTCGAAAATGGCCGCGAGAGTGCCGAGATTCGTGCCGTCGTACTTCAGGGCGAACTCCAGGTGGTCGCCAACGCCATCCCCGGGCCAGTAGCGGGCGGAGTAGTCTTCGCGGACGCTGCCGCCGTCGGCGTCCCGCCGATGGACGCCGCGGGCCAGAACATGCGACGTATGCCAATTGGGGATGACGTCCAGGCGAAAGCGCTCCACGAGAGCCGCGTATCCGGCGGGTCGCCGGTCGCCAGTAGATTGTGTGAGAGCGCGCGGCATCCGGGGAAATCACATAAGACACGACGGAAAGTCGTAACTTACCGCGATGGGCGAGAAAAATCCTTAAATTCGCCGGGCTCGGTGATGTTGCACACTCCACCGATCACGCCGAAGCGCATTTCGAGCCTAGTGCAGCGGGAGGCCGCCGACGCGGCGGACGCAGTAGAGCAGCCTTGGATGGGGTCCCGCGGTCTCCGGCGTGCCAAGGGACCGCTATCCGCCCGCGGCCACTTCCCCGGCGTGGTCGACGAGCTGGATTTCAGCGAAGTCCCGATACAGACCGTTCTCCCGGAGCAGCGTCTCGTGCGTCCCTTCCGCCACGATGCGTCCGTCCGCGAGGACCACGATGCGATCCGCATGCGCGACGGTGGACAGCCGGTGCGCGACGATCAGGATCGTGCAGCGCCCCTTGAGGTCGGCGATCGTCTGGCGGATCGCCTGTTCGCTCCGCGCGTCGAGAGCGCTGGTGGCCTCGTCCATCAGCAGGATGCGCGGATCCGGCAGGAGGGCGCGGGCGATAGCGAGGCGTTGGCGCTGCCCCCCCGAGAGCCCCTGGCCATCCTCGCCGACGATGGTGTCCGGTCCCTCGGCCAGCGCGTCCACGAACTCCATGGCGTGCGCGGCGCGCAACGCCGCGGTCACCCGGGCGTCGTCGGCGTCCGCGTCGCCGTAGCGGACATTGTCCCGGACCGTACCGGCAAAGAGCACCGGATGTTGGGGCACGAAGGCGATTTCCCGGCGCAGCGTCTCGAGCGCGAGATCCCGGGCATCCACCCCGGCTACCGAGACCGTGCCCTCCGTGGGGTCGTAGAAGCGCTGGACGAGGTCGAGGAGGGTGCTCTTGCCGGCGCCGGACGGCCCGACCAGGGCGACGGTCTCGCCGGGTCGCAGGCTGAGTTCGATGTCCGTGAGTACGGCCACGTCCGGCCGGGTGGGATAGCGGAACGACACGCCTCGGAAAGCGACCGCCCCGGGGCGCCGGGGCTGCCTCGGCCGGGCGGGTTCGGGGAGCGCGGAATTCGCATGCAGGAGTTCCATCAGCCGCTCGGTGGCGCCGGCGGCGCGCTGCAGCTCCGCCCACACCTCGCTGGCCGCGCCGACGATGAACGCGTAGAAGATGAAGGCGGCGAGTTCGCCCGCGCTGGTCCGGCCGGCGATTACGTCCTGGCCACCCACCCACAGCATCACGGCGATGGCGGCCAGGGTCAGCACCATGACCGTCGCGACCAGCCATGCCCGCTGACGGATGCGGCGGACCGCGACGGCGAAGGCGACGTCCACCCGGTCCGCGAAGGCCGCCAGGTCCAGGCGCTCGTGGCTGAAGGCCTGCACGATCTTGATGTGGCGCAGCGACTCGCCGGCGTGGCTGCCGACGTCCGCCAGCGTGTCCTGGCTCGAGCGGGAGAGGCGACGGACGCGCCGGCCGAACAGCACGATCGGCGAGATCACGATCGGTGCGCTCACGATCACGATCGTGGCGAGCCGCGGGTTGGTGACGAACAGGAGCAGGAGGCCGCCGACGAACATGAAGGCGTTGCGCAGGGCGATGGAGACGGAGGACCCGATCACGGTCTGCAGGAGCGTGGTGTCGGTCGTGATCCGCGACTGTATCTCGGTCGGCTGGTTCTCCTCGAAGAAGGCCGGATGCATCCGCACGAGGCGCGCGTAGACGGCGAGCCTGATGTCGGCGCTCACGCGTTCGCCGACCCAGGAGACGTAGTAGAAGCGGACGAACGTGCCGGCGGCGAGCAGCAGGACCAGGGCGACGAACACGCCGATACTCGACAGGAGCACGTCGGGACTGCCGGTGGTGAAACCCTCGTCGATGAGCAGACGCACCCCCTGGCCGACGGACAGCGTCACCGATGCGGTGACGACCAGGGCGGCGCCGGCCATGGCGACCTGTGCGAGGTACGGCCGCACGAACCGCAGTGCCGGCCTGAGGTTCGACACGCTGCGACCGCGCTCGCGGTCGGGCAGGACGCCCTCCGTCGCGTGTCCTCGATCGGCGGCTCTTTGGTCTGTGGGGGACGGGTCCATGCAAATCGGTCTCCGGGTCGCGGCCGCGTTGCCCGGGTCGTTGTATTCTAGCCGCATGACCCTGGAACGCATCGAGATCGATCCGCCCGGAACGCCGGCCGGCAGCGTGATCTGGCTTCACGGCCTGGGCGCGGACGGGCACGACTTCGAACCGGTCGTGGACCAACTGGACCTCGACGTCCCCCTGCGCTTCGTGTTCCCCCACGCTCCGGTCCGCCCCGTGACGATCAACGGCGGCGCGGAGATGCGGGCCTGGTACGACATCGATCCGCGGGCCCCGCTTGCCGGCGCCAGGGACATCGACGCGTCCGCCGAGACGGTGGCGGCGCTGGTCGCGGACGAGAACGCGCGGGGAACGCCGACCGGGCGGGTCGTGCTCGCGGGTTTCTCCCAAGGCGGCGTCGTGGCGCTGCAGTTGGGCCTGTCGAGCCGCGAGCGGTTCGCCGGAATCATGGCCCTCTCCACGTACGTCCACGACCACGAGCACCTGCTCGAGCGGGTGAGTTTCGAGAGCGTGGACGTGCCGATCTTCATGGCCCACGGCCTCATGGACCCGATGATCCCCATCGCCCGGGCGGTCACGTCGCGGGAGGCGCTCGCGGCACTCAACTATCGGGTGGAGTGGCGCGAGTACGGGATGGGTCACCAGGTGTGCCACCAGGAACTCGTGGACATCGCGCGTTGGCTCAACGCGTGCTACCAGACCTGAACGCCCGGGGCTCGACCGCGACGTCGACCGCGGACACCGGGGCATCCGTGGAACTGCTCGCGGCGACCGATCCGCGCTGGCTGGAGGCCGTCCTCGCGGATTTCCCGGCCTTCCTCCGGGACCACGCCTCGTGCGAGAAGAAGGCTTCCGGCATGGCGCTCGCGATGGCGGCGCACTACCCCGACCGCCCCGTGCTCCTGGCGGCCATGGCGGACCTCGCGGCCGAGGAACTCGGCCACTATCGCGAGGTGGTGCGCCTCTTGGTCGAGCGTGACCTGCAGCCGGGCGCGGACGTGCGCGACCCCTACGTCAATGCGTTGAACGCCGAGGTGCGGCGCGGGTCGATGGAGTACCTGCTGGATCGGCTCCTGGTCGGCGCCGTGGTGGAACGCAGGGGCGCGGAGCGCTTCGGGCTCGTGGCCGACGCACACCCGGAGCCGGGGCTGCGCAAGTTCTACCGCGCCATCGCCGCGAGCGAGGGGCGGCACTGGCAGACGTTCCTGGAACTCGCCGTGCACGAGTGTCCCGACCAGGATGTCGCGGGGCGCCTGAATACGCTGCTGGTCCGGGAAGCGGACATCGTCGGCGCGCTGCCGGTACGCGCCGCGCTCCATTGACCGCCCGCAAGGCGCATCGCCGGCGCTATCTCGACCGCTACGCGGCGCCCGAGACCGCCGCCGCGCCGGGGCTCGCGCGCGAGTACGAACACGTCGTCACGATCCCCGCCTTCGACGAGCCGGAGGACTTCCTGGCGCGGACGTTGCCGCCGGACGCGCGGGACTTGCTGGTGGTGCTCGTCCCGAACGTCCCGGACAGTCTCGAGCCGGCGGATCCGGCGGTCGACCGTACGCGGAAGCTGCACGGGCTGGCCGGCCGCTTCGACGCCGCCCGCAACATCGACGTCGTCGCGGTCGGCCGCGTCGAAACGCCGATTCCCGCACGTCTCGGGGTCGGCCTCGCACGGCGGATCGGTGCGGACGCGGCGCTCCGGTACATCGAGGAGGGCCGGATCGCGCGTCCCGTCGTCTTCTGTACCGACGCTGACGCGGCGCTCCCCGCGGGGTACTTCGACGGGCCGGGGGACGGGGCCGCGGCGGCGTGGGTCTATCCGTTCACGCACGTGAGCAACGATCCCGTGCTGCGGGAGGCGGGTCTCGGTTACGAACTCTCGTTGCGGTACTACGTGAACCGGCTGGCGTTCGCGGGATCGCCTTATGCGTTCCACACGGTCGGGAGCTGCCTGGCCGTCGACGCGACGGCCTACGCCATCGTGCGCGGCTTCCCGAAACGGAACGCCGGCGAGGACTTCTACGTCCTCAACAAGCTTGCGAAGGTCGGGTCGGTGCACCGTCTCGCGGCACCGGTGATCGAGATCGAGGCGCGCGTCTCCCACCGGGTGCCCTTCGGGACGGGGCCCGCGATCGCGCGGGCGCCGGCGACGATCGAGTCGCGGCGCGACTACGCGCCGGCCGCGTTCGAGCTGCTCAGGGCGTTGCACGAGCGGGCGTCGCACGGCGTCTTCGAGGAGTGGCCCGAGCCCATCCCGGAACTGCTGGCGACGATCGGGTACGAACGATTCCGGCCGCCGAGACGGGACCTGCGCGCGTTCCATACCTGGTTCGACGCGCTGAAGACGGTCCGGTTCGTGCACGCCGCCCGGCGGCGGTTCGCGGACGTACCGCTGGTACGGGCGCTGCGGGAGCTGTACCCGATGTCGGACGGTCCGCAGGCGTGGAACGACGCGCTGCGCGCCGACGAAACGCGTACGCGCGGACCGATCGGCGTGGCGGAGACGGGGTCGAAAAGCGGGGGACTGGTAGAATGAATGCGTCTCTCAATCCCCCTGTTGCCGGATGCACAAGGTATTCATCGACGGACAGGCGGGCACCACCGGTCTGGAGATTCTGTCGCGGCTCGGTGGACGCCGCGACATCGAGTTGCTGACGATTCCGGAGGGCCTGCGCAAGGACCCGGCCTGCCGACGGTCGTGCTACGGGTCGGCGGACGTCGTGATCCTGTGCCTGCCCGACGACGCCGCCCGCGAGGCGGCGGAGCTGGCCCCGGGGACGCGCCTGATCGACGCGAGCACGGCCCACCGGGTCGCCGACGGGTGGGTGTACGGCATGCCGGAACTCGACCCCGGGACACGCGAGGCGATCCGGGATGCCGGATGCGTCAGCAATCCGGGCTGCTATCCGACGGGGTTCATCCTCTGCGTACGACCGCTCATCGACGCCGGCATCCTGGCGCGGGACGTGCCCCTGCGCGTCAACGCGGTGTCGGGATACTCCGGCGGCGGCAAGGCGCTCATCGCGCGCTACGAGGCGAACGACGGCGCGGACTGGCGCGTGCGTCCCTACGGACTGCACCTCGGGCACAAGCACGTTCCGGAGATGCAGCGCTACTCCGGGACCCGCGCGGCGCCGCTGTTCGCGCCCATGGTCGGTCACTTCTTCAAGGGCATCCTCACGCAGGTGCCGCTGTTCCGGGCGGAGCTGCGGCCCGGGACCACGCCTGAGGACGTTCACGGCGTACTCGAGGCCCGCTACGCGGAGGAGCCGTTCGTGCGCGTCCTGCCCCTCGGCGCGGAAGACGCGCAGGCGGACGGTTTCCTCGGAGCCACCGCCTGCAACGACACGAATCGCATCGAACTGATGGTCTTCGGGTCCGACGAGCACTTTCTCCTCTGCGCCCGCTACGACAACCTCGGCAAGGGCGCGTCCGGTGCGGCCGTGCAGAACCTCAACCTCATGCTCGGCATCGAGGAAACCGCGGGGCTCGCGGCGTGACGGCGCCGTTGCGACACGATGGCGCGCTGTCGGGGTCGACCGACGCGGAACTGGCGGCCCGCGAACGGGAACTCGAGCGCCGCTACCGCGTGGCGTGCGGCTCGAACCTCGACCTCGACCTGACGCGCGGCAAGCCGTCGGCGGACCAGTTGGCCCTTTCGGATGCCCTCGACGGCATCCTGGACGGGGACTACACGGCGTCGGACGGCACCGACACCCGCAACTACGGCGGCCTGCGCGGCATCCCCGAGGCGCGGACGCTCGGCGCGGAGATCATGGGCCTGCGCCCCGACCAGGTCATCGCCGCCGGCAACAGCAGCCTGACGCTCATGTACCTGACCGTCGATACGGCCCTCCGCTACGGGCTGAACGGGGCCGCCTGGGACGGAGCCCTCAGCCGGGGAGCGCGAGGGGCGAGCCCCTCGCAAGAAAGACCGATCCTGGCGCTCTGCCCGGTTCCCGGCTACGACCGGCACTTCACGCTGACGGAGGCGCTGGGCATCGGGATGACCCCGATCGGCATGACCGACGACGGGCCGGACATGGACCGCGTGGAGGCGCTCGTCGAGTCGGACCCGTCCGTGAAGTGCCTCTGGTGCGTGCCGAAGTACTCGAATCCGACGGGCTGCATCTATTCTCCGGACACCGTGCGTCGCATCGCGCGTTTGCCGCAGCGCGCCTCCGAGGGCTTCCTCGTGTTGTGGGACAACGCCTACGCGGTGCACGACTTCGACTTCCCGCCCCCGCCCCTCGAGAACGTGCTCGAGTGCGCCGCGGAGGCCGGCACCGAGGACGGGGTCGTCCTGTTCGGCTCCACGTCCAAGATCTCGTTCGCGGGCGCTGGCGTGGGGTTCGTCGCCGGCAGCCCGAACACCCTCGACCGGCTCGAGGCGCGCATGTCCGTCATGACGGTCGGCCACGACAAGGTCAACCAGCTCCGGCATGCGCGCTTCCTCGGCGGGCGCGTGCGCGAGCAGATGCGGGCGCATGCCGCGCGCGTGCGGCCCAAGTTCGAGGCCATCGAGCGGATCCTCTCGGAGTCCCTCGGCGGGCTCGGCGTCGCTGTCTGGACACGGCCCCGCGGCGGCTACTTCGTGACCGTGAACACCTTGCCGCACCTCGCATCCGAGGTGGTCTCTCTCGCGGGCGCGGCGGGCGTCACGTTGACGCCCGCGGGAGCGACGCATCCCGGGGGGCACGACCCAGAGGACCACATCATCCGCCTGGCGCCGACCTTCGCCGCGGACGACGAGGTCGAGGCGGCGACCGAAATCCTCGCCCTATGCATCGAACTCGCGAGCGTGCGGAAGCTGCTCGCAAAGAGTAGAGCGAAATGACGGAGTCTGGAGCGCAACTCGTGGAAGAGGACACCCCACTCATGGAAGAGGACACCTTCAACGAGTTCGGGTTGCCGGAGCCGTTGCTCAGGGCGATCGATGACCTCGGTTTCGAGCGCTGCACGCCGATCCAGAGCAGGGTCCTGCCCTACAGCCTGTCGGACTACGACATCACGGGTCAGGCCCAGACCGGCACGGGCAAGACGGCGGCGTTTCTCATCACCATCCTGGCCCGCCAGCACGAGTATCCCCTGGCGCGTCCCAACCCCGCGGGGACGCCGCGGGCGCTTGTACTCGCACCCACACGGGAGCTGGCCCTGCAGATCGACGAGGACGCCCACGATCTCTCGAACTACCTCGACACGCGCGTTACCGCGGTCTACGGCGGCATCGACTACAACAAGCAGATGCAGCGGCTGCGCGCCACCGACATCGACATCCTGGTCGCGACGCCCGGCCGGCTGCTCGACTACTGCGGACGCGGCGTGGTGAACCTCTCCCGGGTCGAAGTGCTGGTGATCGACGAGGCCGACCGCATGCTCGACATCGGGTTCATCCCCGACGTGCGGCGCATCGTCTACCAGACGCCTCGCAAGCGGTCCCGACAGACGCTGTTCTTCAGCGCCACGTTCAACGACGACGTCATGCGTCTCGCGAAGCAGTGGACGCTCGACCCCGTCCACGTGGCGATCGAACCGGAGACCGTCGCCGCCGAAGCGGTGGTGCAGCGTTTCTGGATGCTGTCGTCCAAGGACAAGCGGGGGACGATCCTGCGTTTCGTCGAGGCGAAGGACGGGGGCCAGACCCTCGTCTTCGTCAACCGGCGCGACGCGGTGCATCGCCTCGTCCGCTACCTGCAGGAGCGCGGCGTCGACTGCGAGGGACTCTCCGGGGACATCCCGCAGCGCAAGCGGATGGCCACGATCAACCGGTTCAAGGAAGGGGAGGTGCCCATCGTCGTGGCGACGGACGTGGCCGGCCGGGGCATCCACGTCGAGGGGATCACCCACGTCATCAACTACGACCTGCCCGAGGACGCCGAGGACTACGTCCACCGGATCGGGCGCACGGGACGGGCCGGCGCGACGGGCACGTCCATCAGCTTCGTCACGGAGAACGACGCCTTCAACCTGCCGGCCATCGAGGCGTTTCTCGGGCACCCGGTCTCCTGCACGCAGCCGGACGTGTAGTCCGCCCGCCGGGCGGGGTTATGATCGTCCGGGCAGCACGGATTGCTTCGAGGACTCCATGACGTTGCAGCAGGTGGCCGATCTCAGGGCGGAGGGCGCGGAACTCGATGCGTTCCTCGGGACGATCTCCGAGGATCAGTGGTCCCGCGAGACCCCGTTCAAGGGCCGCACCATCGACTGGGTCGTCCAGCACCTGCACGATGCGGACCGGTGGACCGTGCACTCCGTCACGGACCCGGACGGCTTCCGCGCGTGGCGCGACGCGCGCATGCGGGGCGACACGGTGGAGACGGCGGAAGTCCTGCACGGCCGGGCCCTGCACGCGCGCTGGCGTTCCTACTTCGGGCAGTTGTGCGACGCGCTGGAGGCCGCGGATCCGGACCTGCGGGCGCCGTGGTTCGGGCCGGACATGGGCGTCCGCATGATGGCCACGGCCCGGCAGATGGAGACCTGGGCGCACGGGCAGGACATCTACGACCTGCTGCACGTCGAACGCGCGCCCGCGGACCGCATTCGCAACATCTGCCATATCGGCGTACGCACCTTCGGCTGGACGTTCGCGAACCGCAAGCTCCCCGTTCCCGAACCGGCGCCCTACGTGCGCCTCGACGCGCCCTCGGGGGCGGTCTGGGAGTGGAACGCGCCCTCCGGGGAGGAGTACGTCTCGGGCTCGGCGGTCGAGTTCGCCCACGTGGTCACCCAGGGCCGCAACGTCGCCGACTGCAACCTGACCGTGGTGGGACCCGTGGCCAACTCCTGGATGCCCATCGCCCAGTGCTTCGCCGGCCCGCCGGAGCAGCCGCCCGCGCCGGGTCATCGGGCGTGGTGAGAGAGCCCTCAGCCGGGGAGCGCGAGGGGCTTGCCCCTCGCAAGACGACGACGCGTTGCAGGGCGGCCGTCGTGCAGATGCGCGCGACGGCGGATGTCGAGGAGAACCTGCGCGCCACGGAGGTCCAGGTGGCGGCCGCCGCGGCAGATGGCGCCCAGGCCGTGTTCGCCCCGGAAGCGTTCACGTTCATCGGCTCGGGCAGGGTGCGGGCCGGGATGCTCGAGCCGTTGCCGGAGGGCGGCCCCGTCCTCGAACGGTGTCGGGCGATGGCGAAGGACAACGGCGTGCACTTCGTGTTCGGGTTCCACGAGTCGGCGCCCGACCGGCGCGCCTTCAACACCTGCGTGCACCTGGACCCGGCCGGGGCGATTCGCGCCATGTATCGCAAGATCCACATGTTCGACGTCGATCTCGCCGACGGTACCCGGCTCCTCGAGTCGAAGAGTACCGCGCCGGGCGACACGCCGACGGTGACGGAACTGCCCTTCGGTACGCTCGGGCTGACCGTGTGCTACGACGTGCGCTTCCCCGGGCTCTATCAGCGGCTGGTGGAACTCGGGGCGACAGCCCTCACCGTACCCTCGGCCTTCACCACCGCGACGGGCCCTGATCACTGGCACGTGCTGCTGCGGGCGCGGGCGATCGAGTGCCAGAGCTACGTCATCGCGCCGGCGCAGTACGGCGATCACGGACACGCGAACCGCAGCTCGTACGGGCACGCGCTGATCGTCGATCCGTGGGGCGACGTGATCGCCGAATGCCCGGGGGAGGGCGACGCGTTCGCATCCGCCGACATCGACCCGGAGCGGGTGCGCCAGGTGCGGCGGGAACTGCCGAGCCTCGCCAACCGCAGGTTCTGAGCGGGCCGTAGGGCCGGCGTCCCCATGGACCGCACGAGATCCACGAACGTGCTGCTGGCCGCGGCGGCGTTCGTGGTCGTCGTGGCCGGCGTGAAGGCGGCCGAAGCCATCATGGTGCCGTTCCTGCTCGCGGTGTTCATCGCGACGACCGCCGCGACGCCGGTCTTCTGGCTGCATCGGCGCGGCGTCCCGTTCGCGCTGGCGATCGCCGCGGTGGCCGTGGCCCTGATCGTCGCGCTCGTCGGGGTCGGCGCCCTGGTGGCCGAGGCGGCGCGCGGGTTCCTGGCGCAGATGCCCTTCTACCAGGAACGTCTGGTCGAACTCGCCGGCGGCACGCTCGACACGCTACGGTCCCTGGGCATCGACCTGTCCGGCGCGCCGGTGCTGGAAACGTTCGATCCCGCCGCGGTGTTCGCGATGGCGGGGAACACGCTGCTCGGCTTCGGCAGCGTCCTGTCGAACGGGTTCCTGATCCTGCTGACCGTGATCTTCATGCTCGCCGAGGCGTCGAGCTTTCCGAGGAAGCTCCGCGACGTGCTCGCGGACCCCTCCGACCTGCCCTACTTCGAGCGCGTGGCGGACAACGTCAACCGCTATTTCGCGATCAAGACGACGGTCAGCGTGGGAACCGGGGTGACGGTCGGCGTCTTCCTGGCCCTGCTCGGTGTCGACTTCCCGGTCCTGTGGGGGCTCCTGGCCTTCATGCTGAATTACGTCCCCACCATCGGCAGCTTCATCGCGGCGCTCCCGGCGGTGCTGCTCGCCCTCGTGCAGCTCGGCCCGACCCATGCCGCGGCCGCCGCTGCGGGTTATGTCGTGGTGAACGTGGTGATCGGCAGCGTGGTCGAGCCCCGGTTCATGGGGCGGGGCCTCGGACTCTCGACGCTGGTGGTGTTCCTCTCGCTGGTGTTCTGGGGCTGGGTCCTCGGGCCGGTCGGCATGCTGCTCTCGGTGCCGCTCACCATGACGGCGAAGATCGCGCTGGAGGCCAATCCGGACACGGTGTGGGCCGCGCACCTGCTGGGACCCGCGGACGAGGTCGAGGACCCGCCGGCGCCGGACGACAGCGCTCCGGAGACCTCGGGGAAGCCATGAGCTACGAACGCGACAACGTGCGCCGGATGCGGGGCTACGCCTACGGCGAGCAGCCGGACGATCCGGACGTCGTGAAGCTGAACACGAACGAGAACCCCTACCCGCCGAGTCCACGGGTGGCGGAGGCGCTCGCGGCGTTCGACGCGTCGCGGCTCCGGCGCTACCCGCCGCCGACCGCCGGCCCGTTCCGCATGCTCGTGGCGGAGCGCCTCGGGCTCGCCCCGGAACAGGTGCTCGCCACCAACGGCGGGGACGAGGCGTTGCGCCTGGCGGTGACCGCCTTCGTCGATCCCGGGGCGACTTTCGCCATGGCGGAGCCGAGCTACTCCCTGTACGAGGTCCTGGCCCACGTGCAGGACTGCCGGATCGAGGCGATTCCGGCGGCGGAGGACTGGACCCTGCCCGGCGACTTCGCGGAGCGCGTGAACGCCGCCGGCGCGCGGCTCACGTGCATCGTCAATCCCCACGCCCCGAGCGGGGCTCTGCTGGATGCGGATGCGCTGGCGCGACTCGCGGCGGCGCTCGACGGCGTGCTGCTGATCGACGAGGCCTACGTCGACTTCGTGGACCCGGAACTCGCGCACGACGCCACGCCCCTGGTGCGGGAGTTCGACAACGTGCTGCTCCTGCGCACGCTGAGCAAGGGTTACTCCCTGGCGGGCCTGCGGTTCGGCTTCCTGGCCGGGAACGCGAGCCTGATCGAGCCCCTGGCGACGAAGGTCCGCGACAGCTACAACCAGGACCTGCTGGCCCAGGAACTCGCGGTCGCCGCGTTCGGGGACGAAGCGCATGCCGGGGAAACCTGGCGGCAGGTCCGGGAAGAGCGGGCGAGGCTGCGCGGGGCCCTGCTGGCACGCGGCTTCGAAGTGCCCCCATCGCAGGCGAACTTCGTGCTCGCGGCGCCGCCGGTCCGCGGTACGGTCGTGGCGGCGACCGTGTTCGAGAAGCTCAAGGCGCGCGGCATTCTCGTGCGCCACCTGGACCACCCGCGCCTGCGGCGCGCGTTGCGTATCACGGTCGGCACGCCGGCCGAGAACGACGCGCTGCTCGGGGCGCTCGACGAGATCCTGGGTGCACCATGCTCCTGAAAGCGAAGGACATCGCCGCGATGGCCCCGAAGCGGCGCCAACACCAGTTCAACGAGAACGCCGTCCGGCTCGGCCGCGCGCTGTCCGATGCGGCGGGGATGCGGCGCATCGGCGTGCACCTGGTGCGGCTCGAGCCCGGGCGCGAGAGCACGCAGTTCCACTACCACGACGCCGACGAGGAGTTCCTCTACGTCCTCGAGGGACGCGGCATCGCGGAACTCGGCGACGAGGAGGTCGAGATCGGGCCGGGGGACTTCATGGGGTTCCCGGCGCCGTCGGAGCCGCACGCCCTCAGGAATCCCTTCGACGAGGACCTCGTCTACCTGATGGGCGGCGAGCGCAACGCCAACGACGTCGTGCACTACCCGCGCATCCGCCGCAGCCTGGTGAAGAGCGCCGGGCGGCGGACCTGGGCCGACTGGGACGACCTGCACGAAGGGTGACGAAGAGGCCCGGCGTTCGTCGGCTGCCGGCGCGGCGTTCCGTCGCGACATCAACGCCCGGGCGGCGTCAGTGCATCGACCATGGCCTTGGCCTCCGCAGGGTACCGTAGCCGATAGTCTCGGACCTCATGTTCGGTGAGCCGGGCATAGATGTCGATGAGGTCCAGGTACCTGGTGCGCCTGCCGCCGTCCGCCTCGAGCGCCAGCACGCCGCGCACGGCCGCCGCGTACACCTCCACCCGGTCGTGGCCGCCACCTTCCATGTTCGGCAGGTTCACGCGCGCTACGACGTTGTCGCTATCCAGCCAATCCCCTGCGGACAGGTCGGCGAGCCGGCACGTCAGGAACCTGAACTTGATGTAGTCCCGGCGCCTGGAGCCGAGGACCAACGGGCCGGGCGGGTGCGTCGGGTGCGGAAAGATCGCTACGGGTGCCACGCGTTCCGTATCGAACAGCTCGGCCAGATGCGCACAGTAGCTTGCCAGCCGGCGCCGCGAGAAGCGCTGGGGGTCCGTCTCCCCGGCCAACGCGAACACGAGCGGCTCGCGGCTCCCGTCGGTCCACTTCACGAGCAAGGGTACGTCGAGATCACGAAAGCGCTCGCCCATGCGCTGCCGCAGTTGTTCCCGGGGCACCGGGACGATGCGGACGTCGTCGTCCGGATCCGGCGCCTCCTCGGGCGCCAGAAGCGCGAGCGCCTCGCGCGGATGGTCGAGGATCAGGCTCCTGAAGTTCTGGTCGTGGTTGGCCGCTGTTCTCATGTGTCGGTCCCGGTAGTCGTCGGAGGTGAAGGATTCAATGGTGGTGGTGGGTCGGGAAATGGACTTTCTCTCCCGAGCTTGTGGGAAATCGAAGATGATTGCCGTGCGCCCATGACCCCGCCCAACGTGCGACATGCGACGGCCGCCCCGGCCCGCTATGCTGCCGCGGTCACCGTCGCCCGCGACCAGGAGGAGCAACCATGACTCCGATGCCCGCGATGAGCCTCGCGGCCGTGCCCGGGCGCCGCGCCCGAACCCTTGAACTGGCCGGCGAGATCGAACGGCGCGGCTTCCCCGGTATCTACTGTCCGAGCCTCTCGGACGGGCTGGCGCTGTGCGAGGCCCTCGCGTTCGCGACGCGCGAACTGACGTTCGGCACCTCCATCACGCCCATCTACACCCGGCACGTGCAGGACTTCGCCAACGCCGCGTCGTTCATCCACGAGGTCTCGGGGGGACGGTTCCGGTTCGGCATCGGCGTCAGTCACGGACCGGCGCTGGACCGGCTCGGCATCGAGCCGGGCAAGCCGCTCGGGGACATGCGCCGGTTCGTCTCGGACCTGAAAGCCGTGCCGCGGGCGGGGGAACTCCCGCCGCTGGTTCTTGCGACCCTGCGTCGGCGGATGATCCGGCTCGCCGAGGAGATCGGCGACGGCATGGTGTTCGCCAACGGCGCCCGTTCGCACATGGCCGACTCGCTCGGGGTGCTGTCCGCCGACGCGCGCGACGGCGACTTCTTCATCGGCAACATGATCCCGACCTGCGTCAGCGACGACCGCGCCGCCGCGGCCGCCGTCAACCGGCGCACGCTGACGAGCTACGCGATGCTGCCGAACTACCGCAACTACTGGAAGGAGGCCGGCTACGAGGAGGAGATGGCCGGCGTCGAAGCGGCCATCGCGGCCGGGGAGCCGGACCGGGTCCCCGACTGCCTGTCCGACCGCTGGTTGGCGGACACGACGCTGTTCGGTTCCGCGTCTGAGGTGCGGGAAGGCATCGAGGCCTGGTTCGACGCGGGTATCAAGACGCCCATCATCGTGCCGTCGTCGGCGAACGGCGGGCAGTTCGCGGCGTTCGAGGAGTTCTTCTCCATCTGGGACTGACCGAACCGTGACGGAACACGTCATCTGGGTCGTCCGGCACGCCAAGTCCGGCTATCCGATCGGCGTCGGCGATTTCTCGCGGCCGCTGGCGCCGCGCGGCCGGCGCCAGGGGCCGCGCATGGCGGCCTGGCTCCGCAGCCGGGAAGCGCGGGCCGACATCGTCCTGACGAGCGCCGCCCGCCGCGCCGTCGATACCGCGGAACAGGTGCGCCAGGCGTTCGATCTGCCGCCGGAGGCGCTCGTCGAACGGCGTGCGCTCTATCTCGCGGACGCCGCCGACATGCTCGATGCGCTGCGCGCGCTGCCGGAAGAGACCGGCAACGCGGCCATCGTCGGCCATAACCCGGGGATCACGCGCTTCGTGAACCGGATGGCCGGGACCGCCGTATTGGGGAACCTGCCGACGTTCGGCATCGCGCAGTTCACGCTGGCCCCGCCGTGGAGCGAGGCGGAGTTCGGGGCGGGGCGCCTGGATGCCGTCGTGACGCCGGCCACCGTAGACGACGCCTGACGCGGCGGCCGCGGCGGGGCGCCCCGCGATGGACCGCGCCGCCCGCGTCGCTTAGGCTCCGCGTACCGTTTTGCTCGGCGTTTTGTCCAAAGGGGGGCTTGCCATGACGTTTCTCATCCTGCTCGGCGTGATCGCGATCGCCTATTTCGCCTGGCGCGTCTCGGACCAACTCCCGGACGTCATCTACCGCCTCGGCGAAGTGCAGCGCGACGTCGCCGAGTTGCGGCGCGCGGTCGAGGCGCAGGCGCGGGAGGAGGACGCCGAAGACGCGGAGGATGAGGCCGAGGACGACGACTGACCGGCAACGCGGTGACCGACCCGCTGGCCCGGTTTGCGGAGGAGCGCGAACGGGCGCGCGAGCGCGACGACGCATGGGCGAACCTGTGCGCGGTGGCCACCGTCACCGCGGCGGGGGAACCTGCGGTCCGGGTGCTGGTCCTGCGGGAGGTCGATGACCGGCTCGGTGTCTTCGTCAACGACACGTCGCCGAAGGCCGGCGAGTTCGCGCAGTCGGAAACGGTCGCGGTGCTGACCTACCTGCCGAGCCTGACCGTGCAGTACCGGCTGCAATGCGCCCCTGAGCGAATGCCGCCGGAGACCGTGCACGCCGCCTGGCAGATGCGTCCCGCCGTCCCGAAGCGCATGGACTGGCTGTACGCGGTACGTCCCCAAAGTTCGCCCGTGGCGGACCGGGCGGCCTTGCTCGACGCGCTCGAGGCCGTCTCCCTCCCCGAGCCTCTGGTTGCCCCGGAGACGGCGGCGGGATACTTCCTGGACCCGGTCACGGTCGAGCGGCTGGACCTGGCCGGCGACGGCGGCGTGCACGACCGCCGCCGGTACCGCCGCGAACCGCGGGGCTGGGTGGAGACGATCCTGGTGCCGTGACGCGGCAGACGCGCGGTCAGGCGCTGACGGTCCCGGCCGCGATGTCGGCATCGGCCGGCACGATGCCGACCAGGTGCTCGAAACACGTGGCCTTCGCCGTGCGCACGAAGCTCGCCACGAAGTGGACGTCCCGTTCGTCCGCCCGCACGGCGGCGTACAGGTTGGGCCAGACGCCGTCCTCGCCCAGCGAGCACGCGACGACGTAGCTGCGTTCGGTGTACTCGTGGAGGGCCCAGTTGGGCAGACAGGCCACGCCGCGCCCCGTCGCGACGAGTTGCACCATCATGGTGGTGAGTTCGGCGGTCCGCGTGCGGCGCGGTTCGATGCCGGCGGGGTCCAGGAAGCTCGTGAAGACATCCATGCGGGACCGGTCCACGGGATAGACGATCAGGGTCTCGTCGGCCAGGTCCCCCGGTTCCAGCCAATCGCGGGACGTCAGGGGATGGTCCACCGCCAGCGCGACCTGCGCTTCGTACCCGAAGAGCGGCTCGTAGGCCAGGGCGGCGTCGGCGATGGGGTCCGCGGTGATGACGAGGTCCAGGTCCCCGCGCGCCAGGGCCGGCAGCGGATCGAAGTGGAAGCCGCCGGAGATGTCCAGTTCCACGTCCGGCCAGTCCTCGCGGAAGGCGTTGATGGCGGGCAGGAGCCACTCGAAGCAGGAGTGACACTCGATCGCGAGGAACAGTCGGCCGGACATCCCCTCGGCGAAGCGCAGGAGGTCGGTGGACGCGTCCCGGACCCGGGGCAGGACCTCCTCGGCGAGGTCGAGCAGCCGCTTTCCGGCGGGTGTGAACCGGACGGGACGCGTCTTGCGGATGAACAGGGTGCAGCCGAGACGCGTCTCGAGGTCCTTCAGTTGGTGGGACAGGGCCGACTGCGTGAGGAACAGGCGTTCGGCGGCTTCGACAAGGCTCCCCGTGTCACGCAGCGCGACGAGGGTCCTGAGGTGGCGGAGCTCGAACCGGTTCATGAGCGTCGATCAGGATGAAGGCTTACTTACATGCGGCACGCTCATATTCTACCGGGCGCGCGCGGGAAGCGGCGCGCACAACTCGAGTGCGTGACCGTCGGGATCCGCAAAGTACGCGGATCGGGCCGGCATCCAGTCGTGGGTTACCGGTCCCTCCACGGCGACGCCGCGTGCCCGCAGTGCCTCGATGGCGGCGTCCAGGTCCGCGTCGTGCACGGTGAAGGCCAGGTGCAGCGACGACCACGCCTCCAGGTCCTCCTGCAGCACGATCATTCCGTCCTGTCCGCCGGCGCGGAGAAACAGCCAGCGGCGGCTCTCGTCCCGCAGTCCGACCTCGAGCCCTAGCACGTCCCGGTAGAACGCCTCGGCGCGCGCCAGTTCGCGCACCGGCAGGGCCACTTCGTAGACGCCCCGGATCCCGAGCACCTTACCCCTCCCGTCAGAGCCGCTCGACGACGAAGAACACGATGCCGAACACCACCGGAAACGCCAGGGCGACATAGGCGAAGACGTTCAGCACCTCGTTCTGTTTCGGGTCCTCGGAGAGACGCAGGC
Source organism: Pseudomonadales bacterium (assembly GCA_022827245.1). Taxonomy (GTDB): domain Bacteria; phylum Pseudomonadota; class Gammaproteobacteria; order Pseudomonadales; family Azotimanducaceae; genus VXNE01. The sequence continues at coordinate 3,203 of JAJDTI010000114.1, read as the reverse complement.
GCGGGCCGATGGCGAGCCACGCGAGTACGGCCGTGATGAACGACAGGGTCAGGGAGAGGACGACGGCCGCCATGGGTGTTCGCAGCGTGTTCCGGTCGTTTCGGGTGGCGAGCCGCTGTCTACGGCCGCATCGGAAACGTCGTCGGCCCCTTGAGGTCGTCGAGCAGGGGCTGAATCCAGTCGATCCACTGGCAGAGGACGGGCCGCGTTTCGCGGGGGTCGATCAGCTCGTGTACGGCGAACGACTCGGCACGCGGGAACGGCGAGCGTGCGGCGCGCAGGCGCTCCTCGAGTTCCCGGCGCTTGGCGGCCGGGTCCTCCGCCCCGTCGATCTCGCGGTGGAAGGCCACGGCCACGCCGCCCTCGAGGGGTAGCGCGCCGCTCTCGACGGAGGGCCACGCCAGGACGTACGCGTCCGGCCCGTAGTGGGCGGCGGTGGCGACCCCGAAACCTTTGTGGACCTGGATGGTGGTCCAGGGCACGGAAGCCTGGGCCGCGGCGCAGACCGCCGCCATCCCGTAGCGGATGGTGCCGTTGCGCTCGGCCTCGGGACCGATCATGAAGCCCGGCTGGTCCACGAAATTGACGATCGGCAGGTGGAAGGTGTCGCACATCTCGACGAAGCGCCGGTATTTCTGTCCCGCGTCCGCGGTCATCGCCCCGGCGTAGACGTTGCAGTCGTTGGCCAGCACGCCCACGGGCTGGCCGTCGAGCCGCGCGAGGCCGACGATCTGGCTCGGCCCGTAGGTGGCGCCAAGCTCGAAGAACGAGTCGAGGTCCACGATCATGCGGACGATCTCGCGCATGTCGAAGCCGGCGTTCGAGTCCCTCGGCACGGCGGTGAGCAGGTCCTGTTCCATCCGCTCCGGATCGTCCTCCGACGCGGCGCGCGGGGCCCGCTGGTGGACGCTCGACGGCAGGTAGCTCAGGAAGCGCCGTGTTTCGTCGAAGGCGGCGTGCTCGTCCTCCGCGATGTTGTCGACGATACCGCTCGTCGCGTGGATCCGGGCGCCGCCGAGTTCGTCCTTCGACAGACGCACGCCCAGAGCCCGCTCCACCAGCGCCGGTCCGCCGATCAGGATCTGCGCGGTGTGCCGGGTCATGACCGAGAAGTGCGACGCCACCAGGCGACCGGCCGGGAAACCCGCGACCGCGCCGCCCGCGATCGACACGATCGGGACCTGGCCCATGGCGTCCGCGATGATGCGGAAACGCGGCGCGCTGAACACCGGTTCGCCGACCGTTCCGCCCTTCCGGCCGCCCCCCTTCACGCTGCCGCCGCCGCCTTCGAGCATGCGCACCAGGGGGACGCGGTACTGTACGGCCAGGTGTTCGGCGTAGACGCTCTTGCGCAGTCCCGCGGCGTTCGGGGAACCGCCCTTCAAGGTGAAGTCCTCGCCGCCGACCGCGACGCGCCGGTCCTCGATCTTCCCGAACCCCACGACGTAGTTCGCCGGCACGAAGCCGGTGAGGTTGTCCTGGTCGTCGTAGTCCGGCGTCGCGGTAGCCCTGCCGTGTTCCTGGAACGTGCCCGGGTCGAGGAGGGCGTCGATGCGTTCCCGGATGGTGAGCCGGCCCCGGGCGTGCTGCTTGGCGATGCCCTCCTTGCCGCCCTGCTGCTTCGCGAGGTGGCGCCGACGTTCGATCTCGCGGACTTCCTGCTCCCAGCTCATGGCGTTCGACCGGTACTCAGGTGTCCAGCACCAGCACGATCTGATCTTCCTCCACCTGGTCCTCCTCCCGGACCAGGAGTTCGGAGACCGTGCCGGGCGCGGGGCTCTCGACGGGGATTTCCATCTTCATCGACTCCAGGATCAGCAGGACGTCGCCTTCCTGGACGCTGTCTCCGACTTCCACCTCGACCTTCCAGACGTTGCCGGTGACCTCGCTCTCGACTTCGACCCGCGCCATGCCGTTCCTCTCCCGCGCTCGCTACGCAAAGTGGCCGGTTATAGCAGATCGTCGAGAAAACGGGTATGCAGCCGGCCGGCGATGAAGGGCTCGCTCGCCAGCACTTCCTGCAGGGTGGCCCGGTTGGTTTCGACCCCCTCCATCTCGAATGCCTTGAGGGCGACGAGGGTCCTGCCGATGGCCTGCTCGCGGGTCGTTCCGACGCCGATCACCTTGGCGAGCAGCGGGTCGTAGTAGGGCGTGACGGTCTGCCCCTCCCGGTAGGCGACCTCGATGCGTACCCCGGTCATCGCGGGCGGGCGAAAGGTCACCAGGCGGCCGGGGGACGGCAGCATGCGCACGGGGTCCTCGGCGTACACCCGCGCTTCGACCGCGAAGCCGTCAAGCGCGACGTGCGCCGGGAGCACGCTGGCGAGCGGCGCACCGGCGGCGAGCCGGATCTGGGCGGCCACCAGGTCGACGCCGGTCACCTCTTCGGTGACGCCGTGTTCCACCTGCAATCTGGTGTTGGTCTCCAGGAAGCCGAACTCGCCATCGGCCAGCAGCGTTTCGACGGTCCCGAGGCTGTCGTACCCCAGGGCTTCGAGTGCGGACGCGGCGCGCGCGGCGACGGCGTCGACAGCCTCGCGGTCCACTTCTTCGGCAGGGAGGGGCGCCGGCGACTCTTCGATGAGTTTCTGGTGCCGCCGCTGCACCGAGCACTCGCGTTCGAACAGCGCGACGGCGTCGCGGCCGTCGCCGAGGATCTGGAACTCGATGTGTCTAGGGCGCGGCAGGTACTTCTCGAGGTAGACGCTGCCGTCGCCGAACGCGCGTTCGGCAAGGGTCGTCGCGGTGCGGAAGGCGAACCCGAGCTCGGCCTCGGTGGCGGCGACCGCCATGCCGATGCCTCCGCCGCCGTTGGCCGGCTTCAGCATGACCGGGAAACCGGTTTCGGCGGCCGCCGCGAGGGCCGCGTCCTCGTCGTCGAGCACCGCGCTGCCGGCGTGCACGGGGAAGCCGTGCTCGCGCATCAGGGACCGCGCCTCGGTCTTGTGCCCCAACGACTCGACGAGGTCCGCCGCGGGTCCGATGAAACGGATGCCGGCGTCGGTCACCGCGCGGGCGAAGGCGGCGTTCTCGGCGAGGAACCCGTAGCCCGGATGGAGCGCGTCCGCGCCGGTCGCGCGGGCGGCCGCGACGATGGCCTGGACGTTCAGGTAAGTGTCTTCGGGGAGGTATCCGGGCAGCCGTGCCGTAGCCGTGGCCGCTTCGAGGTGCGGGGCGCCGGCGTCGATGTCCGAGTAGGCGGC
>JAJDTI010000113.1 GCA_022827245.1 Pseudomonadales bacterium | reverse complement strand
CCTCGAGGGACAGCCGGTGGTGGTGCTCGGCCCCGAGCACGCCGAAGTCATCGCCGGCGGCGGCTTCTCGAAGGCGGACGTGAGGCGGTTTCTCAGCGAGCACGCGGTCGTGCCCCCGGAGCTGGTTTCGGAGGCCATGCTCGACGTGCTCGAGGAACGGTTGCCGCACCACCTGCTCGGCGAGCGCGGCAGCGGCGGCGTGCGGTTCGTCACCGACCCCGACGAGATCATCGTGCTGGTCGCCGGGGGCGCGGGGCGGCATTCGGCGGTGTTGCCGACGTTCGGGCACGCGACGCGCTCGGTTACGCGGCAGGTGGAGTAAAGGCGGCCCTACGCGAAGTCCCATTCCGACCAGTGATCGCAGAGCTTCGCGATCGAGGTTGTCCAGGGATCGTAGGAATCGGGGTAGTCGAGGAACTGGCCGAAGTAGCCGCGGTCAGGGTGGTCGCTGACCCCGTGGCCCACGCGCCGCGTGCCTTCGTGGGGATTGCCTTCGCGCAGGCGCCGGATCCGAAAGTAGACGTTCATGCGCGGGTTCGGGCCGAAGTTGGGCGTCGCAGTGTGCGGGCAGGAGTGCAAGGCGATGACGGCATCCCCCGCCGCGAGCAGGATCGGAGTCAACTCGGGCCACGACCAGCCTTCGACGCGTGGCGTCGTCGCCGCGGCTTCCCTCGCCTTGGCGCGGATACCCGCCGGCAACCCGTTCATCACCGGTCGGCCCTCCTCGTCGATGCGGATGCGCGGCCACCCCGGTCCCTCCGCCCCGATCACGCCGCCGCTTTCGCGCTGCATGCGGAACGCCGCCTCGACCTCCTCGTGCATGCCCTTGAGCACGGCGAACTGTCCGTTGCCCGGTTCGAGCTGGTCGTTCAGCGCGATACCCACGAGGGCCGTGTAACTGCCGAGCGCGATCCGACGGTCCGGGTCCTGCCAGAGCAGGCCGTCGTTGGTGCCGCGGACGTCGTCGTTCGCGCCGAACCACCGCGCGGCGTCGCGCGGGCGACCGCGTTCGGGGTCGATGTCCTCGGCGCGCGTGGGGATGGGACCTGACCAACCGCCGTCCACGTGGGGAAAGGGCTTTCCGCCGAGCCGGTCGAAACCGGGAGTGACGGCGATCTGGCAACTGACCACATCGGGGAACGGCCCCATCTCGCGACGCAACAGGGCGGCGACACGGCTCTCCCGGAACAGTCCAGTGATCTCCGGGTGCGTCGCCAGCGCCGCCGGCGCGAGGAGCCGGCGCTCGGTAGGAGGCATGGCGGCGAGAATGCGGTCCCGGGCCCGGACCGCCAGCTCGGGGTCTACCGCGCCGCGGACGATCACGAACCCGTCCCGGACGAAGTCGCTCCTCTGCCCGTCGGTAAGCGATGTCGATCCAGGCATGTCGGGTACCAGGGTGCCGGAGTCAGCTTCCGGAGACCCGCCTGTCCCGGCCGGCCCAGAACGGTTCGCGCAGGTCCTTGCGCTTGATCTTGCCGACGGGACTCTTGGGCAGCGGCTCGGTCTGAATCGTCACGCCGCCCGGCTTCTTGTAGGAACCGAGTTCCTGCGCCGCCAGATCAATGACCTCGTCGACGCCGAGGTCCTCCGGGTCCTTCACCACGCAGACGGCGTGCGGGGTCTCGCCCCACTTCGGGTGCGGCACGCCGAACACGGCCACCTCGATGACGGCCGGGTGATTGGCGATGGCGTTCTCGAGTTCGGCGGGCCAGATGTTGAAACCGCCGGAGATGATCATGTCGTCGGCGCGGTCGACGATGTACAGATAGCCGTTCGCGTCGAGACGCCCGAGATCGCCGGTCTTGATCCAGCCATCGACGATGCGTTCCCGGGTGGCTTCCTCGTTGTTCCAGAAGCCGCTCATCATGCCGTCGGCCCGGGCGACGATCTCGCCGACCTCGTTGGCTGCAACGCGGCGGTTCTCCTCGTCCCAGATCTCCACCTCCGCGAACGGGAGCGCCAGGCCGCAGGACCGGAGCGGTGTCGAGCCCTCGACTTCCGCGAACCACTGGCGCGGCCCCATCATGGAGACCGGCAGCACCTCGGTCTGCCCGTAGCCCTGGTAGAGCACCTCGCCGAACACCTCCCGGGCGGCCAGGGCGGTGGCGTCCTGGATCGGCGACGCCGCGATCAGCAGGCACTTGAGGCTAGGGAAGTCCCTGCCCCGGGCGCTGTTGTCCTGCACGACCGCATTGAGCATGGTCGGCACCATGAAGCCGTAGGCGATGCCCTCCCGTTCCATCAGATCCAGCGTTTCGCGGGTATCGAAATGGTCCAGCATGACGTTGCAGCCGCCGCCGAGCCAGATCGGCAGGTACTGATAGCCGGAACCGTGCGAGATGGGGCCGAGATGCATGCACCTGTCACCCGGCTCCACCGGCGGGAACGCATAGAACCAGTCGCGGCCGGCGGCGAGCCAGGCCTTGTGCGTGTAGGCGACGCCCTTGGACCGGCCGGTGGTCCCGCCCGTATGACGGATGATGAAGTTGTCGTCCTCGTCGATGTCGAGATCCGGGTCGGTGTCGGAATGGCCGGAGAGCCAGTCCTCGTAGCCGGAGTCGCGCACCCACACCTGCTCGAGGTCGGGCAGTTCGTCGGCGATTCCGTCGACCTCCGCGGCATGGCCGCCACTGACCACCAACAGCCGGCAGCCGGTGTGGCCCAGCATGTGCAGGTGTGCATCGCGTCCGTTGCGTGGGTACAGCGGTACCCGGACGAGGTTCGCGGCGGCGGCGCCTCCGAACAGGTCCGCCGCCTCGATGGAGTTGTCTTCGAGCACGCCAATCCGGTCGCCGGGCCGCAGTCCGGCGGCGAGCATGGCGTTGGCCAGGCGCAGGGAGCGCCCCCAGGATTCCGCGAAGGTCAGGCGCCGGTCGCCGTGCACGACCGCTTCGAGGTCCGAGTAGTGCGCGGCCGCCCGCCGCATCAGGGTACGCACGTCCATATGTTCAGATGCCGCTGTCCATCGGAGCACTGTACGGCACGCGAAGAGACAAGCAAACCGACCGCCCCAAAGCTGCCCCAAAGCCCCGCCGCATTGACAGCGACGGCCCCGGGGGAGACGCTGCACGGCATGGCCGACGACTACCAGCCCGACCGCGACTTCGGCTTCCACACGCGGGCCGTCCACGCGGGGGCGCGCCCGGAACCAACCACCGGCGCCCGCGCGGTGCCGATCTACCAGACCTCGAGCTACGTCTTCGAGGATCCGGAGTC
>JAJDTI010000075.1 GCA_022827245.1 Pseudomonadales bacterium | reverse complement strand
ACGTCCTCCATCGCCGCGTCGGCCCGTTGCGCGGCATCGTCGATCAGCCCCTCGTCCATCACCGTGGACAGCGCGATCATGCCGCGCCCGGCGATCATCATGCCGTGGTTCAGCGCGGCGAGATGGAAGCCCGCGCTGAGGTCGCCGTCCCTGCTCAGGATGGTGTTCGGCGGCGCCTCCTCCTGGAAGAAGACCTGGATCAGGGAGCCCCGGCGGTTCAGGCAGAACGGCAGCCCGTGCTGACCCGCGCTGCGGGTGAGTGAGTCCGCCAGGCGCTCGCCCAGGGCGTCCATGCGGTCGATGCGCTCCGCGGTGAGTTCGCGCACGGAGACTAGGCCGGCCGCCATCGTGACCGGGTTGGCGTTGTAGGTGCCCGAGTGGAACCCGCGCGGGTTCTTGGGATCGAAGATGCCCATGTACTCGTTCTTGCCGCCGACGGCGCCGACCGGGAAGCCGCCGCCGATCAGCTTGCCGAGCATGGTGAGGTCCGGTTCCACGCCGACGAGCGCCTGCGTGCCGCCCGTGGCGAGCCGGAAGGCGATGACCTCGTCGAACACGAGCAGGGCGCCGGCGGCATGGGTGGCGTCGCGCACGCGGGTTAGGAACTCGGGCGTCGCGCTGACCACGCCGCCGCCTCCCATGACCGGTTCGATGACGACGGCCGCGATCTCGGAGCCGTGCTCGGCCAGAACGGCCTCGAAGTCGTCGGCGGCGTTGAAGGTGGCGAGACAGGTCCGGTCCTGGGCGTGGTCGTCGAAGAGCATCGGGAACGACCCCACCTCGAACTCCATCAGGCTGCCGTGGTACCCGAAGCGGGCCATCAGCACGTTGGTGCGGCCGGTGACCGTGCGCGCGATCTGGAGCGCGAGCATCCCCGCCTCGGTCCCGGAGTTCGTGAACCGGACGCTGTCGAACGAGTCCACCCGCTCGATCAGCGCCTCGGCGAGTTCCGTCTGCCAGACGTTGTTCGCGACCCACGCGGTGCCGCGTCCCACCTGGCGTTGCGCGGCCTCGACGATCGGCGGGTAGGCATGGCCGTGCACGAGCGACGTGTAGTTGTTGATCAGGTCCAGGTACTCGCGGCCATCGATGTCGACGACCCTCGCGCCCTCGCCGTACTCGATCGTGAGGGGATAGGGCCCGTGGTTCGCCGCGCCGCGGGAGTTGCCGCCGATGACGGCTGCATGGGCGCGGCGGTGGGCGGCGGCGCTTTTCGGGGTGTTCTTCTTGTAGGTGGCCTGAATGCTGTTCATTGGCGACTCCGTCAGGATCCGGGGAAGCGCGGCGCCAGCTTTGGGTCGCCCGGGTAAAGCAACCCGATGCCGTCGATCAACGTGGGCAGGCCGACCGAGACGTGGGACTCCCCTTCGTACTCGCGCGTGTCGAGAGTGAACCCCTCGTACTCCCGCCCCGCCAGGCGCGCGCAGAGCTTGTCGTACGCGATGGCGATGTAGCGCAGCCCCTCGGACCAGGACGTGCGTTCCAGCGAGCCGCAGGTCAGGTACGCGCTCGCGTTCAGCGTCCGCCCGGCGTCCCAGCACCGCTGCTCGAGGTCCAGTACGAAGTCGTCGGGGAAGACGTTGCCGGGACTGCCGATGATGTACCGGTCGAAGAGGGGAAAGCGGCCGAATAGCGCGTACGACGTGAGCAGGCCACCGTAGGAATGCCCGAACAGTCCGGCGGGCGCATCGAGTACCGGGAAGTTCCCCCGGATGACGGGATGGAGTTCCTCCGCGATGAAACGCAGGAACGTATCCGCCTGACCGTGGACAGCGTCTCCGACCACCTGCCGCGCCTCCTCCGGCACCGGCGTGCCCGGCGGCGTGAGGTCCCGGGCGCGGGTGACGATCCAGTCCGGCAGACCGCGCCCGTAGCCGATGCCGACCACGACGATGGGCTCGAGGGGCAGGTCGGAATCCAGCGCGCGGGACATCTGGCCGCCCACGGCGGCGTAGGCCACGGGAAAGGTCAGGTCCGCGTCCGTGACGTAGAGGACGCGGAAGGCGTCGGGCAGGTTGGGCATCCCGAGTCCCGCGAAGCCGGTCAGATCCGGTACGGCCACGGAGATCTCGAACGTGTCGCCGACGAGATCGGAAGCAAGGTGGAAACGGACGGCTCCGGGCAGCCCGTCCAGGTTCTTCGGTTCAATGGGCATGATACGGACAGGCTCGGTGCGGGACGGTGGCGGCCCATACTACGATAGTGCAGAGACAGTGCGGACGGGACGCACGATTCCGGCGGAGGCTTCATGCACACGGCCCTGGTGGTCGGAGCGACTTCGGAGATCGGCAGGGCCATCGCGCGCCGACTGGCCCGCGAGGTCGCGATCCTGCAGCTTGCGGGGCGGGACCCGGAACGCCTCGAGCGGCAGGCGGAGGACCTCCGGGGTGACGTCGAGCGCGTCTGCGTGCATCGATGCGACGTGCTGGCCCCCGACGGAGGCGCGTCCGGCCTCGAGGCGCTCGACCCGCTCCCCGACGTGGCCGTGTGCGTCGTCGGCGGCGCCCGGGACCAGCGGGAAGCGGAGCGGGATCCGCGCGCGGCGGAGGACACGATGCGCACGAACTACCTCGGTCCCGCCATGCTCCTCGGCGCCATCGCAGAACCCTTCGTGGCGCGTGGCTCCGGCGTGATCGTCGGCATCAGCTCCGTGTCGGGCGAACGCGGCCGCCGTTCGAACTACATCTACGGGTCGGCGAAGGCCGGATTCACGGCGTTCCTCTCGGGCCTGCGGCACCGGCTCGCGGACAGCGGCGTACATGTGGCGACGGTGAAGCCCGGATGGGTCCGCACGGGAACGAACCCGGGGACCCCTCCATGGCTGACGGCGGAACCCGCCGACGTGGCCGAAGCTGTGTGGAGGGCGGTGCGGGCGCGCCGGAACGTCGTCTACGTGCGCGGCAGGTGGCGCCTGGTCATGGCGGCGGTGCGCGCGATCCCGGAGCCCCTGTTCAAGCGGCTGCGCCTGTAACCACTTGATTTCGGCATCCGCCTGCAATCTAAAATATGCGGTTCCACCCACCTGTGTAGGAAGCTACTCGAATGGCCGAAGCGATCGCCGACCAAGCCGAGCTGGGGTTCGATCCCGACGCGTTGCGGAACAAGTACCGGGAAGAGCGGGACAAGCGCGTAAGGACGGACGGCAACGAGCAGTACCTCGAGGTCAAGGACACCTTTGCCCACTTCGTCGACGACCCGTACGTCGAGTCGTTCGAGCGCGAACCGCTGACGGACGACACCGACGTGGTCGTCATCGGCGGCGGCTTCGGCGGCCTGCTCGCGGGCGCGCGGCTCCGGGAAGCGGGCGTGCAGGACATCCGGGTGATCGAGAAGGGCGGTGACTTCGGCGGCACCTGGTACTGGAACCGCTATCCCGGCGCCCAGTGCGACATCGAGTCCTACATCTACCTGCCGCTGGTCGAGGAACTCGGCTACATCCCCAAGGAGAAGTACAGCTTCGCGCCGGAGATTCTCCAGCACGCCGAGGCCATCGGCCGCAAGTACGACCTCTACTCCAACGCCTGCTTCCAGACCGAGGTCACCCAGATGGAGTGGGACGAGCAGGCGTTGCGCTGGGTGCTGCACACCAACCGGGGCGACCGCATGACCGCGCGCTTCGTGGTCATGTCGAACGGCCCGCTCAACCGGCCGAAGCTCCCCGGGATCGAGGGCATCGAGTCCTACCGGGGCCATTCGTTCCACACGAGCCGCTGGGACTACCACTACACGGGCGGCGACTCGAACGGGAACCTGCACAAGCTCGTCGACAAGCGCGTCGGCATCATCGGCACCGGCGCGACCGCCGTGCAGTGCGTCCCGCACCTCGGCGAGACCGCGAAGGAGCTCTACGTCTTCCAGCGCACGCCGTCGTCGATCGACGTGCGCGGCAACAAGCCGACGGACCCGGAGTGGGCGGATTCCCTGACCCCGGGCTGGCAGCAGCGCAGGATGACGAACTTCAACGTCCTCGTGACCGGGGGCCAGCAGGACGAGGACCTCGTCAACGACGGCTGGACCGACATCATCCGGAACCTCGCCGTGATCGCGGCGACCCGCAGGGCCGGCGAGGCGGAAGACGACCCGGCGGCGATGGCCGAGCGCGTCGAACTCGCCGACTTCCGGAAGATGGAGCAGATCCGCGGAAGGGTCGACCAGATGGTGAGCGACCCCGAGACCGCGGACTCCCTGAAGCCCTGGTACCGGCAGTTCTGCAAGCGTCCCTGCTTCCACGACGACTACCTGAAGACGTTCAACCGGCCGAACGTGACGCTCGTCGACACCCAGGGCCAGGGCGTCGACCGGATCACCGAGAAGGGGATCATGGCGAACGGCGTCGAGTACGAACTCGACTGCATCATCTTCGCCACGGGCTTCGAGGTGGGCACCGCCTACACGCGGCGCGCGGGCTACGACATCACCGGCAAGGGCGGCCAGACGCTCTCGGACAAGTGGGCGAACGGCCTGCGGACCCTGCACGGGTTCCAGACCAACGGCTTCCCCAACTGCTTCTTCATGGGCGTGACGCAGGGGGGGTTCACGGCGAACTTCCCGCACATGCTGAACGAGCAGAGCCTCCACATCGCCTACATGGTCTCCCAGGTCATGGACGGCAACGCCAACTGCATGGAGCCGTCGGTGGAGGGCGAGGACGAGTGGGTGGACACGATCAAGCGGATGTCGATGTTCAACCAGAAGTTCCTCGAGGAGTGCACACCGGGCTATTACAACAACGAAGGCCATCCCGGCGTCGGCAACTCGCTGATCGGCAGCGCGTACGGCGGCGGGCCGGAGGCCTTCTTCCAGATCCTGCGGGACTGGCGTGAAGAAGGCAGCATGCAGGGCGTCGAGCTCTCCTAGGGGCCTGCGCCGGAAGACGGCGCAGGTGCGTAGGTCGGTGGGGCTGGGCCGCGTCCGCGTTGGCCTGTTCCTGGCCTCCCTGGTCTTCGGCCAGGCGGCGCTCGCCTACGAGACCGATCCCTACACCAAGCGGCACCTCGACATCGCCGACAGCACGGCGGTGCTCGACCGGAAGGTCAACGCGGGGCTCGACGCCGTCGCGGCCGCGTGGGAGGGCGGCGAGAACGAGTGGCGTTTCGTGAACCTCGTCCACCGGAAGCTCGGCGGGCCGTGGCCGGTCGACCGGTTGGAGCGGTGGGCCATGCGCTCGGACGAGGTGGAGCGCCTCCCGGTCACGCGGCGCGAGTCGCTGTATAGCCAACTGCCCATCCGGGCCACGCGCACGGCGCGGTTCCTGGGCTTCGGCCGCACCATCAAGCTCAACGGCGTACTCGTCGGCACCGACAAGATCGGCCACTTCTTCTCGCAGGGGCGGAAGTTCTATCGCCGCTACCTGCGCAGCCGGGACGAACGCGAAGCCGGGCGCCGGGCCGTCATGACGGAGCGGCTGCTGTTCGGCCGGCTCATGACCGGCATCTTCTCGAACGCGGACCTCGTCGCCAACTACGAGGGCTACCGGTTCTATCGGGGGCTGTTCCACGACGGGGCCGTCGGCGACCGGCCGGCCCTGATGGTGTGGCGGGACGGCGTACCCGAACGCGTCGGCGACTTCACGTGGGCCGACCACGTCAACGACTTCTGGGATGAGGCGCTGAACCCGAACGCTTATTCGGGCGTGTTTCGCAGACACCTGGAGCGCTGGCTGGTCAGGCATTGCGAGGTGTATCGGGCGCATCCAGAACGGTTCGCGGTCGCCGATGCGGAGGCGCTCTACAAGCGTTATCGTCACATCGGTCTGATCGACACGGGCGAGCTACGTCCCGACGTGTTCTTTCCGGGGCACTGTGGAGCCCTGGCGGACGCGAAGGAGCCGGGCGCCGTGGCGACGTTGGGGGCTGCAGTTCCCGGCGGGACGCCGTAGGCGTCTGCGCACCCGCCGCTCGCGGTCGTCGCCCAGGACCGTCGTTACCGTGCGGCCGCGCAGGCAGAAGACGATGCCGTCCACTGTGATCGTGCACCGCGCGCCTCCGCCGAACTCGACCAGGCGTCTCGCCCTTTGCGAGTCGAGCGAGCGGACGATGACCTCCCGCACGCCGTCGAGGTCAACACCGAGAACGCGTTCCAGATACCGTACGAGGGCGTGGTCTGTTACCTCGATCATGGGGAATCTCCACTGGCTGCGTCCTTGTTCGACAGGATCTCCACCGAGACGGACTCCAGGATGCCTCCCATCTCTCGCGCTCTTCCCGCACATCGTCACTCAGGCGATCCTTCGGGCTTCGGTCGGCCGGTTGCCAGCTTTGTCACACGGCAACGACATGGATGATCTCGTCGAGGCCGATGAAGTCTCCGGGATTTCTCGTGTAGAGCGGCAGGCCGTGGGCGGCCGCGGTCGCGGCGATGAGCAGATCGGCCAGGCGTGTTCGGCTCGACCGGCCCGCCGCGCGGGTGGCTGCGAACACGCGTCCGTATGCACGCGCTGCCCCGGCATCGAGCGGCAAGGGCTCCCAGGTGGCCGCCGCCCACTGCAGACGGTCCTGGCGCCGTGCCCTTTCCCCTGCGTCGCCGGTGGCGTGAGGACCAGCGGCGAGTTCGGCAAGCGTCACCGCGGCTATGGCGGACTCATCCGGCAGCAACGCCGGATCAACGACATCGTGGTCGATCACCACGGAGGTGTCCAACAGGCCTCTGGTCGGCTCAGCCATCGACCGACTGCGTCACCACGGCATCCAAGTCGGCACGCATACAGTCGGCATCGACGCGCGGGGCATGTCGCGCCGCTTCGGCAATCACGGCACGGGATGCGAAACGCTGTCGGGGAACTGCGCGGAGCTCCGCTGCCGGCACACCGTTCCGGGTCACGATGATCGTCTGACCAGCTTGTACCTCCCGGAGGATGGCGCCGGAATCGTTGCGGAGTTCTCGCTGGGTAATGATCCTGCTCATAGTGGACGAGGATAGCGGATGTAGCACACAGTAGCAATCATGCTACGGCCCTCAGGATGCGATCCTATCCCGCCAGAACGACGAGTTCCGTCCCTTCCTCCACCCGCTCGCCCACGGCGACATTGAGCGCGCTGACCTTCCCGTTCCCTGGCGCAGCGATGTTGTGCTCCATCTTCATGGCCTCGAGGACGACCAGCGTCTGACCCGCTTTCACCCGGTCGCCCACGGCGACGGAGACGGCCGCGATGCTGCCCGGCATCGGCGCCGTCACCTTGCCCCCAGAGCTGGCGACTGCCCTGAAATCGCTGGCGTCGAGTACGCGGACCTGCAGGCGTTCGGTCGCACCGTCCTTGACGACGAACACGTCGCTGCCGATCCGGTAGACGGCCGCAGAGAGGCGCACGTTGCCGACCAGGGCGTGCAGGTGCTCGTCGGCGAAGACGACGTCGCGCGCCTCGAAGGCGCCTTCCGGTGTCTCCACGTGGTAGGCGTCTCCGGCGTGGGTAACGTCCACGTCCAGCCGCTTCCTGCCGCGGCGCAGGGTGAAACGCTGCTCCCGCGCGAGGTTCGTCTGGAAGCCATCCGCGGTGTCCCACGGCCCGGCGTCCCGAACGCCTGCCACCAGCGCCAGCGCCGCCGCCAGCACGCTCAGGGGGTCGTCGCGCGGCGTGAGCGCGGCGGCCTCGTCCTCGGCCAGGCTGGTGGTGTAGGTCCCATCGAGGAAGCGGTCGTGGGCGAGGACGTTGCGCAGGTACGGCACGTTGTGCTCGACACCCACGATCTCCGTCTCGCGGAGCGCCTCGCGCAACGCCACGACGGCGGCGGCGCGGTCGGCCCCGTGGGCGATGACCTTCGCCATCATCGGGTCGTAGTGCACGGAGATCTCGGCCCCGGTCTCGACCCCGGTGTCCACGCGCACGGTGTGCGGCCAGGCGACGCGATGCAGGCGGCCGGTGGAGGGCAGGAAGTTCCGCCGTACGTTCTCCGAGTAGACCCGCGCCTCGATGGCGTGTCCGCGTATGGCGAGATCCCCCTGGCCGAACGGCAGCGCCTCGCCGCCCGCGACCCGTAGCTGCTGCTCCACGAGATCCAGGCCGAGGATGGCTTCCGTGACCGGATGCTCCACCTGCAGCCGCGTGTTCATCTCCATGAAGTAGAACTCGCCCGCCTCCGCGATGAACTCGACGGTGCCGGCGCCGACGTAGTCGATGGCGCGCGCGGCCCGCACGGCCGCCTCGCCCATCCGGGTCCTGAGCGCCGCGTCGACCGTGGGCGCAGGGGCCTCCTCGATCACCTTCTGGTGGCGGCGCTGCACAGAGCAGTCCCGCTCGAACAGGTACAGCGTGTTGCCGTGGGTGTCCGCCAGCACCTGTACCTCGATGTGCTTGGGGCTCGTCAGGAACCGTTCGAGCAGCACCCGGTCGTCGCCGAAGGCTGCCCGGGCCTCGCGTCGCGCCCCTTCGAGAGCCGCGCCGAACCCGGTGGCGTCCGTCACGAGCCGCATGCCCTTGCCGCCGCCGCCGGCCGAGGCCTTGATGAGGAGCGGGAAGCCGACGGCCTCCGCCTGGTGCGCGAGCGCGTCGGCGTCCTGGTCGTCGCCCAGGTAGCCGGGCACGACCGGGGTGCCCGCTTCGTCTACCAGTTTCTTCGCCTGGATCTTCGAGCCCATGGCGCGGATGGCGTCCGCGGAGGGTCCCACGAAGATGCAGCCGGCCCCGGCGCAGGCGTCCGCGAACTCCGCGTTCTCGGACAGGAACCCGTAGCCGGGATGGACGGCATCGGCGCCGGTCGCCGCCACCGCACCGAGCACGGCGTCGATATCCAGATAGCTGCGCGTGGCGGGCGCGGGCCCGATGCGGATCGCCTCGTCGGCCTGGCGCACATGGGGGGCGCGCGCGTCCGCGCCGGAGTAGACCGCCACCGTCTCGATGCCCATCCTGCGGGCGGTGCGGATGACGCGGCAGGCGATTTCGCCGCGGTTCGCGATCAGGAGCGTGCGGATCATCCGAGCAACCCGCGCTACATCCGGAAGATGCCGAACCGGCTCGGCTCGGCTTGGAGTTCTCGGGTCGCCATCGTGAGCGCAAGCCCGACCACGCGGCGGGTGTCGACGGGATCGATCACCCCGTCGTCCCACAGCCGCGCGCTGCCGAAGTACGGGTGCCCCTCGTGCTCGTACTGTTCGCGGATGCCGTCCATGAACGCGTCCCGGTCCGCCTCGGCCCACTCCTGCCCGCGCGCCGCCATGCCGTCGCCGCGTACGGTGGCGAGGACATGCGCGGCCTGCTCGCCGCCCATCACCGACACGCGGGCGTTGGGCCAGGTCCACAGCATGCGCGCACCGTACGCCCGGCCGCACATCGCGTAGTTGCCGGCCCCGAACGATCCGCCGATGACGACCGTGAACTTGGGTACCCGCGCGCAGGCCACGGCGGTCACCATCTTGGCGCCGTCCTTGGCGATCCCCCGGTTCTCGTACTTCTGCCCGACCATGAAGCCGGTGATGTTCTGCAGGAACAGCAGGGGTACGCCGCGGCGGTCCGCGAGCTGGATGAAGTGCGCCCCCTTGAGGGCGGACTCGGAGAACAGGATGCCATTGTTGGCGAGGATGCCGACGGGCGTGCCGAACATGCGCGCGAAGCCGCACACCAGGGTGTCGCCGTAGAGCTGCTTGAATTCGTCGAAGTCGGAGCCGTCGACGAGCCGCGCGATGACCTCGCGCACGTCGTAGGGGGTGCGGGTGTCCCGGGGCAGCACCCCGTAGAGTTCGTCGACGGGATAGGCGGGGTCCTCTGACTCCATCACGTCCACGGTGCGGCGATAGCGCACGTGACTGGAAGCGACCGCCTCCCGGGCGAGCGCGAGGGCGTGCTCGTCGTTCTCGGCCAGGTAGTCCGTGACCCCGGAGATCCGCGAGTGCACCTCGCCGCCGCCGAGGCTCTCGGCATCCACTTCCTCTCCGGTCGCGGCCTTCACGAGCGGTGGCCCGCCGAGGAAGATCGTGCCCTGGCCGCGCACGATGATCGCGACGTCGCACATGGCGGGCACGTACGCGCCGCCGGCGGTGCAGGAGCCCATCACGACGGCAAGCTGCGGGATGCCCGCGGCGGAAAGGTTGGCCTGGTTGTAGAAGATGCGGCCGAAGTGGTCCTTGTCCGGGAAGACGCCGGACTGCATGGGCAGGAAAGCGCCGCCGGAGTCCACGAGATAGATGCAGGGCAGCCCGTTCTCGAGTGCGACTTCCTGGGCGCGCAGGTGTTTCCTGACGGTGATCGGGTAGTAGGTGCCGCCCTTCACCGTCGCATCGTTCGCGACGACCACGCACTCCCTGCCCGACACGCGCCCGATCCCCGTGACGATCCCGCCGCCGGGGATGTCGTCGTCGTAGAGGCCGTGACCGCCGAGCTGACCGATCTCGAGGAACGGCGAACCCTGGTCCAGGAGGCCGCGCACCCGGTCCCGTGGCAACAGCTTGCCGCGCCCCGTATGGCGCTTGCGCGAACGCTCGTCGCCGCCCCGGGCGATCGTCTCGACCAGTTGCCTGAGGTCCGCGCTCAGTTGCCGGTGATGGGCTGCGTTGGCCGCAAAGGACGGGTCGCGGGCGTCGACTTTCGACCGCAGGATCGCCATGCGTGGGGGACTCCGGTTGAGCGACGGGAGTGTCGCAAGGGCGGAACGGCAAGACAACATGACAACATGCCGTCGCCGAGTCGTCGAGTGCAGCCTCGGGTACAGCCTCGCGTACCGCGGGGAGCGCACCGCCGCCGGCCCACAAGCTCGACACTCCCCAGCGACACGAGCAAGATTTACTTTTTCCGACGAATTCAAGGAATCTCGTGCTGGCGAAGCTGACGGCAAAGAACCAGCTCACGCTCCCCAAGGCCATCGTGTCCGCCTTCCCGGGCGTGTCTTACTTCGACGTGACCGAGCGCTCCGGAAGCATCGTGCTGTCCCCGGTGCGCCTCAATCAGGGAGAAGCCGTGCGTGACAAGCTCCGCGAGTTGGGCGTCACGGAGCAGGACGTAGGAGACGCGATCGCATGGGCGCGGCGGGAACGCTGACCGAGGCGCCCCGGCTCGTCCTCGACACCAACGTACTCAGTCGAGTGCCATCGTCGAGCGTGACGCAGCAGCGTTCTGGCCGCATGATCGTATTCTTATGCGCAAAAAAAGCTGTCAAAAAGGAACTTTTATGCGGATAAAAGTCCGACTAACATACTTCTAGGCTGGTTGGCTGCGGCGACGCTGGTCCATGGAGCGCCTCCTTTACGACGAACTGCTTGCCTGGAAACGGGCGCCCACGCGCAAGCCGGTGCTTCTCGACGGCGCCAGGCAGACGGGCAAGACGTACCTGGTGCGCCAGCTCTTCGGTCCGCGCGAGTTCCGCCGGGTCCACCACCTGGACTTCCGTCTCGCACCGGAACTCGCGAGGCTGTTCGCGGGCGACCTTGCGCCCAGGACCGTTGTAGACAACATCGAACTCCACTTCGACACCGACGTGGACCTCGCCCGGGACCTCATCTTCCTGGACGAGGTGGGCGAGTGCCAGGCGGCGCTGGACTCGCTGAAGTATTTCGCGGACCTGTCGCCCGAGGCGTTCGTCTGCGCATCCGGTTCGAACATCGGGCTGCTGACCTCCTTCCCGGTCGGCAAGGTGCGCCAGCTCGAGTTGTTCCCGCTCTGCTTCGAGGAGTTCGTCATGGCGTCGGGGCAAACCCGCCTGCTCGCGGCGTTTCGGTCGCGCTCCGAAAGCGTTGCGGCGCACGAGCGTCTGTGGTCCCTCTTCCTCGACTACTGCTTCGTCGGCGGCATGCCGGAGGCCGTGGCGGCATGGTTCCAGAACGACGCGGGCAGCCGGGAACGCGCCACCCGCGTGGATGCGATTCACCGCGACCTGGTGGCCGGCTTCGAGCGGGACTTCGGCAAGTACGCGGGTCCGCTGCACGCCGCGCACATCGAGACCGTGTTTCACAGCATCCCGCGGCAGCTTCAGACCACGCAGGACGGCTCGGTGAAGCGGTTCCGGTTCAAGGGCATCGTCGAACGCCGCCGGAGCTACCTGGACCTGAAGGGCCCCATCGACTGGCTGGTCAAGGCCAAGCTCGCCTGGAAATGCCATCCCATCGACTGCCGCCCCACCCTACCCCTGCCGCATCTGGCCAAGGAGAGCAGGTTCCGTCTCTTCCTTTTCGACGTGGGCATCCTGCGCCACATGCTGCGGCTGCCCTACGAAGTCCAGCGCGACCCCAAGTACGCCTACAAGGGGTTCATGGCCGAGAACTTCGTCCAGACGGAGCTGCGCGCACGCGTGGCGTACCCCACCTACGGCTGGGC
>JAJDTI010000088.1 GCA_022827245.1 Pseudomonadales bacterium | reverse complement strand
GCTCCCCCGACCGCAGGTCGTGCATAGCGTCTACCGCGCAGCTAAACCGTAGCCCGAGGAGCCGGATGCCCGAGTTGGGCACGTCCGGATCTGTGGGAGCCGGGGGTGGGAAACCACCCTCGGCCACCCGGCCCGTCCCGGCGCGACCTGGCGGTCGCGTTGGCAGTTTCGCTGGCGCGAAACTGCCCCGTGCCAAGGACCTGTGGGATTCCGGCGCGGGCGAGCGTCGGGGACGGGCTTGTCCCGTCCCGTGCCGAGTCCTTTCGCCACTCCGGCACGGGCGACTCCGGCACTGGCGACTCCGGCACGGGCGACGACGAGCGTCGCCCCTACAGCACCAAGCGGTCGGTGGCGGTCGTGGCGCGGTAGCGGCGGTCCGTGGTTTCTTGGCGTAGTAGCTCCAACTCCGCCTTGAGCGCCGCGCGACCCGCCTCGGCTTTCGGGTCCGTCGGGTAGTAGGCCAGTTCGCTCTCGGGCTCGCCGGCGACCCGGGTACCGATGAGCACGCGCGGCTCCGCGTAGTCATAGGGCCTGGCGCGGTGCGCGATGGCGCGGTTGTCCCAGAGCAGGGTGTCTCCCGGCCGCCACCGGTGGGTGTACACCCGGGCGGGGTCGGAGACCACGAGTTCCACCAGGGACCGGATCAGCCGCCTGCTCTCGGCGCGGTCGAGCCCGGGGATGCCGAAGGCGTGCCGCCCGACGAACAGGTTCGGGACGCCGGTTTCCGGGTGCACCTTGACCAGCGGCCGCAGGTACGCCTCGCCATGGTAGATGCCGCCGTCCTCGGGCGGAAAGTCGCCGACGTCGTTGGCCTGCGAATACTGCGTCGAGTGGTAGGCGCTCAACCCCGAGATGCGGTCCTTCGTGGCCTGGTCGAGGGCCGCGTAGCCGGCGCGGAGATCAGCGAGTTCGGTCTCGCCGTCCGCTTCGGGCACGACGACGGCCGACAGCATGGCGCACTTGCTGCTGATGGGCTTGTAGGTCGAGTCGGTGTGCCAGGCCTCGTTGCCGACGTTGGTGCGCATGCGTTGGGAGTCGATGTCGTAGACCTTCCCGAGGCCGCCGTCCTCGAGGCGTTCCTGGTTGGACATGGGCGCGGCGGCGAACTCGAGTTCGCCGAACCGGCGGCCGAAGGCCACGTTTTCGTCGTCGGAGAGGAACTGCCCGGGGAAGAGGAGGAATCCGTGGTCCAGGAAGGCCGCGTGAATGGAGGCGAAGTCCGCGTCCGTGAGCTTCGCGAGCGAGACGCCGGTGACCGTCGCGCCGAAGACCTTCTCGGGGATGGGCGTGATGTGCATGCGCTGCCGGGCTCGGGATCCTCGTGCGGAGGTCCGTAGCTTAGGCCCTGTTGGCGCCTCGCGCCATCCGGCCCTCATCCGGCCCCAGAGCCGTCACAGGTTGGAGAAGTCGGGTTTGCGTTTCTCCCGGAACGCGGCGAGCGCTTCGCGGTTGGCCGGTCCGCCGATCAGTTGCGCGAGTGTCATGTTCTCCGCGGCCGCCGCCTTCCGGAGGCGCTCGCGTCCCGGCTCCGCGATGAGGCGCTTCATGTGGCCCAGCGACTCGGTGGGGAGCGCCGCCAGGTGCGCCGCCTTCGCCTGGACGGCGGCGGCGAACCCGTCGTCCGGAAACACGTCGAGCACGAGCCCGGCGGCCTTGCACGCGGCGGAGTCCATCCACTCCGCAGCCATCAGGAACCACATCGCCTGCTGACGTCCCATCAATGCCGGGAAGGTGTGCGTGCTGGCGGCTTCCGCGACCAGCCCGAGCTCGGAGAAGGGGCACCGGAGGCGCGCGCTCTCGGCCATGAAGGCGAAGTCGGCGATCCCCACGATCGTGGCGCCGACGCCCACGCCGAGCCCGTTGATCGCGACGACGAAGGGTTTCGGGAAGTCGAAGACCACGTCGAGCATGCCGGCGAAGCCATGCCGTGGAGGCGGCCCGGCGGCGGCCATCTCCGAGAGGTCCGCGCCGGCGCTGAATGCGCGTCCGGTCCCGGTGAGGACGACGACCCGGCTCCCGGAGTCTTCCCGCGCCGCGAGCAGCGCTTCGGTGAGGTCGTCGAACTGTTGTCCGTTGAAGGCGTTCAGCGTGTCCGGGCGGTTGAGGGCGATGGTACGTACCCCGCCATCGTCGTTGACTCGGACCATGGTGTTTCCTCCTCGGCTACGGGCGGATGCGGCTTGCTCAGTAGTACACCGAACGGCTGCCGCCGCCGTCGGCGGCGATGGTCTCGCCGTTGATCGCCCAGGACCTGTCGGAGCAGAGGAAGACGGCGAGGTGGGCGATCTCCCGCGCATCCACCATGCGGCCGATGCTGTTCCCGCGCCCCTCGGCGTAGTCCGCCGCCTCGAGCTCCTCCAGCGTGATGCCGCGCTTCGCGGCCCGCCCCGCCAGCATCTCCATGACACCCTCGGTGCGGGTGAGGCCGGGATGGATGCAGTTCACGGTCACCCCGTCGCGCCCGAGCTGCATGGCGAGGGTGCGCGTGAAGTGCACCAGGGAGGCGTTGCGGGCGCCGCCGCTCAGGTTGCCGGCGATGCGCGCGTTCAGGCCGCTGATGTTGACGATGCGGCCCCAGCCGGAGGCCTTGAGATGCGGAATGGCCGCCCGTGCGCACCGCAGGGCGCCCAGGTACTTGACGTTGAAGTCCTCGAGGAAGTCCTCGTCCACGATGGTGTCGATGGGGCCGGTGGCCGTGGGCGAGCCGCCGGGGTAGGAGCCGCTGTTGACGAGGATGTGCAGGCCGCCGAGTTCCCGTGCCGCGTGGTCGACCGTGGCCTCGACCCGCGCCCGGTCAGTCACGTCGCACGCCATCGGCGCCACCTTGCGACCGGTGGCGTCCGCGATCTCCGCGGCGGCATCGGCGAGGGGTCCGGGCGTGCGGGCCACCAGCACGAGGTCCACGCCCTCGCGCGCCAGTTCGAGGGCGATGGCCTTGCCGATGCCGCGGCTGCCGCCCACGACCAGGCCGCGCCGGCCTTCGAGTCCGGTGTCCATTGGGGGCTCAGTAGTCCATCACGGTGTTCTGGAACTCGAAGCCGCCCTGCGCCATCACCAGGCGGTGGCGCGGGCCCGCGGCGTCGGCGTCCCCCGCCTCGTATCCGGCGTCCCCGGCCCACATCGCCACCCGCACGCCGTCCGCGCGCTTGCCGATATGGGTCTCGTAGACGGTCGCCTCGGCCGAGCGGAAGCGCTCGAGGACGGCGTCGACGCTGGCGTACCGCGACAGGTGGTAGAGCGTCACCCACGTCGGGGGGACCAGGTCGATCTCCCCGGCCGAGTGACGCTCGAGGGCGGCCGCCGGCGAGATCCACTGGTGTTCCTGGATCTCCCCGCCATCGATGCTGACCGACTGTTCCGCCGCCCGCGCCGCGAAGAACCAGGTCGCGAAACGCTTGGGCGTACTCGGCGGCGGCGTCCAGTGGGCGAACCACACGAAGTCGTCCGGGGCGGCCGCGATGCCTGCTTCCTCGCGCGTCTCGCGGGCCGCGGCGTTGCGCGCGGTGCCTTCGGGGTCGCCGTTCTCCACGGCGTCTTCCGCGTCGATGCGCCCGCCCGGGAACACCCACATGCCGCCGAAGGCGATCCGCGAGTTCTTCCGCAGCATCAGCACTTCAACGGCCGGCGACTCGCGCAGCAGCACGACGGTGGCGGCAGGGACGGGCGGCGGCGCCTTGGCCGGATCGACCTCGAGTTCGCCGTACATGTCGTTGCGGTGACGGGTCGCGGGATCGGTGGGCATGCACGCTCCTTGTCTGGATGGCCGCTTTCGCGGAAGCTCCCGTTCAGCATACCGCGCCGTCGCCGGGGCTGTCCGACCGTGCCTGCCGGCCGAGGGGAACGAACGATGATCATCGCCGGGAACCTGCGGCGTTTCCTGGCCGGCGAGCCGTTCGTCAACGTGGTGGACAAGGCGAAGTGGTATTGAGGCGGATCGGCGTCGGTTGACTTTTCCCGGCAGCCGGCCAGTATTCGCCGCTTCCCCGACGACGGACCCTCTCGATGCTCCGAGTGCTCATCGTGGGCGGCACCGGACCCACCGGCGTGCCGCTCGCGAACCGCTTCCTGCGGGAGGGCCACGAGGTCGCCATCCTGCACTCGGGCCGGCACCCGGCGGAGTTCGAGGGTCCCGTCGAGCGCATCATCGGCAACGCGCGGGACGGCGACGACCTGCGCGACAAGATCGGCGGGCGCGACTGGGACATCGCCGTGTGCATGTACGGCCGTCTGCGCGCCCAGGCGGAAGTCCTCGCCGGCCGGACGGGCCGCCTCATCGGCATCACCGGCCAGCCGGTCTACCGGGGCGCGCAGCCGCCGACCCCCGAGGGACGGATCCCCCTTCCCATCCCCGAGTTCGCGCCGCGCCAGTACGACGCGGAGGACTACACCGGCAAGGTCGCCGTCGGCGAGGACCAGCTCTTCGAACAGCACGGGCGAGGGGACTTCGAGGTCGTGATCGTCCGCTACCCGGGCGTGTTCGGGCCGCGCGCGCCGATGAACCACGAGTGGGCGGTCGTGAAGCGCATCCTCGACGGGCGCCCCTTCATGATCCTGCCCCACGATGGCGTCACGTACTTCCAGCGCGGTTACGCGGACAACCTGGCCCACCTGGTGTTTCTCGCCGCCACGCGGCCCGAGGCGGCCGGCGAAGCCTTCAACGCGGGCGACGAGCGCGTGCTGAGCTGCCTGCACGTCGCCGAGTTGATCCGCGACGAACTCCGCTCGGACATCGAGTTCGTCGGGATTCCGGCCGGGTTCTGCCCCGGGGTGTTCCCGCTCGCCGAGAAGTCCAACCAGATGCTCGACATGTCGAAGGCCCGCAACCTCCTCGGCTATCGCGACGTGGTGGACGTCGAGACCGCGACCCGGCGCACGGCCGTTCACCTGCGCGACTACCCGCCGGAGGCGAGGGACCTCTATCCCGCGGGCACCGGCAAGTTCGACTACGAACGCGAAGACCGCATCGTCCGGCAATGGCGCCGGGCGGTGGAGTTCATGAACCAACCCTGACATCACGGCAGACGGAGGAGACCAACCATGTCGCTCAAGATCTACGGACCGCCCCAGACCCGCGTCACGCGTACGCTCTGGATGGCGCACGAACTGGGGCTCGAATTCGACAGCGATCCCGGTTTCGACGAGAACCAGACCCCGACCGCGGAACTCCTGGCCGCGAACGCGATGGGGCAGTCGCCGACGATTGACGACGACGGGTTCGCGCTCGCGGAGTCGATGGCCATCAACCTCTACCTGGCCCGAAAGCACGGTCAGCTCGCCCCGGCGACCCTGGAGGACGAAGCACAGACCTGGCGCTGGAGCTTCTGGGCCATGACCGCCGCGGAACCCGGCCTGCTGGACGTGCTCAAGCACAAGTTCGGCGTCATGGGCTACGAGCAGGACGACGAGGCGGCGAAAGCGGCCGCCGAGCCGCTGGAACGGCCGTTCAACGCGCTGGAGCAGGCCCTCGAGGGGCGGGACTACCTGCTCGGCGACGCATTCACGGTCGCGGACCTCAACGTGGCGAGCGTGATGGCCTGGGGAACCATGGGCGGGCTCGACTTCGCCGCGCAGCCCAACGTGGCGGCCTGGCTCGGCCGCTGCCTCGGCCGGGACGCGGCGCGACGCGCACACGGCCAGTGACGGCTATCATCGCCAGAGTCGAGAGCGACGGGAGAAGCGGATGAAGGCGAGGTGGAACGGCGCCGTGCTCGCCGACAGCGGCGACACGGTCGTGGTGGAGGGGAATCACTACTTCCCCGCGGACGCCCTGAATCGGGGGCATTTCGAGGATAGCGACACGACCTCGTACTGTCCGTGGAAGGGCACCGCCAACTACTACCACGTGGTGGTGGACGGCGAGACCAACCCCGACGCGGCGTGGATCTACCACACGCCGAAGGACGCGGCGAAGGAGATCACGGGCCGGGTCGCGTTCTGGCACGGCGTTCAGGTCGGCTGACCTCGCCATGACGACGGAACTCGACATCCGGGACCTGGTCCCGGACGTGGTCGAAGCGGTAGGCGCGTTCGATTTCGACGACCGCGGCAGCGGGCTGTCCCCGCGGCGGCTGCCGTCCTGGACCCGGCGCCAGCTCCCGCCCTTCGTCGACATCATGGCGCGCATGCCGTCGGGCGTGCGTCTGCGCTTCGCCACCGACTCGCGGCGCGTCGGCCTCTCCTTCCTCGCGACCACGATGGTGCTGCCGGGACGCGCTCGCCGTCCCGTCGTCTTCAACCTCGAGGTCAACGGGCTCCGGACGACGGTGGCGTCGCTGCGCGGCAACGCGCTCAAGGTGGATTTCACGGGTCCGGACGGCTTCGAGCTCGAACGCGGAGACCAGGACACGCTGGTGTTTCCCGATCTGGAAGAAGGGACCAAGACCTGCGAACTCTGGCTGCCCCACAACGCCTACGTCGAACTGCGGGGCCTCGTCGTCGACGACGGGGCGACCGTCGAACCGGCGCCGGCGGATACGCGGCCGCGGTGGATCCACCACGGCAGTTCGATCAGCCACTGCATGGAGGCGGAGGAGCCGGCGCTCACCTGGCCCGCCGTGGCGGCGCGCGAGGCGGGCGTGTCGTTGACCAGCCTCGGCTTCGGCGGGCAGTCCCATCTCGACCAGTTCGTCGCGCGCACCATGCGCGATGCGCCGGCCGACATCGTCACCGTGAAGGCGGGCATCAACATCGTCAACATGGACTCGATGCGCGAACGCGTCTTCGTGCCGGCGCTGCACGGCTTCCTGGACACCTTGCGCGAGGGCAAGCCGGACACGCCCGTCGCCGTCGTCTCCCCGATCTACTGTCCGTGCGCCGAGACGCGGCCAGGCCCCACCATCCCGAACGCCGAGGGCAGGTTCGTCACGGTGGACGGCTTCGAGGAGCACCGCGTCGGCTGCCTGACACTGACGCGCATCCGGGAGTTGATCGCGGAGGCCGTCGAGACGCGCCGGGCAGCCGGGGACACGGCCCTCCATTACGTCGACGGCCTCGAACTCTTCGGACCGGAGGACGCCGGCGACCTGCCGGACGACCTGCACCCGAATCCCGCGGGCTACGTTCGCATGGGCGAGCGGTTCGCGCCGACCCTGCGGCGACTCATCGCCTGAGTCCGGCCGTCGGGCGGACCCGGTAGACGACCATTCCAGGCGTCTTCCGGCAATAGTCCGGGAGCGGCACCTCGACCACCCGGCGTTGCCCGCGCAGCGTCGAGGCGTGGCGAAAGTACAACCCGTCCTCGCGACGAATCGCGATGCCCGCGTGCGTGACGTCAAGGCCTGCGGCCTGGGCGTAGACGCCGAGGTAGTCGCCGGTCGCAAGCCGCCGGGTCAGCGGCTCGTCGAGCCGGCCCGCGGGGATGTAGGCGATCGTGCGTTCCACCACCGGAATCCCCTCGAGCAGGACGCCGCCGTCATCGGCGCGATTGAGTTCCTTGCCGGCGTACGCGGTCGCGGCACCGCCGAGGCGCGCGGTGACGTCGCGCACCGGTCCGGGGTTGCCGGTCACCCAGTCGGAGAAGAAGTGGCGGCGGTTGCGCCACGAGACGTCGCCCTGGCGGTATCGCACGGCCGTGACCTGCCCGGGAAACGCGTCGAACGTCGTGGAGCGGCGGAGCGCTTCGACGTAGTCGAGATAGGTGTAGCAGTCGAGGGCGGCCAGGTTGATGGTGAGCGCCTCGGGCGTGTCCGCCGCTCCGACCAGGCGTTCCGCCCCGTACGGGACATCCAGGAACTGCCGGGAGAGGAACTCGATGCGCGGCCCCCCCGGCTCGAGCCCGCGGGCGCGCACGAGGATCTCCTCGAGGGACTGCGGGCTGAACCGCCCGAGGTCGAGCGTCGGCTTCGCGGGGACCGACGTGCAGGCCGCCACCATGCAAAACGGGGGCAGGCAGAGCAGGCCGAGCCACCCGGGGCCGACCCATCGCGTCTGCCGGGTTGCGTTGGATTTCCGCACCGCGTGGCCGGCGTCGGCTCAGATCTTCGCCGCGACGCCCCCGTCGATGTTGACGATCTCGCCCGAAATGAACCGCGCGTCGTCGGACGCCAGGAAGGCCACGAGGTTCGCGACGTCCTGGGGGTAGCCCGGCCCCTGCACGATCTGGTGGAAGTCGAACATCTTCTCGAAGACGTGGTGGCCGCCGTCGGGATCGTTGATGGTGCCGCCGGCCGCCATGGGGGTGAGGATCTGGCCCGGGCGCACGCAGTTCACGCGGATGTTGTGGCGTCCCCCGACCCCCGCCATGTAGCGGGTGAGGGCGTCGATGCCGGCCTTGGCGGCGTAGTAGGACGACGCCGCGGTGCCGTACTCGTCCTGCATGCGCGAACTGAACCCGCGCTGCGCGGCGAGCGACGACATCTGCACCACCGCGCCGCCGCCGGCGGCCACGAGGTGCGGCCAGGCGGCGCGGCTGACGTAGAACGTGCCGGTCAGGTTGACCCCGATCACCAGGTCCCAGTCCTCGTTGGATTCGTCCGGGAAGTTCCCTCGCACACCGGCCCCGGCGTTGTTGAACAGCACGTCGATGCGGCCGTAGGCCTCCACGGCCGCGGCGACGGCCGCCTCGACCGAGTCGCAGTCGGAGACGTCGCAGCGGATGAACGTCGCCTCGCCGCCGCTCGCGCGGATGGACTCGGCCACCGCCTGTCCCTGCTCCTCGCGACGGGCCATCAGCACCGTCTTCGCCCCCTCGGTCGCGAACTGCCGCCCGGTCGCCTCGCCGATGCCGCTGTTGCCGCCGGTCACGATCGCGACCTTGCCTTCGAACCTGTTGGCCATGAAACCTCTCCTGTTGGTTGTTCGGTACGCCGGGTCAGCCGATCGCGGTGGAACCGCCGTCGCAGGCCACGACCTGGCCGCTCAGGTAGGAGCCGGCGCGCGACGCGAAGAAGATCGTGAGCCCCGCCACGTCCTCCATCGCGCCCCACCGCTTCATCGGGAAGTTCTCGATCATCTGCCGGTCCATTTCTTCCGTCGCGTAGAGCGGCGCGGTCATCTTCGACTTGAACGGCCCCGGGCAGATCACGTTGACGTTGATGTGGTCGTCCATCAGGTCGCGCGCGAGCTGCGCGCTCAACTGGTTGAGCCCCGCCTTGGCGGCGGCGTAGGAGTAGTTGGCGAGGCCGCTCGGCTTGATGGCGTTGACGGAGGAGACGTTGACGATGACCGCGCGACGGTCGTGACTCCCCGCCGCCCGCAGTTGCGGCAGCAGCCGCTGGATCAGGAAGAAGGGACCCTTCACGTCCAGGTCCATGACGCGGTCCCAGCCCTTCTCGGGAAACTCGTCGATCGGCTGGTTCCAGGTCAGGCCGGCGTTGTTGACCAGCAGGTCGAGGCGTTCCTCGCTTGTTGCGATCTCGTCCGCCAGGGCATGGCAGCCCTCGACCGTGGCCAGATCCGCGGGTATCGCGACGCACTCGCCGAGGGGGGAGAGCGCCGCCTGCGCCTGTTCGCAGGCGTCCACCTTGCGCGAGGCGACGTAGACCCGCGCGCCGGCGCGCACCAGTCCCTCCGCGATCATCAGGCCGATGCCCCGCGTGCCGCCGGTGACCAGCGCTACCTGGCCGCGCACGCCGAAGAGGTGCTCGTAGAAGCTCTCGGACATCGCTCTGTCTCCCCGTCGCAAACCGCGGATGTTATCTCGAATGCCGGCGGCGTCTTGCCGACCGCGTCTGGCCGACC
>JAJDTI010000154.1 GCA_022827245.1 Pseudomonadales bacterium | reverse complement strand
CCCACCCGACGAGGACATCCGCCGAGTAGTTCACGAGCCAGGCGAGGATGCCGGCCAGGAACAGCCCGCGGTTCTCCGTCAGGTTGCTCGCGGTCCGGGCGGCATCGCCGGGCGCCAGGAGTTCCGGAAACACGAACAGATGAGCGAACGGTGCGGACACCACCATCAGGAGCAGGCCGACTCCGGCCACCAGCGCGGCTGTGCCGAGCGGCAGTCCTTGTTGGGCCGCACCGTGATTCGAGGGGGCCAGGAATCGCTCCTTGCCTAAGCCGTTCGTCCAGCTTGCCCGATCGTGGTTGGCGGCGCCAACGGCATCCGGCCTCCGTGGACACACGCCTCCATCCGCCGGACATCGCTACGGACGTACGTTGCGTGCAACTTCGAGCTCCCCGAACTCCGTACCCAGGGTGCGGTCGGAGAAACGGAACGCCCTCGCGACCTCCGGGGCGGCCGAGGGTCCGCGCTCGATCCGCTCCGGACGCATGGCGAAACGCAGAAAGCCCCCGGCGGCGCCTGGGCCGACCTGCAGGGTGCCGTCGGACTCTTCTCCCGGGAGGGTCTCCCGGTATTCGGAGCCGTCGCGCAGCACCTCCAGCGTGCGGTTCTCGTGGAATCTCCGCGGCGTGACCGACCAGCCCGCACAAGTGCGATGGGCGTCCGCGGACTCGATGATGGCGCGTTCCAGGAGGTCCGGCCGCCAGTCGAGCCGCTCGCCCTCTGCGACCGCCAGGCACAGCGGCGTCAGGGGCAGGTCGAGACCTTGCGCCAGTGACCCGAGGCCCGCGCCCGCCCTCGCATTCAACTCCGTGGGAAGGTAGCCCTCCTCGGCGAGAATCCCGTCGATGCCGAACGGGCCGCGGTAGCCCACCGTCTCGCGGAGCGCGGTCCCGACCCGGCGGGCAACATCCCGCATCGCGTCCCGGTCGTCGGGATGGGGATCGAACGCCGTCGCGCAACCGGCGTAGAACAGACGGTCGCCGGCGGTCGGGCGGAGCACCACCATCTCGACGGGCCGAAACACGGCAACCGAGTCCGGGAACACGATGCCGTGGATGCTCGCCGGGATGCCTTCCAGGAACGGCATGACCCGTACCCGGTCCGCCATCCGACGCAGCGATGCGAAGGCTGCCGCGCCGTCGTCGCCACGCCGCACCCACCGCAGGCTCAGGGCGCCGCCGTGGATACCGTCCCGGGCATCGGCGGCCCAGACCGTCCCGAGACCCCGGTCCAGCGCGCCGGCCGCGGACGTGAGGGCTTCGTAGTCCGTCGGAACGATGCGTGACGGCGCGCGCCGCACGCCCGCCGCATCCCAGAAGGCATCGACCCGCACCTTGTCTTCCAGCGCCGCCCAGGCGGCCGGTCGCGCCCCGTACACCGTGCGGCCCGCCGCATTGGCCGACGCCGCCCAGGGAGTCGCGAACGCCAGGATGAGGCGCGCCGTGCCCGCGGCGTCCCACGCGTCGATATCGCTGCGCAACGCGGCCGGCAAGTCCGCGAGCGCGCGTTGCAGGCCGCGCAACTCCTGCACCGCGTCCGTTGCCTCGATGCCCAGGACCCGCAGTTCGGCCTCTTCCGGGGTGGGCAGGCTGCCGGTCCCTTCGCTGGCGGCGAGCAGGAACGGCCGCTCGGCGCCGAGCCGGGTCAGTCGGCGGGCCAGGCCACGGAGGCCCACCGCGACAGGCCCCGCGATCAGGAACCTGCGGCCGGCGAAGACCGGTCTCAGCAGTTCCTCGTAGTAGGCGCTCGCCTCTTCGGCCGTGGAACTCATGGGGACTCCTCGCCAGGACCCCGTCCCGGAGGAGCCGTCGACGGGGATGCCTTCTCCGGGAGCGGAGAGGTCCGTCGATTCAGGGGGTGGTCAGGTGATCGGCGACCAACCGACAGGACGAACCTCGCCACGAGCGCCATGCCACGGCATGGCGACGCTAATCACGGATGGCATGTGGCGGGCGGGGTTCATGGGCGGCGCACCGTACCCATGGGTGCCGTCCGGGTCAAGCTGGAAGCTGGGCGTCGCCTATGAGGTCTCGATGCCCCGTGGCATGATCGGAACGTTTCGGCCTGGATTCGCGGAGATGTCGAGTCATGCGTGAAGCGAGCGCTGCTCCGCGCGGCAAGGCGACCGTCGACATGGATCGACCGGTCATCGTGTTCTCGCAGGACAACCACATGAGCCCTCGGAACGAGGACCTCGCGCCCTATCTGCCGAGGGCGCACGCAAGCGACTTCGAGGCGCATGTGGAAAGGGTGGCGGGCATCGTGGGCGGCATGATGGCGATGACGCCGCCGAGCGGGCTTGAGGCGTTTCTCGCCCGCGACGCCCTGAACCAGAGCACGGGCGGTTCTCATGATGTCCATGCCCACATCCGGGACATGGATCGTGCGGGGGTGGCCGCCAACATCATTCTGCACGGCGGCAACTTCAGCCTCTTTCCGTTTGCCGGCCTGGATTTCCTGTTTGGTTCCATCTCCGGTGAAAAGGACCCGACGACGGAAGAGCTACGGCTGCTGAAGATCGGCATGCGCATGTACAACCGGTGGTTGGCGGACACCGTATCCGTGGACCCCGACCGCTTTGTCGGTGTGGCTCACATGCCCTACTGGGATCCGGACGCTTGCCTGGAAGAAGTCGTGTTCGCCGGCGAATCGGGATTGCGTGGCGTCCTGCTGCCTCCGCCCCGGACCGGATTCATCCAGTACGACCGGCCGGAGTGGGACCCCGTCTGGTCTGCCTGCGCGGAGCGGAACATGCCGCTGCAGACGCACCTGGGGGCGACCGTTCCCGACCAGTTCACGACCTACCTGCGGGAGCCGTCGCCGAAGTACTTCAGTGCCATTGCGGCGATGGAAGGGGCCAGGTGGCCGAACTACCGGGGGCTGCACCGCATGGTTTTCGGAGGCGCGTTCGAGCGTCATCCGAACCTCAAGCTGATCTTCACCGAGGCCGAGGACTTCTGGAAGCACGCCCTGATCGAAATGGACCTGACCTACGATGCCTGCTACGACAAGCTAAGCGAGGCTCTGCCCAGACGCCCCAGCGAATACGCCCGTACGAACGTGTTTTGCGGCGCGAGCTTCATGTCCAGGTATGAAGCCAGGGCGGCTGTCAAAGGGGGCTGGACGGAGAACTTCCTGTGGGGAGCCGATTATCCGCACCCGGAGGGTTGCTGGAAGGCCCCCGAGAGTGAAGACGAAGAGAGTACGGTCAAGCTTCATCTGCGAGACAGTTTCTGCGAGATCGCGCCTGCAGACACGTTGTCGTTCGTCGGAGAGAACGCGATGCGCGTTTACGGACTCGACCGGGAGAAGCTGCAGCGGAAGGCGATCGACATCGAGGCGTTGACGCTTGATGAAATCAGCAGGCCGGTGCGGCGTGATCGGATTCCGGGACTGGATGGCTTCGTCAATCCGGTCATCTGGGGTGCGTTTCACAAACCGGATCCGCAGGTCACGATAGATCGGATTACGGGAGTGTCCGGTTAGTGACTCGAGCCGGCGGCGAGCGGCCGTGACCGGCCGCGACGACAGGGTAACGCCCGGGACCAGGATCGCCTTCTCGACCGGCGCGCTCGAGGAAGCCGCCATCGGCGCCGCGAGCATCGCGACCATGGTGTTCTACAACCAGGTGCTCGGCGTAAGCGCCTACCTGTGCGGCATCGTCTTCCTGGTCGCGAGCATCGTCGACGCGGTCACCGACCCGCTGGTCGGCTCGCTGTCGGACAACTTCCGCTCGCGTTGGGGCCGGCGCCATCCGTTCATGCTCGCCGCCATACTGCCGCTGGCGCTGGGCTTCTACCTCCTCTACGCGCCGCCGGGCGGGATGTCCGAGCCGTTCTATTTCTGGTGGTTGCTCGGCACGATGGTGCTGCTGCGTGTCGGCAAGACGTTCTTCGCGGTGCCGCACGACGCACTCGGCGCGGAGCTGACGGACGACTACCACGAGCGCACTGCCATCCTGGGCCTGAACGCCGTGGTCGGCATGATCGCGGGGGTATTGCTCGCGGTGTTCGTGTTCATCGTCCTCTTCCCGACTACCGAGGGCTACGAGAACGGGCTGCTCAACCCGAACGGCTATCCCGCGATGGCGATCATCGGCGCGGCGTTCCTCTGCGTGGCGCTCCTGGCCTGCGTCGCC
Organism: Pseudomonadales bacterium; assembly: GCA_022827245.1. GTDB lineage: Bacteria > Pseudomonadota > Gammaproteobacteria > Pseudomonadales > Azotimanducaceae > VXNE01. Next base: position 13,980 of record JAJDTI010000154.1, on the reverse strand, counting down.
GGCACCCGCGACCAGATCCCGCGCCTGCACGATGTCGAGCGCCAGCGCATCAGGCTGCGCGACAACCTCGGTGACCTCGCGTCGCTGCTCCGGACCCGGTCGTACGTCTCGATCTTCATGGCCTGGCTCGTGATGCTGGTGTCGTTCGGCATCCTCGGCGTGGTGGGCACCTACACCTTCATCTGGGGCTTCGACCTCTCGACCGAGGAAATGTCCATCCAGCGCTTCGTGATGATCCCCGGCATGTTCGCCGCGCTGCCGCTGGCCGCGTGGCTGACGCGCCGGCTCGACAAGAAGCGGACCGTGATCCTCTCCTCACTCGTCGGCGCCACGCTGGTGGGGCTCCCCCACGCGCTCCGGATGATCGATTTCTTTCCCGCGAACGATTCGATGTGGCTGTTGCCCGGCCTGTTCGGCAGCCTGTTCGTCGGCTTCCTCATCCTGCCGGTGTCCACGATCGTCTTCGACTCGCAGCTTGCCGACGTGGCCGACGAGCACGAGTACCGGACCGGCCGGCGCGCGGAAGGCATGATCTTCTCGGTACGCACGTTCGCGTTCAAGGCCACGGGAGGACTCGGGGGCCTGATCGGGGGCTTCGGGCTCGAGATCATCGGCTTCCCCGAGAACGCCACGAAGGACATGCTCACCCCGGAGATGCTGAACGGCCTGTTCTTCATGACCGGGCCGCTGTACTGGATCATCGTCGTCGCCGGCATGGCGTTCATGGCCATGTACAACCTGGACGAGAGACGCCACGGGGGGATGATGGAGGAACTCAAGGCGAGGCGCGCGGCCGCGGCCGGCGTGTCCTGAGCGGCGGCGCTCAGTCCGGCAGGCCCAGCACCCGCTTCGCCACGATGTTGAGCTGTACCTCTTTCGTGCCGCCGGCGATGGTCAGCGATTTCTGCCGCAGCCAGTCGCGCGTCGCCTCGATCTCGTCGGCCGTGTAGCCGTCCCCTTCCCATCCCACGCCCTGCGTGCCGAGCGCGGAGACCAGCAACTCGTCGGCCTCCTGCTGGTTGAGCGCCCCGGTGAGCTTGACCGCGGACGACGCGAAACCGGGCGCCCGCGCCTGGAGTTCCTCGATCGTGCGGCGCTGGGTGAGGCGCTGCGCGTGGACGTTCTGCTCGTGACGGATGAGCCGCGCCCGCAGCGCGGGGTCGGCGATGCGGCCGTCCCGCAACGGCACGCACCGCTTCACCTGTTCCGGCAGCCGGCTCTCCGAGGACCGACCGCCCTGGGAGCCGGAGATGTTGATCCCGGCATGCGTCGAGCGCTCGAACTGCAGCAGCCGCTTGCCGGCCGTCCACCCGCGGTTGACGCCCCCGATCACGTCCGACGCCCGTGCGACGGCCTCTTCGAATAGCGTCTCGTTGAACGGCGAGGCGCCCGAGATGAGGCGGATGGGCCGTACCTGTACGCCGGGCTGGTCCATGTCGACGAGGATCAGGCTGATGCCCTGGTGCTTGGGCAGGTCGGGGTCGGTCCGGGCGAGGACGAAGATGTAGTCGGACTCCATGGCGTCGGAGGTCCAGATCTTGCGCCCGTTCAGGACGTAGTGATCGCCCTGGCGCACGGCCCGGAGGCTCAGGCTCGCGAGGTCCGACCCGGCGCCCGGCTCCGAGTAGCCCATCGCCCAGCCGCCTTCGCCGTGGGCGATCCCGGGCAGCCAGCGCTGTTTCTGGTCGTCGGTGCCGAGTTCGAGGATCGTCGGACCGATGTAGTTGACGCCACGCCCCGTGAGCGGCGTCCGCGCTCCGATGCGCTTGAGTTCCTCGATCAGGACCGTGTACTCGCCGCGGGTCAGTTCGGCCCCGCCGTACTCCCGGGGCCAGGTCGGCACGGTCCAGCCGCGCTCCGCCATGCGCTCGAGCCAGAGCCGGGTGTCGGCGTCGAGTTCTATCCGGCTGCTGCCCCACGGAACCTGGCCCGGTCCCCGCGCCCCGGGAGGGCAGTTCGCGTCGAGCCACGCCCGCGTGTCCGCCCGGAAACCGTTCATGCGCCGCCCTCCCTCAGAACCGGGTCGCGACCCACGGGAGCGCGAACGCGAGGATGACGCTGACGGCGAGCCCCAGGAACGCCTTCGAGGCGTCGGATAGCACCTTGCGGGCCGTGGCCCGACCGCTCGTGTCCGCGAGGTACATCGACAGCGCGAACTCACGTCCGGCGAGGATGCCGAGGAACACCCAGGTCGTGCTCATCGGCATGTCGCTCCACTCCTTGAACACCAGCAGCACGAGGCCGTAGATGAAGTCGATGATCGTCGCCGCGCGAATGTCCGTGGTGTCGGTCTTCGACGTGACGATCTTCTGGATCTGACCACCGAACTGGTAGAAGACGATGCCGAGGAGCCCGACGGGCACCAGCACGCCGAAGGCGAACCAGCCGAGCGACAGTTCCCGGGGCAGGTAGACGAAGATGTTCGCCAAGTCCTGGATCAGCCACTGGCTCCAGAGGAAGCCGGTCGACAGCCACTGCAGGGCGACCCAGTAGGCGGGAATCGCGCTGCCGCGCGTGCGGTGGAAGTACTCCGACGCCCGCCGGAACACGAGGCGGAAGAGCACGATGGCGCTGACGAAGGCGACCGCGTAGCCGGCCAGCGACTTGAGCAGCATCTCCGGGAGGTTGGCGGCGGTGAAGACGGTCAGGATGAGGAAGCTCGTGCTGACCGGAACACCGAAGCGGGTCAGGATGAGCAGCGCGAGCGGCGGCACCACGTGATACCACTGGACGCCGCCCTCGGGGGGCGGGAACTCGGCGAGCCGCCCGTACGCCGGATCGCCGGCATTGGCCCACCAGCCGTAGCTGATCACCACGAAGAGAATCCCCCCGGCGAACAGCCACAGCACCCACCAGGGCCGATGCGCGTTCGACGACAGGAACGTGCCGAGGGTCTGGATCGAGTCGTTCGCCACGACCGAGTACGCGGCGAGCAGGAACCCGACGATCATGTAGATTTCGAGCAGCGAAATGGTCCCGTCCCCCCGGGTCGGCCGCGGCGCTATTTTCTACGTAAGCGTCCCTGCGCAAAAGGACGCCCCCGGGGGCCGTTCACGAAGTCCTGGAGCGCTCCTCGAGGAGCCGCTGGATCTCGCGCCCCACGAGCCAGAGGCGATCCTGTCCCCACACGGCGAGCGCGGTCTCCCCCTCGCCGTCCAGCAGCCGGAAACTCGGCACGCCCCACAACCCGCAGCCGTACATCGCCAGGCGGTTCGCTTCGAGCTCCTCCTCCCAGTCCCGGTTCCCGACGATCGCGCGCGCCTCGTCCCACGGCAGCCCCGCCCGTTCCACGACACGGCGCAGCCCGCGATCCTTGCCGGTGTCGACGCCTTCGAAGAACGCTTCCCGGAAGAAGGCCGAGAGGAGCTCCACGCCCTTGCCTCGCGACACGGCCCAGGGGTAGAGGGAGTAGCCCCGCCGCACGGGGTCGCCGATGGGATCGTGGACGTTGCCCCAGTCGTCGAGCCCGAGCTTGCGCGCCTCCCGGGCCGCGTCCGTGAAGATGTAGACGCCCTTCTCCCGCGTGGCCGGCACGCCCCGCATCACCATCGGCAGCACCGGGCGCATGCGCATCGTGACGCCGGTCTCCCGCGCCAGCTCCACCGCCGTGTCGAAGATCAGCGAGCTGTAGGGACTGCGCAGGGAGGGATAGATCTCCAGGGTCAGCGAACCGTCGTCCCTGAGCGGACCCCGGGGGATGGCCGGTCGCGGGGCCACCCATTCGTCAGCGACCTTGCGCGCTCCCAGTTCCGCGAGACGCTCCTCCAGGTGGTACAGGCGGTCGACGCCCCAGTACCACTCTCCGCCGTAGTGGAACATCGCGCTGGAGTAGTGGCGCAGTTGCGCGCGCCGCTCGGCTCCGGCCCGCACCCGGTCCGCCAGGACCGACGCGTCGGCGGGACGATGGCGTTCCGCCAGTGCCCGAAGGGCATCGTCCGAGCCGGACCACAGGGCCGCGCCCACTTCCGGAGCCGCGTCGGCGAAAGCCTCCGGGTCCAGGCCAGCGAGTACGCGGCCGGCAAGATCCGCCCTACCGGTGTCGGGCTGGCTGGCGGCCGCCGGGAAGTCGAGTCCGTAGTGCGATGCGATCTTCCCCGAGTCGTAGCACGAGAGATCCAGCAGCAGCTCCGGCTCCGGCGCGTTCGGCCCGCTCGGGCTCGGGACCAGGTGACAGACGAGATCGATATCGTACGTGTCGAGCAGCGGCCGCAGGCACTGTGCCGCGAGGTGACTGTAGCCGTCGTCCACCTGGTGGAAGTACTCGACCACATGGCGCCGCCCCGCCCGGCGCCGCGCCCGCTCGATGCGCCGGCGCCGGGCCTCCAGCCGGCGCCCGTCCGCCCAGCGCCGCATCATGAACGAGCCCGCCGCGCGCGCGAATCGCGACGGATTCATGGTCGCGACGCCCCCCTGGTCCTGGAACTGTTCCGGCATCAGAGCGGGTTGTCTGCCGCGAACTTCAGCACCGCCGAGGCCAGGGCGTCGGGCGCGTCCTTCTGCAGGAAGTGCCCCGCGCCCTCGATCGTCACGTGCTCCTGCTCGGCGTCGGCCGGCCCCTCGTCCACGTAGTGCATCCGCAGCGTGCCGCCGTCCGGGTGGGGGACCTCAGCGTGATGGGGTGCGAACGGGTATCCGGCCAGGTCGGCGAAACGATCGTCGGGGGTGCGGAGGGCCTTCACGTCGAGTTCCCGGGCCGGCAGAACGGCGGAGCGTACGCGAGGCCGATCGGCCGCGTCTATCACGTCGACGGGAGCGCGTCGACGGGAGCCGAAGCGGTGGCGTCAACCGTCCGCCTGCGCGTACGGGGCCAGCTTCGCGCGCTCCTCGCCCGCGACGCAGTAGGGAGCTGCCACCGGTTGTCCGTTCCCTTCGAAGAACGGCGTGTTGCGGTACCTTCCCGTCAGCATGCCGCCGAGGATCGACAGGCCGAAGCGGAACATACCCCCGGGAGTGAACCCGGGCCCCTTGGTCATGGTGGCCGTGTCGCCGGTGGCGAACTCCGTGAAGATCCGCATCTTCACCGGCCCGGCGGCCGACTCCAGCGACGGCCCGCCGCCCGCGTCCAGGCACCGCCGCAGCAGTCCGACGAACGAGATGCGCCAGTTGGCCGGGGTGTTGCCGATGGGCGTTCCGCAGCAGTCCGCGTACCACCGGTAGGGACCGTTCTCCGTCAGTTGCAGGCAGGCGAGGTGGCCGGCGCCGTCCGTGAACTCCACGCTGCCGGGCGCCACCTGGAGCACTTCCGTTCCACCGTGCTGGTCGAGCACCTCGTCCGCCTGCCCGAGGTAGTGGGCGAACGCCTGACAGTCGTCGCAGTAGCAGATCGCGCGGTTCGTGTTCGCGGGCGCCATGCCCCGCACGACGCCGCGCACCTTGCCGCACTCGCAGCGGATGGGTACGTCCTTCATGCCGGTGATGTTAACGCCGATCCTGGGTCAGGCTTCGGCGCGCACCGGCTCCGCGTTGACGTCCCGTTCGTCGAGTGCGCGCGTCCACGCCGCGAACTCGAGGAGGATGCCGTCGGGGTCCCGGAAGTAGACCGAGCGAACGAACGTGGTGTCGGTCGGACTGAGGCTCGCACCCTGCTCCGATTCGTCATGGTGGAAGACCGCGGTCGCCTCGACGCCGGCCGCCACGAGCTTCTCCCGGTATTCCTCGATCTTCTCGAGCGGGACGTTGAAGGCCACGTGGTTCATCGACGCGTGCGCCGTGGTCAGGTCCCCTCGGCCCACCAGGTTGGCGCAGTGCGTAACGCCCGGGATGCCCTCCGGCGCGTGGGGGAACCAGAAGAACGCGAGCATGTCGCCGTTGCCCACGTCGAAGAAGAAGTGCTGGCCGAGACCGCCCGGCAGGTCGATGGTCTTCGTGAGCGGCATGCCGAGGGTCCCGGAGTAGAAGTCCACGGTCCGTTTCATGTCGCTGCACACCAGGGCGAGGTGATTGATGCCCCGGATGTCGAACTGCTCGTTGGTGCGCATGGGCGATGGTCCCGTGGGTGGAGGCACCGTCGGATTTGAGGCCCTTGACCCGCGCCTTGTCAACGCGCCGGATCGTTGACAGGGCCGATGGCGATGCCCAGATTCAGCGCTCCCCATCTCCGATGAAGGACCAGTGCCATGCCGAGGTTGAGAGAAGTCCCGCTCGCGGACGCCCCCGAGAACGTCCGCAAGTACTACCGGGACCTGTTCGGCGACCGGGACCCGGTCGCGGACCCGGGGACGGCGACCGGTACCCCGGGGAACTGGTGGACGGTCGTGGCCCTCGTACCGTACGTCTTCGAACACGCCACCCGGCAGTTCGGCATGTTCGGGATGTTCACGGACGAGAGCGTCAGCCGACTCGACGCCAGGGTGCGGGAACTCGGCATCCTGAGGACCGGATACGCGCAGGCCAGCCAGTTCGTGTTCTCGCAGCACAGCAAGGCGGCACGGGCGTTCGGACTGTCGAGAGAGCAGGTCAGCGCGATACGCCACTGGCAGGTGGCCGACTGTTTCGATGCGCGTGACCGCGCCGTGCTCGCCTGGACCGACGCCCTGGTCCTGGAAGGCGGGCGGGCGTCCGACGAACTGTTCGCGGCCCTGCACGAACACCTGTCCGACGAGGACATCCTCGAGTTGAGCTACCACGTGCTTAGCTACAACCTGCACGCGGTGATGTGCAAGGCGCTACGCCTCGAGTTCGACGACGTCGACGAGCGCATCCGGGAGGTGCCGATCCCGAAGGAAGGCGGCGTCGCCGACTGGCGGGGGTAGGGGCGGGGCTCGTCCCCGCCCGTGGTGGGTTCGGGCGAGAAGTCGAGGCGGGGCGGGACAAGCCCTCCGAGGTCGTGCGTGAATTCGACGCGGGACGGGACAAGCCCGTCCCCTACGGCGACAGGAGGCCGTCCTGTTCGAACCCAGCGGGCCGCATCGTCGGCATCGAGAGCCAGCGTGTTAACACCGAACGCTCCCCGGCGCGGTTCATTCGACACCATCCTGCGCTCCCTATAGCATTCGCGCCCTCCCAAGACCGGCGCCCCGGAGCGCAGGCCCCATGGACGGTCCCGATTTCGAGAAATCGCCCCTGCTGCCGGCCATCGCGCAGGACGCGGAGACCGGCGTCGTGCTCATGCTCGCCTGGATGAACGCCGATGCCTGGGCGGAGACGCTCCGCACGCGGGAGGTCTGCTACTTCAGCCGCAGCCGCCGGCAACTCTGGCGCAAGGGCGAGACGAGCGGGCACGTGCAGCACCTCAGGCAGGTTTTCTACGACTGCGACGCCGACACGATCCTCCTCAAAGTGGAGCAGGTCGGCGGCGCCGCCTGTCACGAAGGCTACGCGAGCTGTTTCTTCCGCGAGATCGATCCCGAGACCGGCGCCCCCACCGTGATCGCGGAACGGGTGTTCGATCCCGCGGAGGTCTACGGAGACCGGTCGTGAGCAGCGTCCTCAAGCTTGGCATCCCCGCCGGGAGCCTGCAGGAAGGCACGCGCGAACTCTTCGAGCGCGCCGGCTACCGCATCACGTTCTCCTCGCGCTCCTACTACCCCAGCATCGACGATACGGAGATCGACTGCCTCATGGTGCGCGCGCAGGAGATGGCGCGCTACGTGGAACAGGGCGTGCTGGACGCCGGCATCACGGGGCACGACTGGGTGGTCGAGACCGGCGCCGACGTGCGGGAGATCTGCGAGCTGCGCTTCTCCAAGGTCAGCCGGCGCCCCGCCCGATGGGTGCTGTGCGTACCCGCTGACTCGCCTGTCCGCAACGTCTCGGACCTCGAGGGGAAGCGGATTGCCACGGAAGTCGTGCACATCACCCGCGCGTACCTCGAGCGCCACGGCGTCGAGGCAAGGGTCGAATTCTCCTGGGGCGCCACCGAGGCCAAGCCACCGCGCCTCGCCGACGCGATCGTCGAGGTGACCGAGACGGGCAGCTCGATCCGGGCCAACAACCTGCGGATCGTCGACGAGGTGCTCTCCAGCACGCCGCGCCTGATTGCCAACCGCGCATCCATGGACGACCCCTGGAAGGTCGGGAAACTCGACAACATCGCCCTGATGCTGCGCTCCTGCCTGGCTGCGGAGGGCAAGGTCGGCCTCATGCTGAACGCGCGACGGGACGATCTCGGCGCGATCTCGGCCCTGCTGCCGGCGCTGCAGACGCCGACCATCTCCCGGCTCTCGGACGAGGGCTGGATCGCCCTCAACACGATCATCGACGAGTCCGTCGTGCGTACCCTCATCCCGCAACTGAAGGCGGCCGGCGCGCGGGGGATCGTCGAGTACCCGATCGGGAAGATCATCGACTGATCGAAACGGCCCGGGCGCGGGGAGAGCTCCCGGGCAGCCTGCCCGCCGTGGACCCGCCACCCGGGATCACCTAGTCTCGCGGGCTGAACGCCCGCAACGAACGGAGCCCCCGATGGACCCACTCGTGCTGCGCGAGGACGACGACGGCCTCTGCACGCTCACCCTCAACCGACCCGAGTCGCTGAACGCCCTCAATCCGGCGCTCTTCGTCGAGCTGCGCGGGCATGTCGACACGCTCGCGGACCAGACGGACTCCATCGGCTGCGTCATCCTCCGCGGCAACGGCCGGTCGTTCTCGGCCGGCAACGATCTCAAGGCCATCCGCGCGGGCGAACAGGCGCCGAGTCCCTACTACCAGGCGGAGACCCTCGAGGCCATCGAGCGCCTGCCACAGCCAGTGATCGCCGCGGTACAGGGCCACTGCTACACCGGATCCCTCGAACTCGCGCTCGCCTGCGACCTGCTGATCGCCGCGGACGACGCCCGCTTCGCGGACACGCACGGCAAGTGGGGCATGTCCCCGACCTGGGGCATGACGCAACGCCTGCCACGGCGCGTCGGCATCCTCAATGCCCGCGAGATGATGTTCAGCGGGCGCGTCGTGGGCGGTGAGGAGGCCGTCGCGCTCGGCCTCGCCAATCGCTGCGTGCCTCGCGAACGGCTCGTGGATGCGGCGCGGGAGATGGCGCGCTCGTTCCTCGAGAACTCCTGGTTCACGCTCCGGTCCGACAAGATGCTCCTCAACGAGGGCCTGAACCACGGCCTCGAGGACGGGCTGCGCTTCGAGCGGGAGAACAGTCCCGGACGCGAGCCCGGCCTCGCGGAGCGGCTGGAGGGCTTCGGACGGTAACCAGGCCGTATTCCCCGACCGGGGGACTGTCCCGAAACCCCCCAACGGAGTACATTTCGCTACACGCTCGCGCGCGTCGCAACGGGAGGCCGGCATGCCCGCTCTGGATGGGATGAGAGTCCTCGACATGACCCAGTACGAGGCCGGGACCTCGTGCACCCAGGCGCTTGCGTGGCTGGGCGCCGACGTGGTGAAGGTGGAGGCGCCCGAGCACGGCGACCCCGGGCGCGCGGTGGGCCGCAGCGAGAACATGGAGTACTCGGCCTACTTCTGCAACTGGAACGCCAACAAGCGCAGCGTCGCCCTCAACCTGCGGACGGAGGAAGGCCGCGATCTGTTCCTGCGACTGCTGCCGGGCTTCGACGTGTTCGTCGAGAACTACGGCCCGGGCGTGATCGAACGCCTCCGCCTCGATTACGAGACCCTGAAGGCCGCCCACCCCGCCCTGATCTACGCCCGCCTCAAGGGTTTCGGCACGTCCGGCCCGTACTCCGAGTTCAAGAGCTACGACATGATCGCGCAGGCGGCCGCCGGCGCGTTCTCGGTCACGGGTGAAGCCGACCGGCCGCCTGTGATTCCTGGGCCTACCACCGGCGACGCCGGCACCGGCGTGCAGCTCGCCATGGCGATCCTCGCGGCATACGTGCAGCGCCTGCGCACGGGAGAGGGCCAGCAGATCGAGATCTCCATGCAGGAGGCGATGACCTACTACATGCGCACGCGGGTGGCGATCGGCTCCAAGTGGGGCACCCAGGCGTGCGACCGCACCGGCGCCTCCGGCGGACTGCCGCCCGTCGATCTCTACCCGTGCAAACCCTTCGGGCCCAACGACTACGCCTACGTGATGCCCATCACCGACGGCCACTGGGACACGCTCTGCGCCGCCATGGGCCGTCCGGACCTGTTGGTGGACGAGCGCTTCACGGACCTGCAGAAGCGGCAGGCCCACGGGAAGGAACTCTACGAACTGATCGCGTCCTGGACGCGCCAGCTCACGAAGCAGGAAGTGATGGAGACGCTCGGCGCCGCCGGCGTGCCCTGCTCGGCGTGTCTCGACACCGGCGAGCTCCACACCGACCGGCATCTCGTCGAGCGTGACTTCGTCCACCACATCGACCACCCGATGCACGGCGAGGTGCCGCTGTTGGGCTTCGGGCCGCGGCTGTCGGGGTCGGACGTCCCGATCGAGCGCGCGCCGCTGCTCGGCGAGCACACGGGCGACGTGCTCGGCGGGGATCTCGGACTGGACCCCGCGGAACTGGACAAGTTGCATCACGCGGGTGTCATCCGCTGGGACGGGACTGGCTGACGACCGGGGGGCCGAACGCCCCTTGAAGCATCCGGGAGCAACGGCAGTGCATGTCGTTGCCGCGGTCCAATTGGCAAGCACGCCGCGCGCCATGCACACTTAGGGTCCGGCCTTGGATACCAGGAGAGCCCGATGCCCGGAGCGTTGTCTTCGTTCCGCATCTGCGATTTCACCGGACAGCTCGCGGGCGCCGGCGCCACCAAGTGGCTGTCGTCCTTCGGCGCCGAGGTCATCCGGATCGAAGACCCCGTCCGCCAGGGCCGCTGGGACATCCTGCGCGGCGTGCCGCCGTTCGTCGACGAGCGGCGCGGCATCGAGATGGGCGGGGGCTTCAACAACCACAACACGGACAAGCTCGGGATCACGCTGAACCTGCGTACTGAGCGCGGCAAAGAACTCCTGACCCGGCTGATCGAGGTGTCCGACGTCGTCAGCGAGAACTTCGCGAAGGGCGTGCTCGAGCGCTGGGGCTTCGGCTACGACCGCCTTCGGGAGATCAAGCCCGACATCATCTACGTGTCCAACTGCGGTTTCGGCCACGAGGGCCCCTACAGCGACTTCAAGAGCTGGGGGCCGATCGCCCAGGCCGTCTCCGGACTCACTTTCGCGTCCGGCCTGCCCGGCGAGGAGCCCGCGGGATGGGGTTACTCGTACATGGACCACACCGGCGCGTACTACATGGCGATGGCCATCCTGCTCGCGCTGCTGCACCGGCAACGTACCGGCGAAGGGCAGTGGGTGGACCTCGCCTGCACCGACGCCGCGGTGACCCTGAACGGCCCGGCGCTGCTCGACTGGACCGTCAACGGACGGCCGCTGCGCCGCGAAGGGTCGCCGCACAGCAACCGCAACCAGTGGCCGGCGATGGCGCCGCACGGCATCTATCCGAGCCAGGGCGACGACGACTGGGTCGCGATCGCCTGCCGCGATCAGCGCGACTGGCAAGCGCTCGCCGACGCCATCGCGGCGGACTGGTGCCGCGACTCGCGCTTCGCCGATCTGCCGGGCCGACTCGCCGCGCAGGACGCGCTGGATACGCATCTCGGTGCCTGGACGCGTGAGCGGTCCAAGTATGCGACGGAAGCCGTGCTGCTCGAGGCCGGCGTGCCCGTTGCCCCCGTCCAGAAGCCCGAGGAACGCATCGACCTCGATTCCAGCACGGGCGATTTCAGTCTCTGGCCGACGGTACGGCACACGGAGATGGGCGACGTGCGCGTCGACGGTCAGCCCGCGCACTTCTCGAAGACGGACTGGCAGATGGAACGCGGCGCGCCATGCCTGGGCGAGTACACGGACGAGGTGCTCACGCGCGTGCTCGGCCTGGAGGCCGAGGAGCTGGTCCGGTTGCGCGAGGAGGGGGTCCTGTGAGCGCCCTCACGGGGGTGCGCGTCATCGAGTTGGCGAACGACCCGATCGCGTGGGCCGGCAAGCTGCTGGCCGACATGGGCGCCGACGTGATCCTGGTCGAGCCGCCCGAGGGCGATCGGGCGCGCGGCTACGGGCCGTTCGTCGACGACGAGCCCGGGGACGATCGCAGCCTCTACTGGTGGCACTACCACACGAGCAAGCGGAGCGTCACGCTCGACCTCGACGATCCCGGCGACGCGGACCGTTTCCGCGCTCTGCTTGGGACGGCGGACGTGCTGCTCGAAGCGGAGCCGCGCCACCGGCTCGCGGCGCTCGGGTTCGACTACGACGACCTGACCGCCATCCGGGCGGACATCGTGCACGTGTCCGTCACGCCCTACGGCCGGAACGATCCGAAGAGCGACCGCCCGTTCACCGACCTCACCGTCATGGCCGCCGGCGGACCGGTCTGGAGCTGCGGCTACGACGACCACTCCCTGCCGCCGGTCCGGGGACCCCAGCAGGGCTACCACACGGCGTCTCACTTCGCCGTCCTGTCGACGCTGACCGCGCTCCTCCATCGCGGTGTCTCCGGCGAGGGCCAGTTCATCGACGTCAGCATGCACGCGGCCTGCAACGTCACCACCGAGGCCGCGAGCTATTCCTGGCTGGTCGCGCGCCAGACCGTGGAGCGCCAGACCGGCCGCCACGCCGCCGTCAATCCCTCGTCGGAGACGCAGCAGCGCTGCGCGGACGGGCGCCACGCGAACACGGGGGTGCCGCCGAGAACTCCTGACGAGTTCGGCCGGCTGCTCAAGTGGCTGCGTGAAACCGGTCTCGAAGACGAGTTACCCGAAGCGGTGTTCCTCGAGATGGGCGCCGAGTGGGACGGCCCCTTCGACCTGTCCCGGATCGGCCGCGACGATGCCGTCACGGCGATCTTCGGCGCCGGGCGCGAGGCGATGAAGCTGATTGCCTCGCGGCTTCCGGCGCAGGACTTTTTCGTGGGCTGCCAGCGCGCCGGGCTCGCGGCCGGTGCCGTCAACGCCCCCGAGGAAGCCTTCGAGGACGAGCACTTCAAGGCGCGCGGCATCCAGGTCGAGGTGGAGCACGAAGACCTGGGGCGGACCGTGCGCTACCCCGGCGCCCCTTACCGGATGACCGGCAGTCCCTGGCGGATTTTACGTCGGGCGCCGCGGCTTGGCGAGCACAACGACGAAGTGCTCGGCGGCCTGTAGCGCCTCAGCCGTCGTCGCGGGCGGTCAGCGCCTGCTCGAGTTCCGCGATGCGCGCCTCCGCCTCTTCGTAGGAGCGCAGGAAACGCTCCCGGGCCGGATCGAAGAAGCGCAACCGCTCGCCGTCCAGGCAGAGCTCGAGTCCCAGGACATCGCTGCGAATCGACGGACCCCTCAGGGTGTCGCGCACGGGAAGCGCTTCGTAGACCCCGTCGACGAGCCGGTGGCCCGCCAGCGGCGGGCGCAGGTGGCGCGCGTGGGGGTCGTGCAGCCAGTACTCCGTCACCCCGAGCGACGCGTACCGCGCCCGCTTGGACCCGAGGTCCTGGCGCCAGGTGCTCGGGGAGACGATTTCCAGGACGAAATCGGGCAGCCCGCCGGGCTCCTCCCAGACCCTGTACGTGTCGCGCAGGTGATCGGCCGCCCCGAGCACGACGAACAGGTCCGGCGCGATGCAGTTCCGGGGATTGCCTTCCTCCAGGTAGACGAACAGGTCGCCCGCGGCGTACACCGCTCGCCCCCGGAAGTGGTTCTTCAATGCTTCGACGAGGTAGCGCCAGGTGACGCTCTGGTACTCACCGTCGGGCATGGGACGCCCGTCCGTCTCGGGGTAGACGACGGGTCGGTCCGTGGGGGCGTGGGTCATCGGGGCAGCCTTCAGCGATTTGCGGAACGCACGTAGGTTACCTCTCCCGCCCGCACGGTCGCCGCCACCAGGTGCCGTGACAGCGACAGGCGCGCGCGGGACCACGGCCGGTCGAGCAGGCAGAGGTCCGCCGCCTCGCCGACGCGTACCCGGCGAGGTGCGCCGCCGGGTTCCTCCGGAGGGGTGGTGAACAGTGCGAGCGCACGTTCCGGGGTGAGCGCCTCACCGGCTCCGAGCGCCTTGCCGGAGGGTGTCTCGCGTGTCACCGCGGCGCGTATCGCAAGCCAGGGATCCGCATCTCC
>JAJDTI010000053.1 GCA_022827245.1 Pseudomonadales bacterium | reverse complement strand
AGCGTCCACGAGAGCCCGAACACGAGAAAGTTGCGCCAGGAGCGCGTGAAGAGGGCGGGATAGCGGATCGTCTCCCGCGCGGCGAGCTGCTGCAGGTACATCGCTCCCTTGAAGCAGGCGACGAGTATCGTGAACACGAACGTGGCGATGAGGGGGCCCGTGGGGAACGCCCCGATGGGGGACGCCTGCCAGCCGATGTAGACGCCGAGCAGGGCGAGCGCCGCGCAGAACGCGCCGACGAACAGGGTCGCCCGCTTCAGGTTGCCGGCCTCGACCGTGAGCAGGAAGAGCGTCGGCGCCGTGATCGCGACCGTCCAGAGCGGTACGTTGAGGGCTGGGGTCTGGCTCGGCCAGACCTCGTGGGTCATGGCGCGCCACAGCAGCAGCAGCACGAGTCCCTGCGCGAACGCCACGACGACCATGAGGTTGCGTGGCAGCGGCAGCGGGTCCCGTGCTGGTTCGGCCATGTTCGTCCGCGCCCGGACCGGCGGCTCAGAAGCTGAACGCGTCTCCCGTGAAGGCGCGGAACGTCACGAGCGCCTCCTCCGTGTCGAATGCGCCGGGCATCCCGAGCGGCGCCACGATGGTCGTGTGAATGCCCCGCTCGGCGTCCTGGCGCACGCGCTCCTGCACCTCCTCGACCGTGCCGATGGCGGCAATCTCGTTGATGAGTTCCTCGCTGAACGCCCCGGTGGTCCGCTCGCGGTCCCGGTTCGCCCAGCCTTCGCTGATCTCGTGGGCCACATCCTCGTAACCGGCCCAGGCAAGGAAGTTGTTGTAGACGGGGTTCGCGTAGTAGGGCGCGAAGTTCGCCCGGAAGCGCGCGTAGCCGTCCTCGCGGTCATCCGTGACGAGGATCATCTTGCGGTTCACGACCTCGACGTCGCGCCAGTCCTTGCCGGCCCGCTCGGCGCCGATTTTCACGTGCTCCATCATCTTCGGCAGCGCGGCGTTCGGCCACAGGTTGAAGATCACGCCGTCGCCGTGCTCGGCCGCCATCTCGATCATCTTGGGGCGCAGCGCGGCCAGGTACAGCGGCGGCGGGTGCTCCACCGGCGCCTGCCGATACCCCTGGCTCGAGAGCGTCGTGAGCTCGAAGTTGGAGCGCTCGCCCGCGAGCATGGAGCGCACGATCGTGGCCGTCTCCTTCACGCGCGTCAGCGGCTTCTCGAGCGGGATGCCGTTGAAGCGCGTCATGATCGTCTCGCTGGACGACCCGAGGCCCATGACGAAGCGCCCCTGGTACACCTGTCCGAGGACGTTCGCGGTGGCCGCGAAGACCGAGGGCGCGCGCGTGTACACGGGCGTCACGGCGCAGCCGACGCGCATCCTCCGGATGTGCGGGGCGACGGCGGCGGCCATGGTCAGGGAGTCGGGGGCCCCGGAGTCGGCGAACCACGCATCCGCGTAGCCGTTGGCTTCCGCCCACTCCATCAGGTCGATGGTGTCCTTGAGGAAGGGACTCGCCGGCAGGGTGACCGCCATCCGTTTCGCCAACGCCATGTTCGTCTCTCCGCCAGTCTCCGGGTCGCCGGAAGCGTCGCATTTTGCGGCGTCCGCTGGCAACCGTATATGCTTGCCGTCCCCCGGAAATCCGGGACGGGACGACCGACATGAGCGACGTGGAAATCACCCCCGTGCGGCCGACGCACCGCTTCGACGAGGCGGCGTTGCACGACTACCTGACGGACAATGTCGCGGGCTACGGCGGTCCCCTGAGCGTGCGCCAGTTCGAGGGTGGCCAGAGCAACCCCACGTTCCTGCTCGAGACGCCGGGCGGCAACTACGTCATGCGCAAGCAGCCGCCGGGCGAACTGCTGCGTTCGGCGCACCAGGTGGACCGCGAGTACCGCGTCATGGACGCACTTTGGTCGACGGAGGTCCCGGTGCCGATGATGTACGCGCTCTGCGAGGACACAAGCGTCATCGGGACGAAGTTCTACGTGATGGAGCACGTCGAAGGTCGGCTCTTCACCAACACTCGCATGCCGCTGCTGTCACCGGAGGAGCGCCGCGCGGTCTACCTCGACATGGTCCGCGTCCTGGCCCGGCTCCACACCGTCGAAGTGCGGGAGGTGGGCCTGGCCGAGTTCGGCCGTCCGGGGAACTACTTCGCGCGCCAGGTGAGCCGCTGGTCGAAGCAGTACATCGCGTCGGAGACGGAGACCATCGAGGCGATGAACGCGCTCATCGAGTGGCTGCCGGAGAACCTGCCCGACGACGTGCCCCCGGTGGTCGTGCACGGGGATTACCGGCTCGGCAACCTGCTGCTCGACCCGGAGGAGCCGCGCGTCGTCGCGACCCTCGACTGGGAGCTCTCGACGCTCGGCGACGGCCTGGCCGACCTCGGCTACTGGATGCAGGAGTTCCACGGCGACCAGGACCCGAACCTCGGGCTCGCCGGGGCGGACCTCGCCGCGCTCGGGATCCCGAGCGAGGAGGAACTCGTCGAGGCCTATTGCCGCGAAGCGGGGCGACCGGCCATCGAGAACTGGCGGTTCTACATCGCCTACAACATGTTCCGGTCCGCCGGCATCATCCAGGGCGTCTACAAGCGCGGCCTCGACGGCAACGCCAGTTCCGACCACGCCCTCGAACAGGCCGGCATCGCGCGGCGGCGCGCCGAGCGGGGGTGGGAACTCGTGCAGGAGATGCTGGGGGCCTGACCCCACGGGCGGGGCGGACGACCTCAGCCGTTCCTTAAGCCTGTCTCCAAGAACTCGCGGGGCGAAGTGACACGCACGCCCTGCCGATGATCCGGAGGGAAGTGCCGGATGTTGCCCGTAACCAGATAATCGGCGCACGCGGCCTTCGCGACTTCAAGAAACGGCTCATCGTCCGGGTCGGGCAAGCGTGTCGTCAGCGGCGGCGCGGCGATCAACTCTCCCTCGATCACGACCGGAGAGAGCACCGCCGCCACTTCCGCCTCGCCGAAAGGAAACGCGGGCCGGCGGAGTACGTCGAGGTACTCCGCGAGTATCCGGGTGTCGTAGCAGATCCGGATCTGGCCGTCGCCGATCAGCTTGACGATGATCCCTGGCGGCCCGAAGGGAGACAGCAGCCCGGAGACGAGCACGTTGGTGTCGACGACAACCCTCACGCGGGCCGCTGGCTGCGGGCTGCGGCGATCTCGGCGTTAATTTGCTCGAGCGTCATGCGATCGGCGCCGGAATCCCGTGCCCGTGCCTGCATCGTGGCGATCGCGAGCTGCGCCCGGGCCTGTCGAAGCGCCCTCAAGGAGGCCTCGAGCGTCTCTCCGGTCGTCGCGGAGAGGATCGCGATCGGTTTGCCGTTCGAGGTAACCACCAGCTCGCCCTCCGTGGCCAGGGCATCCCATACGGCGGCCGACTTGCCACGTAGCTCGCGCACGCTGACGAAGTTCATGTCCGTTGCCCCTGAGACGCGTATGAGCGCACAATTGTGCGCTCAATTGCATACACGATCAAGTGAGCTGTTGCGGGTTCCAAAGCGCGGCGCTACAGCATTTCCTCCGCCACCAGCTCCAGGGCCCGCGGCGAGCCGCCGGCGATCATCATCGTGGACACGCGCCCGGCCGCTGCCGCGGCCTTCCAGCGCTGCAGCCGGTCGCGGATGCGGTCCGCGGGTCCGATCAGGTGGCAGGCGTCCATCAGCTCGGGGGGTACGGCCGCCATCGCTTCGTCGCGGCGTCCGGCGAGATAGAGGTCCTGGATCTTCCCCGCCTCTTCCTCGAAGCCGAGGCGCTTGGCGTAGTTGTTGTAGAAGTTCTTGTTGCGGGCGCCCATGCCGCCGATGTAGAGGGCCATGTTGCCGCGGATCGGCATCATGCACTGCTCGACATCGTCGCCGAGGGCCACCGTCACGAACGGGGCGACGTCGAACTCGGTGCGGGAGCGGTCCCCCGCCGCGAGGCCCTGGCTGATGGACTCCTCGAAGACCGTGTCGTTCTCCGGGTCCATCCAGATGGGGAAGAACCCGTCGGCCACTTCGGCCGCGGCCGCCACGCCGCGCGGCGTGATGCTCGCGGCGTAGATCGGGACGTCCTCCTCGCAGTGCAGGATGCTCTTCAACGGCTTGCCGAGGCCCGTCGCGCCCGGTCCGGAGTAGGGCAACTGGTACTGGTCGCCCTCGAACGTCGACGGCGCCTCGCGGGCGATGATCTGCTTGACGATCTTGATGTACTCGCGCAGCCGGGTGACCGGCTTGCCGTACGGGACCCCGTGCCAGCCCTCGACGACCTGCGGGCCGGATGCGCCGAGCCCGAGCATGAAACGGCCGCCCGAGAGCTCCGCCAGCGTCATCGCCGTCATTGCGGTCATGGCGGGGGAGCGGGCCGGCATCTGCATGATGGCGGTGCCGACGCGGAGCTTCTCGGTCTGCGCCAGGATCCAGGCGGCCGGCGAGACGGCGTCGGAACCGTAAGCCTCCGACGTCCAGAAGGAGTCGTAGCCCAGGCTCTCCGCGTGGCGGACCTGGTCGATGGGGATGGAGATCTTGCGGCCGCTGTAACCGCCGAGCAGTCCGAGTTTCATGCGTTCGTCTCGCTTGGAAAAGCGGGCAAGGCTATCAGATGGCGTCTCAGGCGGCATGCCGTAGTCGACTCGCCACGGAGGTTGCGGGTGCGCCGACGGTTGGTAATCCACCGCTGCCCGGTGACACTCGTCCGGCCCGCCAGATGTCCTGTACCATAAGCCGAATTGCCGAACCGTAGGGGGCACGCGAGGTGGACTGGCCGCTGGTTCGAGAAGGAGCCGACTACCGGACCGTGGTAGCGCATGCACGTGCCGGGGTCGCGGTGGCGGACGCCGTTGAAGTGATGCAATCCTGGGCGATCCCGGTGGCCAAGTTCGCCGGCGTGCTCGGAGTCTCGGAGCGCAAGTGGAGTCGTGTGCGCGCCGCCGCGCCCGACGGCGTACTGTCGCCGGTGGAGTCGGACCGGCTCATACGCGTCCTGCAGGTGCTGGAGCACGCGAGGTCCGTCTTTGACGACGAGAGCGATGCGGTGCGGTGGCTGGCCCTGCCCAACGAAGCCCTCTGTGGGGAAGCCCCGCTGTCCTGGATGGACACGGACGCGGGCGTCCACGAGGTGGACGATGTGCTCACCCGGCTCGAGTTCGGTGTGTACGGCTAAGGTCGCATCGCGCGGCTTGGATTGCGCGCGAGATGCGCATCTACCGCCTGACGCTGCCCAGATACGCCGGGACGGCCTTTTCGGGCGAAGGGGCGTTGCGTGTCGGTGGCCGCTGGACGCCGCCGGGGCTGCCGGCGGTCCACACGTCGGACTCCATCGCGTTGGCCGTGCTCGAGACCCTGGTCCATGCTCCAGCCGCGGTCGTTCCCTCGCACCGGGTGATCGGCGTCGACGTGCCGGATACGCTAACCCTGGCTCGTGTCGACCCCGCCGAACTGCCGGCGGATTGGCGTCGGACCCCGGCGCCGCCGGCGCTACAGACGATCGGCAGAGACTGGATCGAGGCGGGCGAGAGTGCGCTCCTCGGCGTGCCGTCGGCCATCGTTCCGCTGGAATACAACTTCGTGATCAATCCGCGGCATCCCGACTTCTCCCGACTGAAGGTCGGCACGCCCGATCCGTTCGAGATCGACCTGCGGCTGTTCAGATGATCGAGTCGGTCGGCAAGCCGGAGTTCCCTCGAGGCTACTGACCGAGGCTCGGTGCTACGCCGCGTGGGCGTCGAGATACTCGATGATGTCCCGCGACTCGTACAGCCAGCGCACCTCGCCGTCCTCGGAGGTGATCCGGAGGCACGGCACGGTGCCGCGTCCGCCCCCGTCGCGCAGCTCGCGGTCGGCCTCGCGGTCCCGCATCGTGTCGCGCATCGGGATCTCGATGCCGGCGTCCGCCAGGAACGCGCGCACGCGGCGGCAGAAGAAGCACCAGTCCTGCTTGTAGAGGACGTACTGTTCGCTCATCCGGGCAATTGTGACACACTGCGCGCCGTGGCCAACAGACGCGCCAGGCACCACGTCCGACAGGCCGAGCGGCTGCGGCGGATCCGCATCGGGATCATCGCCGCCATCGGCGTGGTGGTGGTCGGGTTCGGCGGGGCCGCGCTCTTCTACGGTACCGGCGCCGACGTGGGCGGCGAGCCCGCCGAGGGCGAGCACTACCGGGTAGTCACGCCCCCGGACGGCACGCCGCGGACGCTGGAAGTCGTCGAGTACTTCTCCTATGCCTGCGTGCACTGCCGGAACTTCGATCCGCTCATCGAGGAGTGGCAGACCACGCTGCCGGAGGGCGTGCGCTTCCGGCGCGCGCACGTGGCGTTCAATCCGGCCATCGGGCTCCTCGCCCGCGCGCACGTCGCGCTCGGGCTCGAGGGCGCCCTCGAAGCCAACCATGACCGGATCTTCCGTGCCCTGCACGACCGCAACCGCCAGTTCGCGACGGCGGAGGCGCTGGCGGACTACGTCGACGGTTTCGGCATCGACCGCGAGCGTTTTCTCACGGCGATGCGCTCGCCGCGGGTCGCGCGGACCGTGGCGGAGAACGACCAGGCATTCCGCGACATGACCCTCGTGAGCGTGCCGTCGCTTGCGGTGGCCGGCAAGTACGTCGTCAACATGGACATCGGACGCAAGCAGGCCCTCGAGGTCGCCGACCGGCTGGTGCGGGCGGAGCTCGAGAGCAGGGCCGCGGAGGACGCGGAGAGCGGATCGGACGAGGCCGATTGACGGCGCCGCCGCGCCGGGGCGGACGCGTGGCATACAATGGCGGTTTCCTTCCGCCTCGGTGAATCCATGCCATGTACCGTGTCCGTCCGTTCCTGCTCGCGTGCTGCTTCGGAGTCCTCGTCGCCGGTTGCGCCGAGAGTCCGGAGCCGCAGTCGTCCGAACCGTCCGAACCGGCTGCCGCGCAGCCTGAGGAACCTGTGATGAGCACCCCCACCGACGGTGCGGCCTTCCTCGCGCAGAACGGCCAGCGCGAGGGCGTCGTGACGCTCCCGTCAGGGCTGCAGTACGAGATCCTCGCGGAGGGCGACGGCGCGACGCCGGGCCCGACGAGCACGGTCACGACGCACTACCACGGCACGCTGATCGACGGCACCGTCTTCGACAGCTCCGTCCGGCGCGGCCGGCCGGCGTCGTTCCCGGTGAACGGCGTCATCGCGGGATGGACGGAGGCCCTGCAGCTCATGCAGGTCGGGGACAAGTGGCGGCTCTTCCTGCCGCCCGAACTCGCCTACGGCGACCGCGGCGCCGGGGGCGCCATCGGCCCGGGCGCCACGCTCATCTTCGAGGTGGAACTGCTCGAGGTGCAGTAGGGGAGGGGCTCGCCCCAGGGCTCGCCCCCTCCCGTGTCGACTTCATGGACGTACGGGACCGGGTTTGTCCCGTCCCGTGCTTGCACGACTCGGGCACGGGCGACGACAAGCGTCGCCCCTACGCCGTAATCGGCGCCAGCCGGTTGTGCAGTTCCACGATCCAGGGCGGCAGGATGCTCATGTCGCCCTGGA
>JAJDTI010000041.1 GCA_022827245.1 Pseudomonadales bacterium | reverse complement strand
GCCCCGCACATGGCCTGCACCCCGAGTCCGTAGGCCTTGCGCACCACCACGCCGAAGAGGGGCGTGGTCAGGTTGGCGCCGGCGTTGAACATCCGCACGCAGTGACGCACCAGGGCCGTGCGCTCGACGTCGGGCCCCACCATCATGCCGGGGCAGTCCATGAGGCTCAGGACGGGAATGTCGAACGCGTCGCACAACTGGATGAAGCGGGCGCCCTTGTCCGCGCCGTCGGAGTCGATGGCCCCCGCGAGGTGGTGGGGGTTGTTGGCGATGACGCCCATCGGGTGGCCCTCGACACGGATGAACGCCGTGATGACGCCGATGCCGAATTTCTCGCGGATCTCGAGCACCGAGCCGACGTCGGCGATGGTGTGGACGATCTCCTTCATGTCGTAGAGGCGCAGGCGGTTCTCGGGCACGACGTGGCGGAGCGTGCGCTGGTCGTGCGCCTCCCAGGACTCCGTGCGGCCCTGGAAGTACGACAGGTATCGCTTCGCCACGTCGACCGCTTCCTCTTCGTCCTTCGTCAGGATGTCGACGACGCCGTTGGGTACCTGGAAGGACATGGGCCCCACTTCCTCCGGCGTGTAGATGCCGAGCCCGCCGCCCTCGATCATGGCCGGGCCGCCCATGGCCACGGTCGTCCGCTCGGTGGCGATGATGACGTCGCAGCACGCGACCAGCGCCGTATTCCCCGCGAAGGTGCGCCCGTTGATCACGCTCACCAGCGGCACGAGCCCCGACAGCTTCGAGAACTGCGTGAAGGTGTGCGTGTCGAACGCGACGCCCGGGCCGGTGCTGTCGTCGCCGGGCCGCCCGCCGCCGCCTTCGCCGAATAGCACCACCGGGATGCGGAAGCGGTTGGCGAGTTCGAACATCCGGTCCTGCTTGTAGTGGTTGCGCCCGCCCTGGGTGCCGGCGAGGACCGTGTAGTCGTAGTGCACGACCATGGCGCGCGCCTGCTCCTCGTCGAAGAGGTCCCCGTTGATGGTGCCGATGCCGGCGATCAGGCCGTCCGCGGGGGTGTTCCTGCGCAGCTCGTCCATGTCGTGGCGCTTGTGCTGGCGCGCCACGATCAGGGGCCAGTACTCCTTGAAGGAGTCGGGATCCATCAACTGGTCGATGTTCTCCCGCGGCATCCGGTAGCCCCGCGCGTAGCGCTTGGCCACGGCCTCGGGCCGGTGCTCGTCGAGGGTCAGGTCGTGACGCTCGTAGGTCTGCTGCAGGTCCGGTCGGATGTAGTCCGGATCGAGCGCCTCGACCGCGGCGGCGCGTGCCCCCGTGACCTCGGCCTCCTCGACGAACACGATCGGATAGCCCTCGCGGACGACGTCGCCGGCGGCCATCGTGATCCGGCGCACGACGCCGTCCCGGTCCGCGGCGATGACGTGCTCCATCTTCATCGCCTCGACCACGGCGACCTGCTGCCCTTTGCGGACTTCGTCGTCCACCGCCACGTCCAGCGAGACGATCGTGCCCTGGATGGGCGAGCTGAGCCCGACTGCGCCCTCTGGGCCTACCACGTCGGGCAGCTCCGCCGGCGCCTCGGAGCCCGACTGGTCCGCCTTGACGCGGGCGTCGTGGTCGAAGAGCGCCAGGGGGTCCGAGCTGTCCACGCGCGCGCCGGCGTAGCCTCCCTGCCCGCCGTCCGCTGCGTCCGTCCCGGCGCCGACGAACCGCTGCGCGCTGTCCGCCTCCGGCACGGCCAGCTCCCCCAGGTGCTCGTCCACCCACCGCGTGTACACCCGGGCGGCCGCGAAGTCCTCGTGCCGCAGCACGTTGCGGAGGAACGGCAGGTTGGTGCCGACGCCCTCGAGGCGGAACTCCGACAGGGCGCGCGACGTGCGCGCGATGGCCGCCGCAAAGTCCGTGGAAGGCGAGTAGCCGACGACCTTGGCCAGCAGCGAGTCGAAGGCGGTGCTCGTGCGGTAACCGGCGTAGCCGAAGCCGTCCGTGCGCACGCCCGGGCCGCTCGGCACCTCATAGACCGTCAGCGTGCCGCTCGCCGGACGCACCGTGCCGTCCTCGCCGATCGTCTCCATGTTGACCCGTGCCTGGATCGCGTAGCCCCGCGGCACGGGGGCCGCCGCGGGGCCAAGCCCCAGGTCGTCAAGGGAAGCCCCGTCGGCGAGCCGGAGCTGGGTCTGCACGAGGTCCACGCCGGTCACCTCCTCCGTCACCGTGTGCTCCACCTGCAGGCGCGCGTTGGTCTCGATGAACACGAAGGGACGCTCCGGACGGTCCCCGGAGGCGTCCACCAGGAACTCGAACGTCCCGAGATTGGTGTACCGCTCGCTTCCGGCGAAGCGCACGGCCGCGTCGATGATCGCGGCGCGCAGCTCGTCGGACAGCCCCGGCGCCGGCGCGACCTCCACCAGCTTCTGGTGGCGGCGCTGGACGCTGCACTCGCGCTCGCCGAGGTGGGCGACGCCGCCGTGCAGGTCGCCGAGGATCTGCACCTCGACATGCCGGGCGTGCGGAAGGAACTCCTCGACGTACACGTCCGGCACGCCGAACGCGGCTTGCGCCTCCGACCGGCACCGCTCGTACGCGGCTTCCAGTTCGTCCGCGGACGTCACGACACGGGTACCGCGCCCGCCACCGCCCGCGACGGCCTTCACGATCATCGCACCGCCGGACAGCGACGCCAGGAAGTCCCCCGCCTCTTCGAGCGACACCGCGCCGTCGATGCCCTCCAGTACGGGAACGCCGGCCGCCCTGGCCGCCGCCCGGGCGCGCCCCTTGTCACCGAACAGTTCGAGATGTTCGGGGCTCGGCCCCACGAACACGATCCCCGCCTCCGCACAGCGCCGCGCGAAGCCCGCGCGCTCGGCGAGAAAGCCG
This sequence comes from Pseudomonadales bacterium, assembly GCA_022827245.1. Lineage (GTDB taxonomy): Bacteria > Pseudomonadota > Gammaproteobacteria > Pseudomonadales > Azotimanducaceae > VXNE01. Next base: position 19,218 of record JAJDTI010000041.1, on the reverse strand, counting down.
TAGCCCGGGTGGATCGCGCCGCAGCCGCTGGCCTGAGCCGCCTCGATCACCGCCTCCTCGTCCAGGTAGGCAGACGCCCCGACGCCGGCCAGTTCGCGCGCTTCGTCGGCCGCCCGCACGTGCAGGCTCCCCGCGTCGTCCTCCGAGTGCACGGCCACGGTCCGCAGGCCGAGTTCCCCCGCGGCGCGCGCGATCCGGATCGCGATCTCGCCGCGATTGGCGACCAGCAGTGCATCGAAGCTCATCGACTCCTCTCCTCTCCTTTCCTCTTCTTTCGCCAGGACCGTCGTCCCCACGCGGCGGGCGCGTTTACCAGAGTATCGGCGCCGGGTAGCGCGCGATCTCCGCGTCCGGGGTCACGATCGTCAAGCCATGCAGGATAGCCTGAGAAACGAGTCCGCGGTCGAAAGGGTCCCTGTGGTGCGCGGGCAACAGCGCATCGTGCGCGGCGGCGGCCTCGTCAAACACCAGCGGTTCAACTTCCATCCACTCCCTGCGGGTCACGACGTACCGGCGCGGCGGTTCGGGCAGCGGCAGACGGCCGAGACGGTGCTTCACCGCGATCTCCCAAGCCGAAAGGGCGCTCAGGAACACCTCGTTCTCCGGGTCGCGACAGCGCGACCGCGCGGTTGCCGAGAGTTGGGGCCCGTCAGCGGCAAGCCAGAGGAACGTGCAGGTGTCGAGCAGCAGCTTCACCTGAGACGGCTGCCCCGTGGAACGGGGCACGACGTTGGTCCCCAAGCGTTCATCCCGGGCCCTCCTCACCTTCGAAGGCATCGAGGACCGCGTCCGGAAGCGGCTCGAAGAAGCTCGCCGGCAACTCCATGCCGCGGTCGATACCCACGGGCCGTTTGCGGCGCGGACGTCGGGGCAGCGGACGGATCTCGGCGATGGGGACGTTGCGGCGGCACACGACCACCGTCTCGCCCCGCTGCACGCTCTCCAGGTAGTGCGATAGACGGGCCTTCGCCTCCGCAATATTGATCCTGATCATGGTCACAGAGTAGGTCAACTATCTGGTCGCTTTCAACTGACTCCGCGCGAAGGGGCAGTAGGCCCGCACGCCACCAGCGTGTCATGATCCCCGATCTCACGGAGCCGGGTCCTACGGGAGCCACGATGGCAAGCCGCCTCACCAAAGCGTTCGGCATCGCGCTGACCGGCCTCGCGGCGCTCCTGTCCGCTTCCACGGGACTCGCGCAGGCGGACGCCGACGACGACCGCGTCGGCGGGAGCGAGGCCGCGCTCTGGCTCGTGCAACGCCGTCCGCCGCCCGTGCCGGCGGCACCCGCGTTCCCAACGGTCGCACCTACCTCCGAGACCGCACTGTCCGTCAGTTGGGCGGCGCCGGCGGAAGCGTCAGATCTCGTCGACTACGACGTGCAGTATCGGGCGCTCGGTCAATCCGCCTTCGTCGACTGGCCCCATGCCGGGACCGCCACCGGCGCCACCGTCACGGGTCTCGCCGCAGGGACGGTGTACGAGGTGCGGGTGCGCGCGAGCAACGGTTTCGGCGCCGGCGACTGGTCCGGAACCGTGCGCGCACGAACAGCCGGGACTCCCGCGGACGGCCCGGCGTTCCACAGCCCGGCGGAGTTCTCGGTGGCCGAGAACACGGTCGCGGTGGGCACGTTGCGCGCGAGCGATGCGGACGAGACGGACCGCATCACCGGTTACGCGATCGCGGGAGGCACGGATAGCGACCACTTCGTCATCGACCCGCCGGCGTTGCTGCGCTTCGCGGCCGCCCCGGATTTCGAGCGCCCGTCGGACGCCGCCGGGGAGAACCGGTACGCGGTGACGGTGCAGGCGAGCAGTGGTTCCGGCGACAGGGCGCTCACCGCCACGCAGGAGATCACCGTGACGGTGACGGACGCGGACGGCGAAGCGCCCGCGCCGCCGGCGTCCCCGCGGGTGACCTTCGATTCGACGACCACCGCGACCGCAACCTGGGCCGCGCCCCGGAACAGCGGGCCGCCCATCCTCGACTACGACGTCCGGTTCCGACGCAGCCCGGGAGACAGCTTCACGGATGTCGGTCACGAAGGCACGGCGACCGACGCCACCCTGTCCTCGACCGGCTCCGGGTGGAGCTTCGAAGTGCAGGTGCGCGCCAGCAACGACGAGGGCACCGGTGCGTGGTCCGAACCCGGCCACGGCTCCCGGATCGAACTGCCCGACGGCTTCACGATCCGCGCCTGGGCGGAAGGCGTGACGGACGCGCGGTCCATGGCGCTCGGCCCCGACGGCACCCTGTTCGTCGGCACCCGGTCGGACGGCGGAGGGCGGCTGTACGCGCTGCGCGACGAGGACGGCGACCACTGGGCCGAGCGCGTCGTCACCCTGGCCCGGGGCCTGAACCGACCCAACGGCGTGGCCCTCAGGGACGGGGACCTCTACGTCGCGGAGAACAGCCGCGTCCTGCGGTATGCCGGCATTGAGGGGCGCCTGGATGCGCCACTCGAGCCGCAGGTCGTCACGGACGCGTTTCCCACCGACCGGTCCCACGGCTGGAAGTTCATCCGCTTCGGGCCGGACGGGCACCTCTACGTCCCGGTCGGCGCGCCCTGCAACATCTGCCTGCGGGACGATCCCTACGCCACCATCGGCCGGCTCGACGTCGCGACGGGCGTCTTCACCGTCGTGGCCCGGGGTGTGCGCAACACCGTGGGATTCGACTGGCATCCCGAGTCCGGCGAACTCTGGTTCACCGACAACGGCCGCGACTGGATGGGCGACGACCGGCCGCCGGACGAACTGAACCGGCTCTCCCGGGACGGCGAGCACTTCGGCTACCCGTACTGTCACGGCACGGACATTCCGGACCCGGACTTCGACGACCGTCCCTGCGGCGATTTCGTCGCGCCGGTGCAAGAACTCGGCCCGCACGTCGCCGCGCTCGGCATGCGCTTCTACACGGGGGAGATGTTCCCGGCGGCCTACCGCAACCAGGTCTTCATCGCCGAGCACGGCTCCTGGAACCGCAGCAGCAAGATCGGCTACCGGATCATGCTCGTCCGCCTGCGGGGCAACGCGGCGACCGGCTACGAGCCGTTCGCCAAGGGATGGCTGCAGGGGGAGTCCAACTGGGGGCGGCCGGTCGACGTCCTGGTGATGCCCGACGGGGCGCTGCTCGTTTCCGACGATCAGGCCGGGGTCATCTACCGGATCAGCTACGCCGATTGAGCCCGCGTCCCGCCGAGGCCGCCGCGCCGTCGCGTCTCAGGGCTGGACGGCGATGGCCACGTGGCAGCCCAGCGCCGCCACCCCCACCACGACAAGCGCCGGGGTCGACCGCAGGAACGCCGGCAGGCGCGTCGCCAGCCAAGGCCAGATCCGCTCGTCGCGCTCTACCCGCTTGTAGTAGTCGGACGTGGCGGAGGCCGCGCAACCGCCCGCCACCGAGAACCAGGCCACCGCGCCGGGCACGCCGGCGGACCCCAGCGCCATCCCGAGCACCGCGTACGCCGTCATCAACAGAAGTCCTTTCTGCCACATCCCCTTCGCGAAGTAGTAGAGAAACGAGAAGAGGAACCCGGGCCACCGGAATCCCCCCGCCCTCACCCTCTCCTCCGGCGACAGTTCCCTCCAGCGCGTGAAGTAGGCCCCGTCGATCCGGTCGAGGATCTCGAATCGCCGTTGCCACGACCCGGTCAGTCCGTCCCTGTTCTCCGGCACTTCAAACATACGACGCTCCCTGTCTCGAACGGCACAAACGCCACCGAATCGTAAGCGACCGGTGGCGGTTAGTCCATATCAAGCCGCAGACCCGCCGCGACCGGCATTGCAAAGGCGCGGCCAGCCCATACGTTACCGATAACGGAGACGCAACGGCGCCTTGAGGCAGGCGCGCGAGGGCAGCGACATGCGCATGGACAAGATGACGACCCGCTTCCAGACGGCGCTCGCCGAGGCGCAGAGCCTCGCGGTGGGCCGCGAACACCAGTTCATCGAGCCGGCACACCTGCTGGTCGCGCTGCTCGACCAGCGCGACGCCGGGCTCCGCCATGTGCTTGCCCAGGCCGGCGTCGACGTCAATGCCCTGCGCTCCGCCCTCGGCGACGTGGTGGACCGTCTGCCCCAGGTCTCGGGCGCGGCGGCGGGCGACGTCCAGGTCGGCAAGGACCTCGCCCGCGCCCTGAACGTCACCGACAGGCTCGCCCAGCAGCGCGGCGACGCATACCTCTCCAGCGAACTCTTCCCCCTGGCCGTGCTCGAGTCGGGCGGACCGGCGGCGGACGCCCTGCGCGCCCACGGCGGCGACGCCCGGGCCATCCAGAACGCGATCGAGCAGGTCCGGGGCGGCGAGTCCGTCGCCGACGCCAACGCCGAGGAGAACCGGCAGGCCCTCGCGAAGTACGCGATCGACCTCACCGAGCGCGCCGAGCAGGGCAAGCTCGACCCCGTGATCGGCCGCGACGACGAGATCCGGCGCACCGTGCAGGTACTCCAGCGCCGCACCAAGAACAACCCTGTGCTCATCGGCGAGCCCGGCGTCGGCAAGACCGCCATCGTCGAGGGACTCGCACAGCGGATCGTCAACGGCGAGGTGCCCGAGGGCCTGAAGGGCAAGCGCCTGCTGGCCCTAGACCTCGGCGCCCTCATCGCCGGGGCCAAGTACCGGGGCGAGTTCGAGGAGCGCATGAAGGCCGTGCTGACCGAACTCGGGAAGCAGGAAGGCCAGATCGTCCTGTTCATCGACGAACTGCACACCCTCGTGGGCGCCGGCAAGGCCGAAGGCGCCATCGACGCCGGCAACATGCTGAAGCCCGCCCTCGCCCGCGGCGAACTGCACTGCGTGGGCGCCACGACCCTCGACGAGTACCGCGAGAACATCGAGAAGGACGCCGCCCTCGAACGACGCTTCCAGAAGGTGCAGGTGGACGAACCGTCCGTCGAGGACACCGTCGCGATCCTGCGCGGGCTCAAGGAGCGCTACGAGGTCCACCACGGGGTCGAGATCACCGACCCGGCGATCGTCGCCGCGGCCACGCTCTCGCACCGCTACATCTCCGACCGGCAGCTCCCGGACAAGGCCATCGACCTCGTCGACGAGTCCGCGAGCCGGATCCGCATGGAGATCGACTCGAAACCCGAGCCGATGGACCGCCTCGAGCGGCGCCTCGTGCAGCTCAAGATCGAGCAGGAGGCACTCAAGAAAGAGACCGACGACGCGTCCCGCGAACGCCTGGAGCGGCTCAACGAGGAGGTCGGAGACCTCGAGCGGGAGTTCGCGGATCTCGAGGAAGTCTGGAACGGCGAGAAGGCCGCGGTGCAGGGCACGCAGAACGTCAAGGAAGAGCTCGAACGCGCCCGCATCGAGTTCGACGCGGCCCGGCGGGCCGGCGACCTGCAGCGCATGTCGGAACTCCAGTACGGCACGATCCCGGCCCTCGAAAAGCGGCTCGAACAGGCTGCGGAGGCGGACGAGTCGGCCTTCCAGCTCCTGCGCAGCAGGGTGACGGAGGACGAGATCGCGGAGGTCGTGTCCGCGTGGACAGGCATCCCGGTGGCGAAGATGCTAGAGGGTGAGCGCGAACGGCTCCTGGAGATGGAAGCGGGTCTGCATCGTCGGGTGGTGGGGCAGGACGAGGCGGTGGCCGCGATCGCCGACGCCATCCGCCGGTCGCGTGCCGGGCTCGCGGACCCGAACCGGCCGAACGGGTCGTTCCTGTTCCTCGGCCCGACCGGGGTCGGCAAGACCGAGCTGACCCGGGCGCTGGCCGAGTTCCTGTTCGACACCGAGGACGCGATGGTGCGGCTCGACATGTCGGAGTTCATGGAGAAGCACGCCGTCGCGCGGCTCATCGGCGCGCCCCCGGGTTACGTCGGCTACGAGGAAGGGGGCTACCTGACCGAGAAGGTCCGCCGCAAGCCCTATTCGGTGGTCCTGTTCGACGAGGTCGAGAAGGCCCACCCCGACGTCTTCAACGTCCTGCTGCAGGTGCTCGAGGACGGACGCCTGACCGACGGCCACGGCCGCACCGTGGACTTCCGCAACACGGTCGTCATCATGACCTCGAACCTCGGCTCGGCGGTCATCCAGGAGCTGGCGGGGGCGGCCGCGTGGCATCGGCGCGAAGAGACGTACCGCGAGATGAAGGACAAGGTGATGGAACTCGTGACCCAGCAGTTCCGGCCGGAGTTCGTCAACCGGATCGACGAGGTGGTGGTCTTCCGTCCGCTGGACCGCTCCCAGATCCGCGCCATCACCGAGATCCAGGTCGGCCGGCTCCGGGCGCGGCTCGCGGACCTCGACATCGGCCTCGAAATCTCGGACGAAGCGTTCGAGCGCCTCGGCACCGCCGGCTTCGACCCGGTCTACGGCGCCCGTCCCCTCAAGCGCGCCATCCAGCAGCAGCTCGAGAATCCCCTCTCGAAGGCATTGCTCGCCGGCGACTTCGCCGCGCACGACGCCGTGCGCGTCGAGGCGACCGGCGAGGCGCTCTCGTTCACGAAGACGCCGACGGCGGCGGAGGCGGCGGGATAGCCCCGCCGACGCCATGGAATACCGGGACTACTACGACGTGCTGGGCGTGGAGCGCGGGGCGAGCCAGGAGGAGATCAAGCGCGCCTATCGCCGCCTGGCGCGCAGGTACCATCCCGACGTCAGCCGGGAGGCCGACGCCGACGCCCGCTTCAAGGAGGTCGGCGAGGCATACGAGGTCCTGAAGGACCCGGAGAAACGGGCGGCCTACGACCAGCTCGGCAGCAACTGGCGCGCCGGCCAGGAGTTCCGCCCGCCCCCGGGCTGGGAGCGGCAGTTCCGCTTCGAGACGGGCATGGACGGAGCCGGGGGCTTCAGCGACTTCTTCCAGGCGATCTTCGGGGGCGGCGGCCCGTTCGGCGACGCCGCCGGACCCGGCGGGCCGTCCGGCCCGTTCGCGGAGGCCATGCGTGGCGGACGCGGCTTCGGCGGCGAAACCCGGGGACGGGACGCCCGCGCCGTGCTGCGCGTGACGCTCGAGCAGCTCGCGTCGGGGCAACCGGTCGAAGTCGTCCTGAACCAGGCCGGCGGCGCGAGCGCCAAGCGGCTGAAGGTCAAGGTGCCGCCGGGAATCACGGACGGACAGAGCTTCCGCCTGCGCGGCCAGGGGGATCCCGGCGTGGGCGGCGCGGCGGGAGACCTCTACCTGGAGCTGCGCCTGCTGCCGCATCCGGAGTTCGACGTGGACGGCCTCGACGTCCGCTCGGAAGTCCCGGTCACCCCGTGGGAGGCCGTGCTCGGCACCAGCGTCTCCGTCCCGACGCTCAGCGGGCGCGTGAAGCTCAAGATCCCACCCGGCACCACCGGCGGCAAACGCCTGCGTCTCGGGGGCCGGGGCCTGCCCGGATCACCGCCCGGCAATCACCTGGTGACGGTGCGGATCGACGTGCCGGCGCACGTCACCCCGCGCGAGAAGGCGCTCTACGAGTCCCTCGCGGAAAGCTCCGACTTCGATCCAAGGAGGTAACCGCGCGCGGCGCGGGCGTCTCAGGCGCGGTCTTCGGCCTCGGCGCACCTGATGCAGAGGGTCACGGAGGGCAGCACGTTGAGCCGCGCCTCGCCGATCTCGTCGCCGCAGCGCATGCAGTACTCGTAGTCGCCGGTCTCGATGCGCCGCAGCGCGATCTCGACGGACCGCAGTTCCGCGCTGAACTCGCCGTCGAGCGCCACCAGCACGCCCTGGTTCTCGAGTTCCACCGCCTGCTCGGCGAAGTCCGCCGACAGCGGCTCGGACCGGTGCTGCGTGTGGCTCGCGACGCGGGCCATCCGCTCCGCCAACTCCGCTCGACGCGCCACGAGGTCGCGACGGCGCTGCTCAAGGTCCATGCGGCAACACTAAACCAACGGGGTAGCCGTGACAAACGGATTCGACCGTCGGCGCGGGCCGTCAACGGATGCCGACGGAATCAGCGTATCGCGATGAACGTCCGGGTGTTCCCGCGCTGCACGTAGAGGGCCAGCGCCCGGTCCTGTTCGTTGACGATCTCGAAGAACTCCCGGGTGTTCGCGACCTGGCGCCGGTTCACCGCGAGGACGATGTCCCCCTCGCGCAGACCGGCGCGGGCCGGCCCGCTGCCCGGCTCCACCCGCACCACTTCCACGCCCCGCACTTCCCCGGCCAGCGGATGCTGTGGTCCGATGTCGCCGAACTCCGCGCCGGCGAAACGGTCGGAGGAACTGCCGGCCGAGGCGGACGCGAACTGCCCTTCCCCGATGGCGACGGTCTTCTCGAGTCGCTCGCCTTCCCTGAGCAGGCCAACGACGACCTCCTCCCCGACCCGTACGAGCCCGACCCTGTTGCGCAGGTCGGCGGCGCCCTCCACCTCCTCGCCGTCGATGCTCACGATCACGTCGTACGGCCGGATGTCCGCCTGCTCGGCGGGCGAGCCTTCCATCACCTGCGACACGACGGCGCCCGTGGCCGCGTCGAGGCCCAGGCCTTCCGCCACGTCCGGGCTGACGTTGGAGATCACGACGCCCAGCACGCCGCGCCGGACCTCGCCGAACTCGAGCAACTGCTCGACGACGGCCTTCACCATCCGCGTCGGGACCGCGAAGCCGATGCCGACGCTCCCCCCGCTCGGCGAGTTGATGGCGGTATTGATGCCCACGAGCTGACCGTCGAGGTCCACCAGGGCGCCGCCCGAGTTGCCCCGGTTGATCGACGCGTCGGTCTGTATGAAGTCCTCGTACGCCTCGATCCCCAGGCCGCTGCGTCCCAGCGCGCTCACGATCCCGAGCGTGACGGTCTGACCCAGGCCGAACGGGTTGCCGATGGCCACGACGAAGTCTCCGACCTCCAGCGAGTCCGAGTCGCCCGGCGGGAGCGCCACCAGGTCGTCCGCCTCGATGCGCAGCAGCGCCACGTCGGTGCCCGGGTCGCTGCCCACCAGGGTCGCCTCGAACTCGCGGCGGTCCTGCAGCGTCACGACGACCTCTTCCGCGCCGCTGACCACGTGGTGGTTGGTCACCACGAGACCCTCGTCACTGTCGACGATCACGCCGGAACCGATGCCCTGTATGGGCACGCTACGGCGTCCGGGCGCATTGAAGAAACGCCGGAAGATGGGATCGTCGAGCAGCGGGTTCTGCTGCACGCGCCGCCCCCGCACCGAGATGTTCACCACCGCCGGCGTGACCTCCTTGAGCACGGGCGCCACCGTGAGCTTCTCGGTGGCCGCCGCGGTAGCCGCGAGGGCGATGCCGGCCGCGCCAAGCAGTACATGGCGGGCCAGCAGCGCATGGCGAAAGAGGGGCAGGGATTGGGTACGCATCGTCAAAGGAACCTCCGGGTCACAGTACAACTCGCCGTCCCGCGCCCATTATATGGACGCCGCACACGCCCAAGGTCGGCGGGGCCGCCCTGCCGGTTTCCCGGGAGGGCTCCCGGGTCAGCTTCCGTTCAGGTTCCGGAGGAACGCGGCGGGCGGTCTCACCTCCCGGGTCCTGCGGCCCGCCGCATCGCCCAGTGACACCCCCGGCGCATGATCTCGCGCGCCTCGGGCACGTCGAAGTCCGCGGCCACGTGGCCGAGCGAGCTGTAGAAGACGCGCCCGGCGCCGTAGCGCTTCTTCCAGCAGACGGGCATGACGACGCCCTCCACCCAGTCGATGCCCCAGTGACGGCCGTCGAACGTGGTGGTCGCCAGCACCTCGTTCGACGGATCGACGTGCATGAAGTACTGCTCCGAGTGCATGGCGAAGTCGTCCAGTCCGGCGACGATCGGGTCGTCCGAGACGATCTTGACCGTGTAGTCGATGATCCCGCCCGGATGACAGATGAACTGGCCGCCGACCATGAACTGGTACTCCACGTTGGCGCGGAAGGCGTCGCCCATCCCGCCGTGCCAGCCGGCGCACCCGGCGCCGTCCCGGACGGCGCGCAGCAGGCCGCGCTCCTCCTCCGGCCCGATGCGGGCCATCGTCCAGACCGGGACCACGAGGTCCACGCCCCGCATGAACGTCCCGTCGGCAAGCGGGGCGAGCGAGTCCGAGACGACGACGTCGCAGCCGTCCCCCCGGAGCGCCTCCGCGAAGATGCCCGCGGTCGCTTCCGGCTCGTGGCCGTCCCAGCCGCCCCAGGTGATGAAGACGCGTGGCTCAGGCATCGAGGGCTCCTTCGTCGAGGGTGCCCGGCAGAGGGTCGCGCGGCAGCGGGGCGGGCCGCTCCGGGCGGGTCGTCAGCGCGACGTGGACACCGTCCCGGGCGGACCGCCCGAACGCCTCCATCGCCTCCAGGACGTGCAGCGCCAGTGCCCCGCTGCAGCGATGGGCTCGACCCGTGCGCAGCGCCGTGCACAGGTCCGCCAGACCGATGCTGCGCATGTTGTCGGTGAAGCCATGCGTCAGGGGCGCGTCCTGCCACTCCCCGCCGCCGTCCGAGAGACGCACCGGCCCGCCGAATCGGTTCGGGTCGGGCGCAGACAGGCTTCCGTCCACGCCGTGCATCTCGAGCCGCCCACTCGAATGCCGCCACACGTCGAAGCTCATGACGACGGTGGCCACGGCGCCGCCGTCGAACTCCAGCACGCCCGCCGCGTGGGTGTCGACCTCCACCGGGACGGTCTCCCCCGCCCGCGGCTCCGAGCCGATGCGGCGCGTGTCGACGCCCCGGGCGCATAGCGCGGCGACCCGGCGAATCGGCCCCAGCGCGTGCACCAGCGCCGTCAGGTAGTACGGCCCCATGTCGAACAGCGGACCGCCGCCGGGCCGGTAGTAGAAGTCGGGGTTCGGATGCCAGGACTCGTGGCCGTGGTTCATCATGAACGCCGTGGCGGACACCGGCCGCCCGATGGCGCCGGCGTCGATGAGGCCCCGCACCGTCTGATGGCCGCCGCCCAGGAACGTGTCCGGCGCGCAGCCCACGCGGAGCCCGGCACGGTCGGCCGTCTCGAGCACGTCGACGCCGTCCGCGAAGTCCAGCGCGAACGGTTTCTCGCAGTAGACGTGCTTGCCGGCCGAAAGCGCGGCTCGATTGACCTCGGCATGGGCGGCCGGCACCGTGAGATTGAGGATCGCCTCGATGTCGTCGCGGCCGAGCAGCGCCTCGACGGACAGCGGCTCGATCCCGAACTCCGCGCCCGTGTTCGCGGCCGCGGCCGGGTCGATGTCGGCGCATGCCGCCACCTCGAACGCCCGGAAAGTCGCCGCGGCCCTCAGGTACGCCGGGGCAATCGTGCCGCAGCCGATGAGGCCTACCCGTACGGCTTCGGTCACGAGGGCGGCCCCGAGAGATGCCGTTCGAAGAACGCCACCGTCTCTCGTCGCGACCGGGCCTGCGCGGCACCCCGGAAGCCGTGTTCCGCGCCCTCGATGACGATGACCTCGTTGGCGACCCCGACCGCATCCAGGACCGCGCCCATGCGCGTGCTGTTGGCCAGGGGGACGAGCCGGTCGGCATCGCCGTGGATCAACAGCACGGGCGGGTCGTCCGCACTCGCGAAGCGCAGGGGCGAAACGGCCGCCGCGAGTTCCGGGTCGAAGTCGAGGGCCGGGAATCGCTCGTTCGGGCCGACGATGCGGGTCAGGTCGACCGGGGGGAAGAGCGCGACCACGGCCTGCACGTGACTGGAGACGCGTTCGACCGGGTCTGCCGCGGTCGCGTCTCCCGCATCGCCGGCGAGCCCCACCATGAGCGCCAGGTGCCCGCCGGCGCTGCCGCCGTACGCGCCGAGCCGCCGCGGGTCGACCCCGTGTTCCGCCGCGTTCATGCGCACGTGGCGCACGGCGCGACGCACGTCGGCGACCGCCTCCGGCACCTTGAACCGCGGCGCGCTGCCGTGGTGCACCGCGAAGACGGTGAAACCGGCGTCGAGCAGGTGTTCGAACGTGGCCACGCGCCGCGCCGGCGGCTGCCAGCGCGAGAACCAGCCGCCGCTCACCATGAACAGCACCCCGGCGCCATTGGGCTCCTGCGGGCGGAACACGTCGTAGATGAGCGCCATGCCGGCCTTGTGACCGTAGATGACGTTCACCACGGCCGTGTAGTCCAGCTCCGCCGCGACGCGCTCGGCAGGCGCAAGCACGAGCAGGGCGAGGCCGGCGAGCAGGCAGCGGATGGCGCGCATGGCGGAGTCTCCTTTTCGGGATGGGGAGGGGGTGCGGGGATCATAGCCCGCCGGTGACTATAATCGCCGGTCCTCCCTTGCCTGGTCCCGCCGCCCATGATCGAAGCCGAAGTCGACATCCGGACGCCCGACGGCGTGATGAACACCTTCGTCACGCACCCCGAGGAAGGCGGCCCGTTCCCGCTCGTCATTTTCTACATGGACGCCCCGGGCAAACGCGAGGAACTGCACGACATGGCGCGCCGCATCGGCACGGTGGGCTATTTCGTCGTGCTGCCGAACCTGTACTACCGCCAGGTGCGCGAGTTCCACATGGGCATGCCGGGCGCGACCCGCGAACGCATGCGGGAACTCATGGGCGCCACCACGGACGCCATGATCTGCGAAGACACCCGGGTGCTGCTCGACTTCGCGGCGGAGCGCGACAACGCGCGCGGCGGCCCGGTCGGCGCCGTGGGCTACTGCATGAGCGGGCCCTTCGTGTTCGCGGCCGCGGCCGCGTTCCCAGACCGGATCAAGGCCGCCGCGTCGTTCCACGGCGTACGTCTCTACGGCGAGGACGCCCCGCACGAGACCGCGGACCGGATCCAGGGCGAGATCTACTTCGGCTGCGCCGAACTCGATCCGCTGGCGCCGCCGTCGATGATCGACCCGCTGGAGAAACACCTGGCGACCACCGGCATCAACTACCGCGTCGAATGGTATCCAGGCGCCGACCACGGGTTCGTCTTCCCCCAGCGCGAAGGCAAGTACCACAAGCCGTCCGCGGAGCGGCACTGGGAACGGCTCTTCGCGCTGTTCGGGCGCAACCTGTAAACCGTACCTCGCCCCGGGGGTGCGTGGCTGGCGGGTTGCGCCGGCACGCATACCCCGGGCCCGGACGGGAGCGGCTCATGCAAAGCGACTTCTGGCTCGAACGCTGGCGGACGGGCCAACTCGGCAGGCACCGCGAGGACGTGAATCCGGCGCTCGTCCGCCACTGGCCCAGCGTGGGTCTCGATCCCGCGTCAAAGGTGCTGGTCCCGCTGTGCGGCAAGACCCGGGACATGGCCTGGCTCGCGCACGCGGGCCACGAGGTCCTCGGTTGCGAGCTGTCCGCCATCGCCGCCCGGGAGTTCTTCACCGATTCGAACCTCCTGCCCCACAGCCGACGCGAGGGTCGCTTCGTGCGCCATCGCGGCGGCTCCGTCACGATCCTCGAAGGCGACGTGTTCGATCTCGACCAGTCGGCGCTCGCGGGCATCGGGGGTGTGTACGACCGCGGCGCGCTGGTCGCACTGCCGCCCGACATGCGGCGGCGCTACGCGGCCGTGCTCGCCCGCATGCTCCCGCCGGGGGTGCGCACGCTGCTGCTGACCCTCGAGTACGATCAGTCCCGCATCGCCGGCCCGCCCTTCTCGGTGCCCGAGGCGGAGGTGCACGAACTCTACAGCGGCCAGGAGATCGGCAAGCTGTTCACGGAAGACACCACGGAGGCCCCACCGAGATTCGCGGCAGCGGGCCTCGGGGGGCCGGACCGTCCGGTACGTCAGAAGGTCTGGCGGATCGTCCCAAGGACGGACCGCCACGGTACTCCGGTTCGCAGTCGCACTCAGTCGACCATCCCGTAGACCGCCCGCAGGTCAGCCCCATCGGGGTCAAGTTCGACGTGCGGATGGCTATCGAAGACGAGGCACGCGGCGCGGTCGTCGTATCGCGGCCACTCGGGCAGACCGGCCCCGTTGGGGTCTCCCGTGCGGGCAAACCGTACCACCATGGACGACCACAACCGAGCCAGTTGCCGATTGTCCGGGGTCTTGTCGTGGAAGAACAGCATCGGCGCCTCGTCATCGGCGAAACTGTTGAACGTAAAGGGAATCTCACTGCCGTGAGCAGCACCAAGGGAGGAGTTCCCGGGCACGTTGAAGTTGAATACCCACCCGGCGCCACCCACGCGGTTCGCCGCTGCGGCATGACGCAATGCGGCGGCCCGAAAGGTGTCATACCACCAGCGTTCCATCTGTTGCACCGGGGGCTTCTCCCTTAGCGCAGACCTAACCCAGCTCTCGTAGCCGCCGGGATTGCCCGGGTTCACCCGGCGTGAGAACAGGGGTAACAGGCCCTCGATCATGGCCGCGTCGTCGCCGGTCTGCTTCGAGTGCTCGGTGAACATTGTCCCTTCGTCCACGTTGCAACCGGCCACGAGTGGCGGGTTGTCGCGGCCGGCCGCCAGCAGCGCCGCGACAGGCCTTTGCGCGACTACATCGCCATCGACGTGCGACGAGAAGGCGCCGCCAATCTGCTGCTGCAACGCGAACAGGTCCCTGGCGCTCGCACCGAGGGAGGCCGTGAGCAGATCATCACCGTCGCAGCCGAAATGCGCGGCCAGTGGAGTGACGCCATCGATGGGCACCGCGCTGATATCCGTGCCGCTGAACGAGATGGCGCGATGAAACAGTCCACTGGCGCTGGGCATGGCATACAGCGACAACACCGATGTACCGCCGGCGCTCTGCCCGAAAACGGTAACGTTATCGGGACTACCGCCATAGTCGGCTATGTTGTCGTGGACCCAGGACAGAGCCGCGACCTGATCCTGCAGGCCACGATTGCCGCTGCCGCGATAGGCGTCGCCGAGGGCGGCGATGTTCTGAAAGCCGAAGATACCGAGGCGATAGTTGATGGTCACTACCACCACATCATGGTCGCGCGCCAATGCAGTACCGTCATAGGTGTTGGCCGTGCCCAGGACATAGGCGCCGCCATGAATCCAGAACAGCACGGGTCGGCTGGCGCCCTTACCGGCAGGCGTGTAGATATTGAGATACAGGCAGTCTTCAGACATCTCGCCCGGCGTCTCGCGGCCACTGAGCACGTCGGGTGGCGGGGCTTGCCAGCAGCGATTGGGGAACCGGGTCGCGTCGTGCGTACCCTGCCAGGGGACGGCGGGCTGCGGCTCACGCCAACGCAGCTCAGCCACCGGCGGTGCCGCGTAGGGCAGCCCGAGAAATCGTTCAACGCCCTCGCGTTCGATCCCCTGGACCGCGCCCAGCCTGGTTTGCCTTGCGACCTTTTCCACCTTGCTTTGGTAGCTCTACGCGTCCCGCGGGTTCGAGGGCGGTGGAGAGGTCAATCGTGTTCGTGCAACAGGACGCGGTCGTAGATCGCCGTGACGTGTTCGAAGTTGAGGATCAGGGAGTGCGAGATCGGCCGTTGCGGATTGTCGTCGTCGTGCAGGTGGTACTTGAAGCGCTTCTGCGGCTCGCCCTGCAGGAATGCGTCGTAGTCCCTCGTCAGTTCGCGGACGTCGCTGACGATCTCCGTGCTCCAGGTCGCCCGAAAGGGCCCCAGGACGGCGCCGCCCGCCAACGCAATCGTGATCTCGTGATTCGTCAGGCCCCGTTCGTCCGACATCGGCCGCTCCCGTCCCGCGTTGAACGCTACCTTATGCCGCGGCACCGGGTCTTTCCAGAGCCCCGGGCGCGTATCTGATAAGCTCCGGTCCGCCTGAGGGGGACGGCGCGGCGCCGAGCCGGCAGTCACCGCCAAGGCGCCCCGGTTTCCTCCTTCGCTCCTGGAGACGCACAATGGCCATGACTGGATTCGACCACCTGGTAGTCCGGGTTTCGGACCTCGACGAAGGTATCGCGACCTATCGAGATGCCCTGGGACTGACCCTCGACCGCACGGACGAGAGCGAAGCCCTCGGCATCAAGCAGGCCTTCTTCAACCTCCCGAACGGAGGCTTCATCGAAGTGGTGGCGCCCACCGACCCGAACGGGGCGGTCGGCCGCGCGCTCGAGGGCCGCGGCGAAGGCATCCACACGATCGCCTTCGAGGTGGACGACGTCGCCGAGACGGCGGCCGCCATGCGCGAGGCCGGGGCCCGGCTGATCGGCGAGGGCGGCCCGCAGGTGTTCGTGCATCCCAAGTCCACGCACGGAATCCTGCTGCAGCTTTCCGCGAAGAGCGAGTAAGGCGCCCGCAAGGTCGCGCTGCGGCCTACGCTTCCACCTCCCGGACCGCCGCGAACCAGCGGCCGGCCACCGGCAGGCACAGCAGCACCAGCGCGGCCACCTGCATGGCCGCACACAGGATCTCCGACGCCGGCGTGTCGGCGACGGCGGACCCGAGCGACTCGGCGTTCGCCACCCCCCACGCCGAGGCCAGGAAGACCAGGCCGATGGCCACGCGGACCCAGCCGAGTCCACGGTACGCGCCGTACGCCAGCACGGCCCAGAGCATCACGAAGAACACCCGCGCCCCGTTGCTGACCACGGTCTCCGGCCACAGAGCCCAGGCGAGGAGCAGTACGACCGCCGATCCCAGCAGCAGCCCCGCCGCAACGGAGACGGCCGGTGGGCGCGCCGGCAGGTCCGCGGGAAACACGTCGACGTCTCCGGACCGAGCGTCAGACCGGGCGAATCTCGTCGCCGGGAACGATCACGCCGCCTTCCACGACCCGGGCCCGCAGGCCGCCGCGATCCGCCAGCGCCCGTACCACGTCCGCGGCGGACACCGATGCCGTCGCGAGCCGCTTGCCGAGCGTCGCGCACGGGTCGCAGGGTTCGAGACCTTCGAGCACGGCCGTACCGACCGCGAAGCGCTGCCCCACCAGGGGGTTCAGTTCGACCCCCCGCGTGAGGACGTTGCGCCTGGTCGCCGAGCCGTCGAGGTCGAGCCCCGTGGCGGCGTTGAACGCGTCCACCGTCTCCGCTTCGATAAACGTCACTTCGCTGGCCGGCTCGCCGCTCGGCCGGGCATGGTGATGGTCGCCCTCGATACCGCGCCCCGGCACGAGGGCGCCCCGCTCGAGGGCCACGCACGGCCCCCCGCGCTCCGGAGCGACGTGGATCGCGACGACGGTCACTCCACCGCCTCCAGCGCCTCTAACGCGACAACGAAGTCGAGCTCGACCTTGCCCTTGCGCAGTTCGATCGCCCGCTGGTAGTCGGCGGAGTTCCAGAACGCCAGGAAGGCCTCCACCGACCGGAAGCGTTCGACCGCGATGAAGCCGTCCGTCGGCATCGTCCCTTCCACCAGGTGCAGCCCGTCCCCCTCGCCGCGCGCGAGCATCTCGATGCCCGCCTCTCGCGCGGGCGGTCCGGCAACCTCGCCGTATGCCTCGAGTCCCGCCGCATCGATGGTGCGCCCGCCGACGACGACGTAGGCGGCGGGCGTCGCCTCGCTCTCGGCGTACGCCACGCCCAGCGAGGCGCCAAGCGCCAGGCCGACCGCGAGGGCGACGACTGCAACGATGGTTCGCATGGCTCTCTCCTTCAGGTTTGGTGCGCGAGGCTACGTGGCCGCGGAGGGAAAGGAAAGCGCTCCTGGCGCGCCCCTGACCGCGACGACTCGGCTCACGGTTCAGGCCCGAGCAGCCCGTCGAGCACCTCCGCGTTCATTCCGCGGGCCCTCGCAGCCTCGGTTACACGATCGCAGAAGCGTTGGAAATCCTTGACGTTGTCGCCGGTCAACCGCTTGTAGTCGACGGGCGAGAGCATCACGGCCACTTCGCGGTTCCGTCGCAGGACGGTGACGGGTTCCTGGCGCACTCCGCCCAGCACTGCCGCCCAGCGTCGCCTCGCCTCGGATGCAGACACGTAGCGCATGACGTTCATTCTGCCCGAGCCAGGAGACCCGGACCAACGGACCGGCAATCGTCGGCCAAACGCGTCCGCCACACGCCAAGCCTGCCGGCGGTTGGCCGGAGACCCCGGTCGCGCTACCTTTCGCATCGACCTCGGACGTCAGTCGACGGATGGAGAACCCATGGAACTGATGAACCCCTGCGGCGTCTTCGAGCGGAAGGCGGCGCCGCTATCGCCCCGCGTGGTCCTGGGCCCCGACGTCACCGTGGGCCTCTTCGCGAACGACAAGAAGAACGCGGACGTGCTGCTCGAGCATCTGCGGCGCGGCCTCGCCGAGGCCCACGGCGTGCGCGACTTCCGGTGGTTCATGAAGGAGGCGAGCGCGCCGGCGGTGTTCACCGACGAGTTCGTCCGCGAGTGCGACGCGGTGGTGGGCGCCGTCTGCGACTGAGGCTCCTGCACGTCGTGGTGTATCCATGACCTGATCGAGCTCGAGAAGCGGGGCATTCCGGCGGTGGCGATCTGCACCGACGAGTTCTTCACCCTGGCGAAGGCGGAGGCAACCGGCTGGGGGCTGCCCGGCCTGCCCATGGCCGTGGTGCCCCACCCGCTCGCGAAGCGCGATACCGGGGAGTGCGGACGGTTCGCCGACGGCATCCTGGCGGAAATCGCGGACGCGCTGAGCGGCGACCCCGAAACGCTGGAGGCGAAGTACCGCACGCAGAAACCGGAACGCAGCCGGCGCCTCCGCTACCACGCGCTCTTCGACGGCGAGTTCAACGCGCCGGACGCGCCGGACCGCATCCGCGGACCAGATAGCTTCGAGGCGCTTAACCGGCTGTTCGCGTCCCGCGGCTGGACCGACGGGCTGCCCGTCGTGCCCCCGACACCGCAGCGCACGGAGGCCATGCTCGGCGGGCGCGACCCGGACACGCTGGCGGCGATCGTCGAGCCGCGGCTCGGCAGGGCGACGCTGGGGAAAATCGCCGCGAACGCCGTCATGGCCGGTTGCGAGCCCGCGCACTTCCCGGTCGTCCTCGCGGCGACCCGCGCGATGTGCGATCCGGCGTTCAACCTCAAGTCCATCCAGTCGACGACGCACCCCTGCACGGTCGCCTGCCTCGTCGGCGGCCCCGTGTGCGAGGCCCTCGGCATCAACGGCGCCTACAACGCCTTCGGCCAGGGCAACCGCGCCAACGCGGCCATCGGCCGTGCCGTCCGGCTGATCCTCATCAACGTCGGCGGCGCCTCCCCCGGCGCGCTGGATCGATCGACGATGGGATCGCCCGCCAAGTACACGTTCTGCTTCGCCGAGAACGCCGCGGCGAACCCCTGGCCGTCCCATCACGAGGAACTCGGGCTCGATCCGGCGGCGAGCCACGTCACCGTGTTCGGGCTGGAAGGCCCGCACAACGTCAACGACCACTACGGGCGCACGGCCGAGGAGATCCTTTTGACCGTGGCCGGCACGCTGGCGTCCCCCGGCGCGAACAACTTCTACCTCGAGGGACAGCCGGTGGTGGTGCTCGGCCCCGAGCACGCCGAAGTCATCGCCGGCGGCGGCTTCTCGAAGGCGGACGTGAGGCGGTTTCTCA
>JAJDTI010000169.1 GCA_022827245.1 Pseudomonadales bacterium | reverse complement strand
CCAGGTGATACGGCGGCTGAACATCGGGGCCACCGTCGGAAGACCCCATGACGTGGAAGGTCAGACGGAAACGCTGACCCGCATGGTGGCCCTGCTCGAGAGCGCGGATTCGTTCGGCGCGGAAGACCGGGACAGGAAGGCGGCCTGACTTTCCCTATGGCGCCGCGCAGCCGAAGCTCGCCTCGTCGTCGGGGTCGCCTGCGCCGTCGTACTGCGCGAGTTCGGGATACGCGCACAGCGGCCGCGTGAAGCTGCGCTGCTGGCCCGTTGTCGCTTCGACGTCGAGGTGATCCAGGGCCATCGGGCCGGGGTGGGTGGCAACGATGCGCTCGGGGGCCTCTCCGTCTTCGCGCCACTTGACGATGGGATCCGTGTAATCGGCCTGCCACGCGCCCGGCCCGCCGGCGCAGTGCACCATGCCGGGGACCATGAACATGCGGAAGAAGTCCGCGGTTTCCTCCGCACCGCCCATCGCTTCCTCGACCGACTCGAGGTACGCGATCGCGCGTTGGGGCCGCAAGGGGAAGTCGTTCCAGCCCTGGTAGATGAGGAGCTTGCCGCCGCGGTCGCGGAACTCGGAGAGGTCAGACGTGCGCAGGTCCAGGGGCGTCATCGGATCGGTGAGGCGGTCGTGGTCCGCGACCGGGTCGAACTCCTCCAGCTCGAACGTGGGGTCGTGCCGCATCAGGAACGTGAGCATTTCGGGGATGAGGTCGCCGACGATCGTGGTTCCGCCCGCCAGCACCTCGTTGGGCAGGATCCATCCGCCCCAGTCTCCGGCCGCCTCGGCGCCGGGAGGCACCCCGGGATAGAGCAGGTTGCCCTCGGCGTCGTTCACGTCGGCGTAGATGAAACGCGCGGTGTCCGCCTGGCCGGGGGTCAGGCAGCCGTCGCTCTGTCCCGCTTCGCACACGAGGGCGTCGACGTCCACCGAGCAGGTCCGCGGATCGTTGATGACCCCGTCCTCGAGGCCGTCCATGGCGTCACAGGCGTTGCGCGAGGCGTCGTCGAGGACCTGCAGCGCGGCGCGGTCCAGCGGATTCGCCGCCTGCTTGCGGCCGACGGCGACCATCCACGGGATGAACTCCTGGAACCAGAACGCGGGCGCCCCGGCGATGATCCCGTCGTAGTCCTCCGGGAAGCGCGCCGCTTCGAGCATCGCGGCACGTCCGCCGTTCGAGCAGCCCTTGAGGTAGGAGTGATCGACATCGCGGCCGTAGTACTCGGCGATGACGCGCTTCGACGCCGCCGTTGCGAGGTGCACGCCCCGGTAGGCGTAGTCGAGGAGCGCCTCCGGCTGTTTCAGGAAGGCGTTGCCCTCGGCGAGTTCGTGGCCCGTATCGGTGGACGCCTGGGCGAAGCCGCGGGCGAGCAGGCTCGTGGTGTCGCCGATGGTGCCGGCGGCCCCGCCGACCGCCTCGAACATGAGGCGCCCGTTCCAGTCTTCGGGCAGCGTCACCTCGAAGCGGATGGCGCGGTTGATCACCCCGCGCACGCGGCAGTGGGCGGGCAACGCGTCCGTCGCCGGCACGGAGATGCCGGGCTCGATCGCGTAGTGGACGTCGGTCAGCCGGTAGAGGTCGCGACAGGTGTTTGCGTCGGCGGAGGCCGCGCTCGCCGCCCAGCACAGGGCGATCAAGGGGGCAAGCGTCGTTGCTCGGGACATTGGGGGTCTCCTTCTGGACAGTTCGTTCTCGGGGATGCGTGCCCGGTCGTTGCCGCGCTTCAGGGCACGGCGCAGCGGAAGCTGCTCTCGTCGTCCGGGTCCCCCTCGCCGCGATACAGCCCGAGCTTCGGGTAGACGCAGAGGGGTCGCGTAAAGGCGCGGGAGGCCGCTGCGGGCTCGCTTGGATTCAGGTGGAACATGGGTACCGGCTCGCCCGGGTGGGTCGCGACGAGGCGTTCCGGCGCTTCGCCCTGTTCGGTCCACTTCACGATCGGGTCCACGTAGTCCGCCTGCCAGGGCCCGGGGCCCCCGGCGCAGTGCACCATGCCCGGGACCATGAACAGCCGGAAGAAGTCCGCCGTCCGCTCCGGGCCGCCGTTCGCCGCGTCGAGCGCCGCGAGGTAGTCGAAGGCGCGCCCCGGGCGCAGCGGGAAGTCGTTCCAGCCCTGGTACATCAGCATCTTGCCGCCACGGTCGCGGAACTCGCTGAGGTCTCCCATCGTGTCGAAGGGCGCCAGCGCGCTCACGATCTGCGTCCGGTCGCGTACGGGGTCGAAACCCTCCACGTCGAAGCCCGGCTCGTGACGCATGATGAGCGTCAGCATCTCCCGCAGGGCGTCGCCGATGCTGCCTACCGCCTCGTTCGCGAGCAGCCAGAAGGCCCAGTCGCCGGAGGCCTCGGCGCCCGGCGGTACCCCGGGGGCGATCAGGTTGCCGTCCTCGTCCACCATGTCGCCGTAGATGAAGCGCGCGGTCTCCGCCTGCCCGGCGGTGAGGCAGTTCTCGTCCTCCCCGTCCGCGCAGATCAGGGCATCGACATCGACCTCGCACATGCGCGGGTCGTTGATGACGCCGTCCTCCACGCCGTCGAGCGCGTCGCAGGCGGTGCGCGACGCGTCGTCGAGGAGGGTGAAGGCGGTCTTGTCCAGGGGATGCGCGGCCTGCAGGTTGTGCACCGCGACCATCCAGGGCAGGAACTCCGTGAAGTGGAACAGGGGAGCGCCGGCGATGATGCCGTCATAGTCCTCGGGGAAGCGCTCGGCCTCGAGCAGGGCGGCCCGGCCGCCGTTCGAGCACCCCTGCAGGTAGGAGTGCTCGATCTCCCGGTCGTAGTAGTGGCCGATCACCCGCTTCGCGGCCACCGTCGCGAGATGCACGCCCCGGTAGGCGTAGTCGAGGGCCGCCTCCGGCTGGCGCAGGTATCCGTTGCCTTCCTCGAGCTCGTGCCCGGTGTCCGTGGAGGCCATCGCGAAGCCGCGGCCGAGGAGGCTCGTCGTGTCGCCGATCGTCCCGGCGCTGCCACCGACCGTGGAGAACATCAATCGCCCGTTCCACTCCCCCGGGAGCGTGACTTCGAAGCGGATGGCGCGGTTGACGACGCCTCGTACGCGGCAATGCGCGGGCAGGGCCTCGGTCGCCGCCACGGAGATGCCGGGCTCGATGGCGTGCGAGAGGTCGGTCAGGCGGTAGAGCTTGTGACACTGGCTTTCCTCCGCAACGGCCGCAAGGGGCATCGCCCCCAGCGCGGCGATCAGCGAAACCGCCGCAAGACGGGCGTAGCGATGCGACGTTTCCATGGTTCTCTCCTTGACCGGGCGTGCGGGGAGCATACAGAAATGCTCCCGCTCGCGACGCTCTACGGTACGGCGCAGCGGAAGCTGCTCTCGTCGTCCGGGTCCCCCTCGCCGCGGTACAGGCCGAGTTTCGGATACACGCACAGGGGCCGGGTGAACGCCCGCGACGGTTCCGGCGGCCGGCTCGGATTCAGGTGCGGCAGGGCGATGGCCTCGGCGGGATGCGTCGCCACGATCCGTTCGGGCGCGATGCCCTGTTCCGTCCACTTGACGATGGGGTCCACGTAGTCCGCCTGCCACGGACCCGGGCCGCCCAAGCAGTGCAGCATGCCGGGCACCATGAACAGCCGGAAGAACCCGGCCGCCTGTTCCGGGCCGCCGGCCGCGGCTTCGACGGCGGCCAGGTAGTCGAAGGCGCGCCCGGCGCGCAGGGGGAAGTCGTTCCAGCCCTGATACATGAGGATCTTGCCGCCGCGGGCGTGGAACTCCGAGAGGTCCGCCGTCGAGTCGTAGGCCGCCAGGCCCTCGCCGATCCGTGCCTGGTCGCGCACCGGGTCGAACTGCGCCGCGTCGAAGGTCGGATCATGGCGCATGTGGAGGGCCAGATTGCCCCGTATCATGTTGCCGAGCCCGCCGGGTACGACCTCTCCGCCCAGCAGCCAGGAGCCCCAGTCGCCCCGGGACTCGGCGCCGGGCGGCACGCCGGGGGACAGCACCTTGCCCTCCGCGTCGACCATGTCGCCGTAGATGAAGCGCGCCGTCTCGGCCTGTCCGGCCGTGAGGCAGCCCTCCGTCTGGCCCGCTGCGCAGACGAGCGCGTCGACGTCGGTTTCACAGATGCGGGGGTCGTTGATGACGCCGTCCTCGACGCCGTCCAGGGCATCGCACGCGGTGCGCGACGCTTCGTCGAGGACCGTGAAGGCTGCCTTGTCCAGCGGGTGCGCTTCCTGGAGAGCGTGCACCGCAATCATCCATGGCTGGAACTCCTGCAACCGGAACACGGGGGCTCCGGCGATGATTCCATCGTAGTCCTCGGGGAACCGCTCGGCTTCCATGAGGCCCGCCCGCCCGCCGTTCGAGCAGCCCTGGAGGTAGGAGCGGTCGATGTCGCGGCCGTAGTAATGCGCGATCACGCGCTTCGACGCCAGTGTCGCCAGGTGCACGCCGCGGTAGGCGTGGTCGAGTCGGGCCTCGGGTTGTGCGAGATAGTCGTTGCCGTCCTCGCGCTCGTGACCGGTGTCCGTGGAGGCCATCGCGAACCCGCGCGCGAGGAGACTCGTGGTATCCCCGATGTACCCGGCGTTGCCGCCGACGGCGGTGAACATCAGACGGCCGTTCCAGTCGTCCGGGAGGGTGACCTCGAAGCGGATGGCCCGGTTCACGACGCCGCGTACGCGGCAATGGGCCGGCAGGGCGTCCGTCGCAGCGACGGAGATCCCGGGCTCGATGGCGTGCGAGAGGTCCGTCAGGCGGTAGAGCCTGTGGCAGTTCTCCTCGTCGGCCGCCGGCGGCAGGGCGGTCAACAGTGCGATCAGCGCGATCCACCGTGCGTGCGTTCCCATGACGCTTCCCCCCGGAATGGTCGCGCCGAGCATACAGGACGAGCCGGGCCCGTTAGCGGGCTCCTTCACCACTGCCGGCCGGAAGTGCCTCGGAGCCCGGTGTCCACAGGCTCTTCGTGTCGCGCAGCCCCTGTTGCCGGTAAAGACTCGCGTAGTGCCCGTCGGCCGCCAGCAGCGCCGCGTGGTCGCCGGTCTCCACGATCCGCCCGCCGTCGATCACGAGGATGCGGGTGGCGTTCCGGACCGTCGAAAGGCGGTGCGCGATGACGAAGCTGATGCGTCCCATGAGGACGCGCCGCAGTCCGTCCTGGATGTGCATTTCCGTTTCCGTGTCCACGGAGGACGTCGCTTCGTCCATCACCAGGATCTGCGGATCGGCGAGGATCGCGCGGGCGAACGAGACGAGCTGTTTCTGACCGGCGGAGAGTCGGCTGCCGCCTTCGCCGACCTCGGTCCGGTAGCCCTCGGGCATCGCCGTGATGAAGTCGTGGGCGCCCGCGATGCGGGCGGCGATCACTACCTCGTCGTCGGGCGCGTCGGGCCTCCCGTAGCGGATGTTCTCCAGGATCGGCCCGCTGAACACGTGGGCGTTCTGCAGCACCATCCCGAGGCTCGACTGCAGCCAGTGCAGGCTCCGCTTGCGGTAGTCGATGCCGTCGATCAGCACCTGTCCCGTCGTGGGCTCGTAGAAGCGGCAGATCACGTTGACGAGCGTGCTCTTGCCGCCCCCGGTGGGCCCGACGATGGCGATCGTCTCGTCGGCGTTGACCGTCAGGTCGATGTCCTCGAGTACCGGTGCTCCGGACTCGTAGGCGAACCCGACGTTCTTCAGTTCTATGCGCGAGATGCGCGCGGGACCGCCGTCGAACGCGACGTGTTCCCGTTCCGGGGCGGCGCGTTGGGCGGAGATCGCCTCGAGCACGTCGTCGGAGTCGCGGATCGTCGCCTCGGCGTCGATCAGGCTCAGCACGCGCTCGGCCGAGGCCTGCGCCATCTGCATTTCCGCGAACCAGTAGCCCATGGTCTCCACCGGCTCGAAGAAGTGCCGGGCATAGGCGAGGAAGGCGACCAGGGTACCGACCATGAGCGGCGCGACGTACACGTCCATGCCGCCGACCAGCAGCACCAGCCCCATCGAGAGGCTCGCGAGCGTCGTCACGATGGGCAGGTAGATGGCGGAAAGCGTCATGTTGGTGACGGAGGCCCGGTACATCGTGCCGGTCAGCCCCTGGAACTCGCCCAGGTTCTCCCGTTCGCGCACGAACGCCTTGCTCGTGAGCACGCCCATGATGGCTTCGTTGTACGAGCCCGTGATGCGCGAGTTCGCGCGGCGCACCTGCCGCGCGCTGGTCAGGATGCTGCGACGGAACTTCACGGACACCCAGTAGAGGACGGGCAGGATCGCGAGGACCACGAGGGCGAGGTCCCACTGCATCACGACCATGGCGCCGGCGATCCCGACCATCGTCGTCGCGCCCCAGATGAAGTCCATGAATCCCCACGCCAGGATGTTCGAGAGCCGCTCGCAGTCGGAGGTCATGCGCGCCATGAGCCAGCCCACGGGGCGGTGGTCGTAGAACGAGAACGACAGCCGCTGGAGATTGCCGAAGGCCTCCTCGCGGATGTCGTGGCTCAGGAACGCGCGGATCTTGCCGGCGATCGCCACGAAGCCGGCGACGGACACGGCCAGCACCGCGGTGCAGACGAGATAGAGCAGGGCCCACAGGACCAGGTCCGCGTCCCCGCCGTTGGCCTGGATGTCGTCGACCACCCACTTCGTGATGAGGGGAAAGGTCACCTCGGCGATGGCCGTCAGGAAGCTGAACCCGGCCAGGGCCGCGAGATCCCGCTTGTGCGGCAGGGTGTACGAGAACAGGCGCCGCCAGAGGTGGGTCTGCATGCGCGACGCGAGGGTCTGTTCGTCGAAGCCGTCGTCGTAGTTGTCGTCGTCGTAGTTGTCCATCACGTTTCTCCGGCCGCGGCCTGAAGGTCGGCGTCGATCGAGGCCTCGAGCGCCCCCTGGATCTCGCAGAGGCGCCGGTACGGGCCGAGTTCGCGCGCGAGCGTATCGTGCGTGCCCTGCTGCACGAGCCGGCCGCGGTCGAGCACCAGGATGCGGTCCGTGTGCGCGACCGTGGACAGCCGGTGCGCGACGACGATGGTGGTGTGCCGCCCGCGGCGCCGGTCGAGGGCGTCGAGGATCTGCCGCTCCGTGCCGGTGTCCACGGCGGACAGCGAGTCGTCGAGCACCAGCACCGGCGGGTCCTTGACCAGGGCGCGGGCGAGGGCGACCCGTTGCCGCTGCCCGCCGGACAGGGTGACGCCCCGTTCGCCCACCATCGCGGCGTAGCCGTCCGGGAAGGCGGAGATGGCGTTGTGCACTGCGGCGTCCCGGGAGGCTTCCACGAGGTCCTCGAAGCGCGCGTCCGGTCGCGCGACCCGAAGGTTCTCCTCGATGCTGCGCGAGAACAGGAAGGGATCCTGCAGGACGACGCCGAACTGGTTGCGCAGCCACTTGCGGTCGACATCGCGGACTTCGAGGTCGTCGAGGAACACCTGGCCGCCCTGGTAGGGGTAGAGACGCAGCAGGACGCGAATCAGGCTCGACTTGCCCGAGCCTGGCGCCCCGACGAGCCCCACCGTCTCGCCGGCCGCGATCTCGAAGGAGAGGTCGCGGAGCACGGGCCGTTCCTCCGTGTACCAGAACTGGAGGCGCTCGACGCGGATCGCGCCCCGGGCCCGCGGCAGGGAAGGCGTCGCCTCGGTGGACTCTTCCGGGGTGGTCAGGATGTGGTCGATGCGCCCGAGCGCCACCACTGCCTTGCCGGTGTCCGTGAGGACCCGCCCCAGTGTCCGGATGGGCCAGGTCACCATGCCGACCACCGTCAGGAAGGCGAAGAGGTCGCCCACGGTGATCTGCCCGTCGAGGATGAACAGCGCGCCGGCCACGAGGACGATGCCGAGCTGTCCGAGGGCGAGGAGGTCCGCGGCGCCGTAGTAGATGCCCATCAGGCGCGCGAGGCGCGTGTGGTTGTCGCGAAACGCCCGTATCCGCCGGCCGAAGCGCTGCGTCTCGCGTTCCTGCTGCGCGAAGGCGCGCACCACCCGGATGCCGGTGAGGTTCTCCTGCAGGACGGCCGTCATCTCGCCCTCGGAACGGTCGGTCTCCTCGAACAGGTCCTTGATCCTGGAGAAGAAGACGTAAGCGCCGACGGGCAGTAGCGGCAGCAGGCAGATGGAGTACCAGGCGAGGTCCGCGTTCAGCCAGAAGAGGATGGGCACGACGGTCAGCACCAGCAGGCTCGCGCGGCCGATCTCGACCACGTCCGCGGACAGGAACACGCGCACCGTCTCGACGTCCGAACTGCAGCGCTGGACGAGGTCGCCTGTGTCCGCGTCGTCGAAGAACTCCGCGCGCAGGTGATGCAGCCGCCGGAAGAGCTCCTCCCGCAGCCGCCGGCAGATCGCCTCCGACGCCATCGCGGTCCACAGCCCGCGCAGGAAGAGAAAGAAGCCGCCGACCGCGGTGACGGCGACGCCCGCCACGGCCGACACGACGAGGTACGCCAGGTGCGGGTCGGTCGCCGCAACGCGTTCGGTGACGGCCACGAGCACGGGCGCGCCGAGCGCGAGGTCGCGCTCGTGCACGACGTCGATCGCGTACTTGGCGATGAGCGGGGCGCCGAACATCAGCACGTTCGTGATCGCCATCGCGACGATCGCGCCCGAGTATCTTGTACGTTGGCCCCTGGCGATGGCCCAGAGGCTGGTTCCTTCCTTCATGGTCTTCCCGTCCAGCGAGCAAGGTTGCCCGGTGAGCGGGTTCCGACGAAGTCAGGGTCTGGAGGAGGAACCCGCTCGATCAGGGAGAGCGGGCCCGGAGTCGCGTGGACTCAGCTACCGCTCACCGAGGAGTTGGAGGCAAGATCTTTCCGGCGCATGGGTCATCCCCGGGGTCGGTGGCGAGGGGGCGGCATCTTACGGGTTGGGAGGGAAAAGGCAAGCGGTCGACACTCCGGGGCGCTCACCGTGCAATGACTAAATTTAGTCATTGCATGATGTCTAAATTTGAGCAACCATTAGTGCTCATCTGCGCGGCACGTCTCCAATGGACCCCAGGTTCCTGCCCCACAACGGCCATCGGACCGACGCGCGAGGGTTTCGCGGGCGCGATCCCCAGTTGGCGCACCTGGACTCGTGTCCGTTCCAGCACCGGTCCTCGATCCTCGACCGGCTACCGACGGCGGCGCCGGGGATCTACAGCCTGGGAGGCGGTCGCCAGACCGGCAAGTCGACGCTGCTCAAGCAGTGGGTCGCCGAGCTGCTCGACCGCGGCGTGCCGCCGACGGCGATCACCTACCTGACCGGAGAACTGATCGACGATCACCACGGCCTGTTGATGCACCTGACCGCGCATCTCGACGATGCGCCCGCGGGGGTCCCGAACTACCTCGTCGTGGACGAGGTCACGTACATCCGGGACTGGGACAAGGCCGTGAAGTTCGCCGCAGACGCCGGTCTGCTCGAACGCACCGCCCTCGTGCTGACGGGCTCGGACCTTGGCATGGTGCAGGACGCGCGGATGCGCTTCCCCGGACGCCGGGGCCAGGCCGACGTCACGGACTTCCACCTGCATCCGCTGTCGTTCCGCGAGTACGTGGACCTCGTTGGCGCTGGGGTGGACGGGGATGAACCGGAAATGCCTCCCGCCGTTGTCGACGCGGTCTACGCGGCGTTCGACCGCTACCTCCTGCATGGCGGCTACCTCACCGCGATCAACGATCTTGCCGGCGACGGCACGATTCGCCCGAGCACGCTTGCGACCTACTCCGACTGGATACGCGGCGATATGCGGAAGCGCGGCAAGCAGGAGCCCTACCTGCGTGAAGTGCTGGACGCCATCGTCACCCGCTACACGAGCCAGGTGACCTGGAACGCGCTGGCGCGGGACCTGTCGATCGATCACCCGAGGACCGTTGCCGAGTATGTCGGACTCCTCGAGCGCATGGATGCCGCCTGCGTGCTACCCGCGCTCGTGGAGGACAAGCTGGCCGCGGCGCCCAAGAAGGCGCGCAAGCTGGTGTTTCCGGATCCGTTCGTCATGCATGCGGTCCGCGCATGGCTCGACCCCTCCGCCGATCCGTTCGAGTCGCAGATCCGGGCCGCCGTGGCGGATCCCGTCTGGGCGTCCCGCATCGTCGAAGCCTGCGTCGCCACGCACTGCCGCCGCGCGCACCCGACGTACTACATCAAGGCGCAGGGCGAGGTCGACGTGGCCTACGTGCGCGACGGCCGGTTCTGGCCGGTCGAGGTCAAGTGGGCGAACCAGCTTCGCCCGAAGACGGTCAAGCAGATCGCGCGCTACCCGAACGGCGAAATCTGGAGCAAGAACCGCCAACCCGGCACGATCGCCGGCGTCAGGGTCCTGCCGCTGCCGCTGCAGCTCCTGCGGATTTGAGCCGACGGGGCGTCCGCTCGCCGGCCACGGTCAGGAGTCGCTCGGGTTGGAGTCCTGGCGCGTCTCGTCGATGTCGTAGGGAGGCGACTCCGGCCGGGCGGCCTCCGCGAGCGGCGCGCGTGCGGGCCGTTCGCCGTAGGGCCGCTCGGAGCAGCGGCGGAACCAGGCGTTCGTCTCCTCGTCCACGCAGAACACGTAGCAGCCTCTCTGGCCCCGGGGTCGCCCGGGTCGCCGAGTACACGATCATTCGCTAGTTCCCCTTGGCGGGTACTTCCGCGCGTTCGTCTGGATCTTGTCGTCCACCGCCCCCGCGATATCGATATCGAGCTTGTCGGCCAGCATCACGAGGTAGATCTGGATGTCCGCGATCTCCGCCGCGACCGCCGCCCGATCCACGCGCTCCGGGGACAACGACTGCGCCTCCGTCAGCCACTGAAAGTGCTCCACCAACTCGGCCACCTCGACCGACAGCGCCATGGCCAGGTTCTTGGGCGAGTGGAACTGCTCCCAGTCGCGCTCCCGCGCAAACGCGCGCAGACGCCGGCTCAACGTCGTGACATCCATGGAAGAGACTCGGTGAGGGTCGCAGGGGGAGTCTATGAACGGGACTCGAGGGTCGCAAACGGTGGCGGGACCGGGACTGTACGGCGTCCCGCAAAGGGACTATCGTGGACGGGATACCGAACTCCTGTTGGGGAACGCACCATGCCCGATATCACAGTCCACCACGCGGACGACCACGCGGACGACGTCGCCGCTTCGTTCCGCCGCGACGGCGCGGCGATCATCGCCAACCTGGTTTCCGCCGAGACCATGGACGCGCTCACGGCGGACCTGCCCTTCGATGACAAGACCAAGGTGGGCAACGAGTTCATCGGCGGCTCGGACAACCGGTCCATCGGGGCCGTCCTGCATGCGAACCCGGAGATCTGCGAGACCCTGCTCCTGCATGAGCGGGTGCTGGAGGTGGCGGACCGGGTCCTGCGACCCGAAGAGCCGATGGCCGCGTCCTCGACGCCCGTTCGGCGCGGCAAGTCGCAGTTCGTCTCCTCCGACGACGGGTGCAAGCAGGTCCTGAGCGTGGACGTGCCGCCGGAAGCGGGACCCACCTGCCACCACTACCGGGTGGGCGCCTCGGTGTCGCTGCAGGCGCGCGAAGGGGGCGCCGTTCAGATCCTGCACCGCGAGATGGGCATCTACGAGCCGTTCGTCCCGCACGGCCCGGGCGACCGCGACCTGATCTTCAACGTCATGTGGGCCGGCACCGACTTCACCGCCGAGAACGGCGCGACGCGGTTGGTGCCGGGCAGTCACCGCTGGCCCGCGGAGCGCATCGCCAACGAGAGCGAGGTCGTGCAGGCGGTGATGCCGAAGGGCTCGGTGCTCTTCTGGCACTGCCGGTCGCTGCACGGCCTCGCCGCCAGCCAGAGCGCCGCCAGGCGCACCGGCATCTTCCACTCGTTCGTCGTCGACTGGCTCGCCCAGGAGGAGAACCAGTACCTGGCCTTCCCGCCAGAAGACGCCGCGCGGCTGTCGGTGCGCGCCCGCCAACTCCTCGGCTACCGGGCCAGCAGCTACTGCGGATGGGTCAAGGGCCGCGACTCGGAGGACCTCCTGGCGGAGGGCCTGAGCGGGCCGCTCGAA
Source organism: Pseudomonadales bacterium (assembly GCA_022827245.1). Lineage (GTDB taxonomy): Bacteria > Pseudomonadota > Gammaproteobacteria > Pseudomonadales > Azotimanducaceae > VXNE01. The sequence continues at coordinate 53,043 of JAJDTI010000169.1, read as the reverse complement.
CTCAAGGAACGGTCGAAGAACGTCGACGCCGCCGCCTGAGGAAGCCGCCGGTCGCCTCCGCGCGTGCGGCGTGCGGATGATGCTGGTTGTATGGCGTGATCAACATGGCTAACATGGCGCGATTACGTTCGGAGGCCGGAAACGATGATGCGCGCGAACATCTCGGAGCTCAGGAATGGCCTGAGCGCCTACCTGAGGCGAGTCCGCAGGGGGGAGTCCATCCTCATCCTGGATCGCAACGTGCCGGTTGCGTGTTTGACCCCGGTCGAGAGAGCTGTCGGGGTGCGCCAGGAGCGCGACGCGTACGTAGTGGGCGAACTGAGCGAGGAGGAGCAACGCGAGCTTGAGGAAGAGGCGAGGATAGCTCGTCTCGAAGCCGCGGGCATCCTGTCCCGCCCGAAGCGGGGAGGTGACATTCGGGAGACCGTGCGGAGCTGGAAACCGCTGCCCGGTGCGGGTTTGGTGGAGGCCGTCCTCGCAAACCGCCGGGAGGAGGAGCAAACGGGCTACCGATGAACTTCTGGGACACCTCGGCGATTATCGCCCTTGTCACGGATGAGGCTCTGGCGCCGGTCGCTGGGGATGTGCTCGAAGCGGACCGGCAGTTGGCGGTCTGGTGGGGCACTTCGGTCGAATGCGCGGCTGCGTTGGCTCGCAAGGAACGTGAAGGCGCGATCGTGGTCGACCCCGCGACGGATCCTCCCGATGCAATGGAATGGGCGCGTCGTCTCGACGTGCTGGCGCTGCAATGGTACGAGGTGCAGCCTGATCGACGCATCCAGGCGCTCGCGCGACGCTTGGTTCGCGTGCACCCGCTCCGTGCGGCGGATGGGCTGCAGTTGGCGGCAGCAGTTGCGCTGGCCGAGGACGAGCCCACGGGTATCGGGTTCCTGTCCTTCGATGCACAGTTGAATCGAGCGGCATCCCGCGAGGGCTTTACGCTCCCGGCAACAGGCGCGGAGGCGGCCCACCCGCAGGCCTGACGCCCACGGGGCCCGTCGCGGCGCCGGGATCAGTCCTTGCGACCCTCGATGATCAGTTCCGCCACCCGCGCCCCATGACTGCTCTGCAGGAAGTGCCCCGCGTCCGGGATCGCGTCGAACCGCGCGCCCATGCGCCCGGCCCAGGTGCGTCCGCACGCCTCCGTGAACACGTCGTCCTGGCATCCCCAGATGAAGTGCGCGGCTTTTTCCGGGTCAGGGCCCCAGTCGAGCAGCGTGCGGTAGTGCAGCGCCTGCGCCGCGGCGTTCCCGTTGTCGGGGCTGCTCACCGGGATCGATAGCGGGAACCTGCGCATGCCGTTGTAGCCGGCGTCCGGCAGGCCTCGGTAGGGGGCCGAGAAGCCGCGATAGACGTCGGCCGCCTTGCCTGTCACCTCCGGCCGCTTGCCGTGGACGATGGCCCCGAGCATCGTCTCGCGGTCGGCGAGCCCCGTGGAAACCAGGAGCAGTACCGCGAGGTCCGGTTCCGGGCGGTGGAACAGGCCGCCCTCGTGCCAGTTCCGGTTCCAGTTGCGGATGGCTTCCGAGTACTCGTAGCCGGGGTGGTCCAGCCAGGTGTTCATGATGACGAGGTGCTCGAAACGCTCCGGCATCATGGCCGCCTGGGCGAGACCGATAGGGCCGCCCCAGTCCTGGCAGACGACGGTGACGCGCTCGAGGTCCAGGGCGCGGACCAGCGAGGTCAGGATCTCGGTGTGCCGCGCGATCGTGTACCAGTGGATGTCGGTCGGCTTGTCCGAGCGGCCGAAGCCCGCGTGGTCCGGCGCGATGCAGCGATAGCCCGCGGCGACGAGGGGCGGGATCATGTCCCGGTAGAGGTAGGCCCAGGTGGGCATCCCGTGCAGGAGGAGCATCACCGGCCCGTCCCGCGGGCCCTCGTCCACGTAGTGGACGCGCAGGTCCTGCCAGTCGTGGTAGCGGGGCTCGTAAGGGAAGTCGGACAGGTCCCGGAAGTTCTCCTCGGCGGTGCGCACGAATTCGGTCATGGGGCTACGCCTCGAGGTTCACGATCATCTTGCCGGTGTTCACGCCGGTGAAGAGCCCGATGAACGCTTCCGCCGCCCGGTCGATCCCCTCGAAGACGGTCTCGCGGTAGCGCAGTTCACCGCTCTTCACCCAGGCCGTCATGTCGCGGACGAAGTCCGCGCGCAGGTGGTTGAAGTTGGACACGATGAAGCCGCGCAGCGTCAGCCCGAGGCCGATCGCCATGCTCAGGTTGTTCGGGCCCGGTACCGGCGACGTGGCGTTGTACTGCGATATGGCGCCGCACAACGGGATGCGCCCGTTCGGCCGCATGCACATGATGGCCGCCTGGAGGTGCTCGCCCCCGACGTTGTCGAAGTACACGTCGATGCCGTCTGGCGCCGCTTCCCGGAGCCGTGCCAGCAGGTTGCCCTCGCGGTAGTCGATGGCGTGGTCGAAGCCGAGGTCCTCCGTGAGGTGTGCCGCCTTCTCGGGTCCGCCGGCGCTGCCGATCACGGTGCAGCCCCGGATGCGGGCGATCTGGCCGACGGCGCTGCCCACGGCCCCAGCGGCGCCGGAAACGAATACCGTCTCGCCGTCCTGCAAGGCGCCGACTTCGAGCAGACCCGCGTACGCGGTCATGCCGGGCATTCCGAGCACGCCCAGGTAGGCGGAGGCGGGCGCCTCGAGTTCCCCGATCCTGCGCAGTTCCGCGGCGGGCGCGACGAACGCTTCGCGCCAGCCGAAGCGGGACTCGACATGCTCGCCTTCGGGCAACCCCGGGTCGTTGGACTTCACCACACGGCCGATGGCGCCGCCGGTCAGCGTCTCGCCGACCTGGAACGGCGGCACGTAGGACTTCCGGTCCCACATGCGGCCGCGCATGTAGGGATCGACGCTCATGCAGACGTTCTCGACCAGCACCTCGCCGTCTCCGGGGTCGGGTACGTCGACCTCCAGGACCTGGAAGTCGTCGGGGGTCGGCATCCCCACCGGGCGGTTCCTGAGGCTGACGGCGCGGCTCGGCATGAGGTCTCTCCTCGGGTCCGGAAGGGCGTCGCGCAATGTTAGCGCGTCGTCGCGGCGCGCCGTGAACGGGGGCGGCACATGCGTTCAGTACTCGGTCGCAACGACCTCGAACGCAAGCTTCGGCAGCAGCCCCATGAACGTCAGCGACCGTTCCTCGGGGATGGGGATGTGGGTCGCGTCGATGCGGGTCTGCGCCCACGTTGGATCGACGCCGCGCCAGCGGCCTTCCACGGCGACCTCGTTCCAGCTATGGAGCGCGAACGCCGCGGTTTCGGGGTCGTAGGCGAGCCCGGTGACCGTGCGCGCCGGGAAACCGCGCGCCCGGGCGAGCGTCGTGAGCAGGTCCGCGTACTCCGTGCAGTCGCCGCGCCGGCTGCGCAGCGTGTCGGCGACCGTCTGCACGCCCTCGAGTTCCGCGTACTCGAGGTATCCGTGCACGAAGTCCACCAACGCATCCACCTGCTCGTGCGGCGGCTCGATGCCGAGCATCGCCCGGTCCGCGAGACGGCGGACTGCAGGATCGCCGGCCGGGAGCGACGGAGTCGCCCGGGACCACTCGGACACCTCGCCGGGTTCGACGGCGCGGTCGGCGCCGCCGTCCGCCGTAAGCACCCAACCCCCGTCCCCGTCCGCGGAGAGCCCGGGCCAGTTCCCGAAGTCCGCATCGGCCGCGGCGTGCACGCGCAGGGTGAGCTTCGTCAGCGCGTGCGGTGCGGTGAGCGGGACGTCCACCGGGACGGCGTGACGTTCCTGGATATCGGCGGGCGGCGCGTCCCGCCACGCCGCCGCCTCGTCGGCCCCGGCCACGCGTTCCATCGAAAAGACGCCCGCGAGGTCGAACCACAGCGGGACGAGGCCCGCGTCGAGCTGGACTTCGGTCTGGCCGGCGGCGGACGCCTGGCGGAGTCGGTACCCGGTCGCGTTGCGTTCGACGACCTGCCAGATCTCGCGTTCGATCCGCAGTTCGCCGAGATCGAGCGATCGCGTAAGCGCCCGCGCCCGCGGACCGCGCTCGCGGCGCAGCCATGCCTCCAGCATCACGTAGTCGGAGAGGCGATAGTCCCAGTCGAGCGGGGATCGCCGCCGGTCGACCACCGCCTCCAGCACTTCGCCGCGCCGCTCGACCGCGGTGTGCACGGACGTCTCACCGCTCGCGAAGCGGTGCGTGGCCGAGCGCAGCCGATGGTCGGGCGTGGCGTCGAAGTCGAGCGCGTCCACGATGTGGACTTCCGGACCCGAACCGAGGCGGAACCGGAGCTCCGTCTCGAAACGGTACCCGTCCTGCCCCCGGGTCCCGCGAGAGACGAACGCGCCGACCGGATCGCCGTGCAGCGTGACGCGATACCAACGCTCCCCGAGCAACCCGGCCGCGGCCCGCTCCACCGGGGAGTCCCGGGTTGCCCACAGGGCGGCGATCACGGCGAGCGCCGTGATGCCGACGAAGGCGAAGGTGCGGAGGGAGAGGCGCATGCGCGCGATTGTACTTGCGCGACGGGCGCCCGTTTCTCAAACCAGGAGCTTCTCGCTCCGGAACCGCCGCACGGCGCCCCAGGTGCACAGGGCGCCGATCGCGATCGTGCAGACCGCCGACACGAGCACGTGCGTGGGCTCGATCGCCTGACCCTTCATCACGGACGTCACCAGCAGGTGCTGCGACAGGGACGGTACGGGCATCAGGGGCAGGGACGGCTGCACGGGGTTGAAGATGGAGAAGAGGACGGGCAGCGGCGGTACGGTCATCGCGATGCTGGTATAGGTCTGGGCCTCGCGGAAGCTCTTGGTGAACGAGGCGACGAACGTCATCAGGCCGGCCCCCAGCACGGCGAACGGCGCGACCGCCGTGAAGATCAGGACGCAGACCCGGAGCGACAGGTTCGTGGACATGCCGATCTTCGCGAGCGGCATGAACTGGACGGCCGTGGCGAAGGCCGCGATCGCGAGCGCCAGCGACACCGCCATGAAGACGATCGCGGTGGCGACCTTCCCGACTACCAGGTCGCGGCGCCGGACGGGGAGTGTCAGCAGGGGCTCGAGGGAGCCGCGCTCGCGCTCGCCGGCGGTGGTGTCGATCGCTACCTGGAGGCCGCCCAGCAGCATGGCGAAGAGCAGGAAGTAGGTCATCATGCCGAGCAGGATCACGGAGCGCCCGGACGGGGTAGAGACATCGTCCGTCAGGACTGCGAAGGGACGCGCCAGGTGCGGGTCGATGCCGCGCAGTTGCAGCCGCTGCATGCCGATGGTCGAGCCGTACTCGCCGATGGCCGACCGCAGGCGCTGCCGCGGGACCTGGGCGCTGGCGTTGGACTGGTCGACGACGATCCAGAGCCGGGCCGGCGCGCCGTCCCTGAGGGCGTCGCCGAATCCTTCGTCGATCAGCAGTCCGACCTTCTCGTCGCCGCCGCGCACCGCGGCGCGCAGGGCGTCGGCGTCCCCGAAACGCTCAGCGTCCACCTCGATGAGCCGCTGGCCCAGGTGCGCGACCAGGTTTCCGGCCCGGTCGGCCCCGACGACGGGAATCTCGACGGGCTCGGAAGACTCGTCCATGCCGAGGTTGACGGAGAGACCGACGGTCACGGCGAACAGCACGGGCCCGAACAGGGGTCCGAACAGGAGCGCGGAGGCGAGCGCGCGGCGTTCCCGCGCGCTGTCGACGAACTCCTTGCGGAAGACGCGGAGGGCGTACTTCAATGGCCGGCCCCGGCCCCGATCGCATGCACGAAGGCGTCCTCGAGGTCGTCGCGGCCGGTCGCCGCACGGATCTCGTCGGGGGTGCCCGCGGCCACGACGGCGCCCTGCGACAGGATGACGATGCGGTCGCAAAGCGCCGCCACTTCCTGCATGACGTGGCTCGACAGCAGCACGCAGCAGCCGGCGTCGCGACGCTCCCGGATCACGTCGCGCAGTGCGCGCGTCGCCATCACGTCGAGTCCGTTCGTCGGCTCGTCGAGGATCAGCGTACGGGGATCGTGCACCAGCGCGCGGGCGAGGCCGACGCGGATCCGCTGACCCTGCGAGAAGCCCTTCGTCCGGCGGTCGGCGATGTCGCCGATCTGCAGGGTGTCGATGACCCGTTGGGTCGCGGCCGTGCCGGCGGCATCGTCCAACCCCTGCAGGGCCGCGTAGTAGGAGATGTTCTCCCGCGCGGTGAGGTTGGCGTACAGGTTGGCGTTGTGGGGGAGCACGCCGATGCGGGCCCGGACGCCGATGGGATCCTCCATGGCGTCGATCCCGTCGACCGCGGCCGTGCCCGCGTCGGGACGGAGCACGGTGCACAGGATGCGCAGCGCCGTGGACTTGCCGGCGCCGTTCGGACCGAGGAGACCGGTGATCGTGCCGTCGCGCGCCGTGAAGGACGCGCCGACCAGCGCCGACACCTTGCCGAAACGCTTCTCGAGGCCCCGGATCTCGATCATGGCGCCGGTCCGAGGGGCGACGTCAGCAGCGGGAACGGCCGCAGGCGCTCGGCGCAGTCGAGGTCGAGGCCGGTCGGGTCCGCAGCTTCCACGAACTCCGCCATGATGCGCGGCACGCAGCCGGTGGCGAGCATGCCGTGGCCCTGGCCCGGCGCGACGAGTTCGCCGTAGTTCGTCAGTTTCTCCGCGGCGAGCGGCACGTAGCGTGGCGGCGTGATGGGGTCCTCCTCGCCGGTCAGGAAGAGCACCGGGACGTCGCTCGCCAGCGGCTCCTTGAAGTCGTCGTCCATGGGGCCGCGCGGCCAGCGGGCGCAGACGCGGCCGAGCATTTCCGTGAACGCCGTGCCCATGTAGGTCGCCCGCTGCGCCTCGACATCCACCGCGGGGGCAAAGGGCTCGTCCTCGGTGCAGACGATCGCGTAGTTCAGGCCCATGGCAAGCTCCTCGACGCCGAGGGATGCGAGATAACCCTGGGTCACCAGCGGCTCGTAGTCGCCGCGGTAGGCCGCGTCGATGAGGACGGGGAGCACGCTCGTCGTCACCGGGGAGTAGAGGAGCAGGCGCACCACCCCCGCCATCGTCAGCCGGTCCACCACGACCTCCTGCGGTTCCGCCGTGCGTGGGTGGTCGAAGGCGACGCGCGCCGGCGCTTCCTCGAGCCGTGCGAGCACTGCCTCGAAGCGGCGGGCCAGCTCCGGGAACGCGGCGTCGCAGGCCGGATCGGCGCGGCACCGCTCGAGCATCGCGTCGAGCGCGCGCTGGCTCTCGATCGCCGTGTCGGGGCCGAGGGCCACCACGGCCGGCACGACGCCGTCCAGGATGACGCTCCGCGTCCGTTCCGGAAACCGGCGCGCGTAGTGCTGCGCGATCCGGGACCCGTAGGAGATGCCGTACACGTTGAGCCGTTCGTAGCCCAGGGCATCGCGCACGCGGTCCAGGTCCTGGACGGCCAGGGACGAGGTGAAGAAACGCGGGTCCCACGGGAATGCGTCGAGGCACTCCAGCGTCATCTCGACGAGGGTGTCGACGTCGGTCGCGACGTCGGCCAGCGGACCGAGTTCACGGAAGTTCTCGCAGTGGAGGGGGGCGGACTTCCCGGTCCCGCGCTGGTCGACGAGCACGATGTCCCGCGTGCGGCGCACCTGCTCGAACGCGCCCTGGGCCTGGGCGAAGAACCGCGTGGACGCATCGCCCGGTCCGCCGGCGATGACGGTCACCGGATCGGGCGCCGGCGTTTCGACCACGGCCGGGACGACGGCGACGTGAAGGCCGATCGTCTCCCCTGCCGGATCCTCGGGATCGAGGGGGACCTCGAGGGTCGTGCAGCGGCCGCGGATCTCCTGGCGTCCCTCGCTGGCGGTCAGCGTGCAGGGCGAGAGGTCGGCGGCGGCGGTGGCCGCGGACAGGACGGTGCCCGCAACGAGCAGTGAGAAGGAGAACAAGGGGCGCGCTTCCATGGCTGGCGCGATAGCCTATGGGCTTGCGCCGTAGAATGGAACGGGTGGGTGTTCCGGGCGCAAGCCCGTGGGAGAGATCGTGAGCCGAGAGAGCGACAAGCCCGTCTTCGAGTCCCCGGAAGACGCCTACCACCAGTTCTTCCGCGCGGACAGCGCGAAGGACGCCGAGGGCTGGGCGGCCGTGATGAGCTATCCGCACGTCCGTGTCTCGGCGCGGGGCACGGGGCTCTACTTCGAAACGCCGGCCGAGTACGCGGCCGGCGCCTCGTGGTCGGCCCGCGAGGCCACCGGCTGGGTGCGATCGGTCGGCGTCGAGCCCGTGCGCGTGCACGAGTCCGCCGACAAGGTCCACCTCGCCGGCGGCTGGACGCGGTACAACGCCAACGACGAGCCGATCCTGCGCAATCGTGTGACCTACATCCTGACCCGGATCGACGGTTCCTGGGGGATCCAGGCCCGGTTCGGCACAGACTCGTTCAGGGAGGGCGAAGCGGTCGATGCGTCCGCCCCGATCGGTGTCGTCGGCGAGCACCTGGACCGGCTGGCCGCCGGAGACTTCGAGGCGGCGGGCGGTTCCGTCAGCCATCCACTCGTCGACGTGGGCATCGGCCGCGTGGATCGCTACGGCGGCCACGCCGAAGTCGTCGAGGGACTGGCCACGGCCGCCGGGAGACCGCGTTCGGTGCAGGACGCCCGCGCGGTGCAGGCAGGGTCGGACGGCGCGGTCGTGGCGGCGACCTGGGAGGACACCGACGGAGGCCGCGTCCACGCGGTGTTCGTGGTGGGCAGGCCGGAGGGCGCCTGGCGCATCGGCGGCCGTTCGATCATCGCACCGTAAGCTGCCGGCACATGGGTTCCCCGAACGGCTCGGCTCCGTTCTCGACCGCGCAGCTCGAAGGGCTGCTCGCGTTCGCGTCCGCGAACACCGCCGCCCGGCCCGAAGCCGTCTACGTCCGTCCGGGCGACATCGTCTGGCGCCTGACGCTCGGCCACTCGGGCGAGCCCGGGGACATCCCGTGGCTGCGGCTCTGGTTCGATGGCGACGGGATTGCCGGTTACGTATGGCTCGAGGGAACGACCCAGGTCGAACTCGATCTCCGCGCGGACCTGGCGTGGGACGGCAAGGTCGGCGCGGCCATGCTCGACTGGGCCGAGGAGCGGCGCCGCGCCGGGGAACCTGCCTGGCCGTGGATCGTCGACGTGGAGGACATGGCGCAGTGGGCCGAACGGGGCCGCCAATCGCCGAGCGTTCGGGATGGGCGCTGGCTCGCCATCGGCGCTTGCGAGCACGACGAGGACCGCGTCGGGGCGCTGATGGACCGCGGGTACGAGCCCACGGGGCACCATGCGATCGAGTATGCGAGAGACCTGGCCAGGCCCGTGGAGGAGTCCGGTCCGCCGGCGCCGTTCCTCATCCGCCATGCCAGGGAGGCGGACATCGACGAGAGAGTCGCCGTGCACCGTGACGCCTGGCTGGGCAGCTCCTGGACCGCCGAGCGCTACCGGGCCCTGCGCGCGATGTCGCCCTATGTCGGCGAATGCGACCTGGTCGTCGAGGGCGACGGCGGACGCTTCGCGGCGTGCTGCATCTGCTGGCCCGACCCCGCCTCCGGGACCGGCCACTTCGAGCCGGTCGGCAGTCGTCCGGAATTCCGTGGCAAGGGCCTGACCCAAGCGCTGGTGCAAGAGGGTTTCCGTCGCCTCGCCGAACGCGGCATCTCGACCGCGCACACCGAGACGCCGGGATTCAACCACCCCGCGCAGGCGCTGTACGAGGCTAGCGGTTTCGCGCGCGCGGGCACGCGGCGGACGTTCGTCAAGCGGGTGGACGGCCAGGCAGCCTGAACGGAGGCCCGCGCGCCGGCCCGTCCAGCGGGCCGGAGATGGGGGCTAGAATGCGCGCTTTCGACGGGACCGCCCTCGCCCATGCCGGACGACTCGAGCGACTTCATACGCCACCGGATCCGCCAGGACCTGGCGGAAGGCGTGACGGACACCGTGGTGACGCGGTTCCCGCCGGAGCCGAACGGCTACCTCACCATCGGTCACGCGAAGTCCATCTGCCTGAACTTCGGCGTGGCCGAGGAGTTCGGTGGGCGCACGTACCTGCGCTTCGACGACACGAACCCGTTGAAGGAGAGCGAGGAGTTCGTCGAAGCCATTGAGCGCGACGTTGCCTGGCTCGGTTTCTCCTGGGGCGAGACGGCCACCTTCGCTTCGGATTACTTCGACGCGCTCTACGGTTTCGCAGAGCAACTCATCGAACGCGGCAAGGCGTACGTCGACAGCCAGAGCGCCGAGGAGATCGCGGCGACGCGGGGCAGCTTCACGGAGCCGGGGACACCGAGCCCGTACCGCGACCGCGCGGTAGCCGAGAACCTGGATCTCTTCCGTCGCATGCGCGCCGGGGAGTTCCCGGACGGAGCGCACGTGTTGCGGGCGAGGATCGACATGGCCGCCTCCAACATCGTCATGCGCGATCCGGTGCTCTACCGCGTCCGGCACGCTACGCACCATCGCACCGGCGACGCATGGTGCATCTACCCCATGTACGACTTCACCCACTGCCTCTCCGACGCGCTGGAAGGCATCACGCACTCCCTGTGCACGCTGGAGTTCGAGAACAACCGCGAGCTCTACGACTGGGTGCTCGACAACGTGGACGTGAACTTCCATCCGCCGCAGATCGAGTTTTCCCGGCTGAACCTGGAGTTCACGGTCATGTCCACGCGGTTCTTCCGGCAGATGGTGGAGCGGGGCCACGTCGCCGGCTGGGACGATCCGCGCCTGCCGACGATCTCCGGCCTCCGGCGCCGGGGCTACACGCCGGAGATGATCCGCGACTTCTGCCAGCGGGTGGGCGTCACCCGCCAGGAGAACCGGGTGGCGATGGAACTGCTCGACTTCTGCGCCCGGCAGGCGCTGGAGGACACGGCGCCGCGGGCGATGGCCGTGCTCGACCCCCTTCCCGTCACGATCGTCAACTACCCCTCCGACGAGGACGAGACCCTGGAGGCGCCCTGGCACGGCAAACACCCGCAGATGGGTACGCGGGCCATCACCTTCGGCCGCTCGCTCGCGATAGAACGGGAGGACTTCATGGAGGAGCCGCCCCGCAAGTTCCGCCGCCTCTCGCCTGGGGGCCTCGTGCGACTGCGGTACGGCTATGTCGTCCGCTGCGACGAGGTCGTCAGGAACGACGCGGGGGACGTAGTCGAGCTGCGTTGCACCTACTTCCCCGAGTCGAAGAGCGGCAGCGATACCAGCGGGCTGAAGCCAAAGGGCGTGATCCACTGGGTCAGCCGGCAGTCCGGGCAGGCGGCGACGGTGCGCGTGTACGACCGGCTGTTCTCCGTGCCGGCCCCGGCCCCGGAGAACATGGAGGCGGAGCTCAATCCCGCGTCTCTTGCAGTCGCCGAGGCGATCGTCGAGCCCGCCCTGGCTGCGGCGGACGCCGAACGGTTCCAGTTCGAGCGGGTCGGATACTTCTTCAAGGACCCCGTCGAGCATTCGGCGGAGACGCCGGTGTTCAACCGGATCGTGACGCTGCGCGACTCCTACCGCCCGGAGGCGACATGACGGGCCCGCTGACCGACATCCGCGTCGTCGAACTCGGCACGCTGATCGCCGGCCCGTTTTGCGGCCAGCTCTTCGGCGACATGGGCGCGGAGGTCATCAAGGTCGAGGCGCCGGGGACCGGGGATCCGATGCGGGCGTGGGGCAGGGGGCTGCCGGTCTGGTGGCCCGTGATCGCGCGCAACAAGAAATCCGTCACGCTCAACTTGCGCGAACCGCGGGGCCAGGAACTGCTCAGGGAACTCGTCGCGCACGCCGACGTGCTGATCGAGAACTTCCGGCCGGGAACGCTCGAGCGCTGGGGACTCGACTACGACGCGCTGTCCGCCGTCAACGAGCGGCTGGTGATGGTGCGCGTGTCCGGCTTCGGACAGACCGGACCGTACGCGCGCCGCGCGGGCTACGGGTCGGTCGGCGAGGCGATGGGAGGCATCCGCTACCTCGCCGGCGACCCGGAACGGCCGCCGAGCCGCGTCGGGCTCTCGATCGGGGATTCGCTCGCCGCCACGTTCGCGTGCGTGGGCGCCCTGGCGGCGCTGCACGATCGCGAACGCACGGGGAAGGGCCAGGTGGTCGACTCGGCGATCTACGAGGCGGTGCTCGCCGTCATGGAGTCGACCGTCCCGGAGTACACCCAGGGCGGGACGATCCGGGAGCGCAGCGGGGCGATCCTGCCGAAGACGGCACCTTCCAATGTCTATCCGACGGCGGACGGCGAGATGATCGTCATGGGCGCCAACCAGGACTCGGTGTTCGCGCGCCTGGCGGAGGCGATGGGGCAGCCGGAACTCGCGACCGATGCGCGCTACGCGGACCACGTCGCGCGCGGCGAGCACCAGGACGAACTCGACGAGGCCATTGCCGGGTGGACGGCGAAGCTCCCGGCCGACCCGTTGCTCGACATCCTCGAGCGACACGGCGTCCCGGCGGGCCGGATCTTCCGGGCGCCCGAGATGCTCACCGACCCCCACTTCCGGGCCCGCGACGCGATCGTCGACGTGGCGCACCCGGTGTTCGAGCGGCTCAAGATGCAGAACGTCTTCCCGAAGCTGTCGCGCACCCAGGGCGCGGTGCGCTGGCCGGGGCCGGAACTCGGAGAGCACAACGACGAGGTGTATCGTGGGTTGGTCGGCCTCTCGATCGAGGAACTAGAAACGCTCCACAAGGCCGGCGTTGTGTAGTGCCTCATGGTCGGGCCGGCAATGGGATTGCGATGGACTCGAAGTACTCAAGGCGACTTGTGAGGGGCGATGAGGAAGGAACTGACTGCCGTGATTGAACGCGAGGGCGACGGGTATGTCGCCCTCTGCCCCGAGGTCGACGTTGCGAGCGAGGGCGGCACTGTTGCGCAGGCGCGCGAGAATCTCTGCGAAGCGCTTGAGTTGTTCTTCGAGGCGGCTCCTGAGGACGAGATTGTCGAGCGCTTGCGGAGCGAGGTGTACGTCACTCGCGTCGAGGTCGCGGTTGGGTAGGCTGCGGACCCCTCTCGGGACGGGATCTCTGCAGCATTCTGGAAGACCGCGGCTTCGTGGAGGTGCGAAGACGCGGCAGCCACATCGTGATGCAGAGGCGGCATGCGACGGGGGACGGTCACCGTGCCTGTACCCGATCACCGGGAGTTACGCGTCGGCACGCTGCTGTCGATCATGCGTCAGTCGGGTGTGCCTCGCAGCGCGTTTGAGTGAGACTCGATAGCGAGACCTGCGTTTGGCCCCGCGCCGGCCTCAGCCATCCATCCAGTCGTTCGCCCGCGACTGCACGCGCCAGACGCCGTCCCCCTCGTAGGTCGCGATCTCCGAGAGCGGCACCGCGGCCATGCCGCCCCCACCGGGCGGCTGCGTCGCGGACGGCAACGGCGGCAGCCCGTACTTCCGCCACCAGGGCGGTTCGTCCACCACGTGGCCCCGCACGGGCTCGCGGCCCAGGTTCCAGTCGTGGAACATGTCCTCGAACGGCGCGTCGCGCGACAGCACGAACTCGTTCGAGTCCATGATCCACTGGTTGGTGACTTCGCGCAGGCCGTCGGCCGGGTCGTCGTCCCCATCGGTCGGGAAGCGGAAGTAGCCGTCCATGTCGCACTGGACGCGCGGCCCGCCGTGCTTGCCCGCCGCCGTCCACCGCATGTGGCTGCGCCGGCGCACCTTGTTGAAGTCCTGGATGACGGCGAGCCGCATGCGGTCCGTCTCGTGCAGCCCCGCGCTGTGCACGACCAGCCCGTGGGCGAAGATCGTGTCGCCTGCCCGGCCGGTGAACTCGACCGGCTGCACCTGTTCCTTCAGGCGGTCGATGGCCTCCGTCGATGCTTCCGTCGCGACCCAGTTGAGGGCCTGTTCGGAGGTCGGATAGAGCATCTGCGGCGACGTCGGGAAGATCGTGAAACCGCCGGAATGGGGCGGCACGTCGTCGAGCAGGGTGACGCCCGACAGTTCCATCATGTTCTGGTCCATGTGCGCCCCGAGCCGGGACTCGCGCTCGTCCCGCGCTCTCGGGAAGATCGCGTAGACCCCCCGGTTGCGCCACGGACGCTTGACGGGGCCGCCCATCAGCGCCTCGAGCATGTAGAGCATGCGCGGATGCGCGGAGGTCGCCGCGACGAAGGCCGGATCGTGCCCGAGGCCGTGCCAGCGCCAGACGTCGTTCGCGCTGTCGCGGTTCAGCCGGTGCGCCAGCCGCCCCACGCGCTCGCCGACGGTGGCGCCGGGCCGCTCGTCCTCGGGCGAGGGCCAGGGGCTGCCCCCCATCCAGTCGGCGTCCAGTCCCCACCGGTTCTCTTCCAGCCATCGGTCTCCCGGATCGACCCACGTGGCCGGATCGTCACGCGACACGCCGGCCGCGAGCACCGGGGGCTGCCGCCAGAAGAGTTCCCGGAACGGAGCGAGGTCGGTCGTGGGGATGAGCCCCCGCTTGACGACGTAGCCCTGCGTGCGGAACTGCTCGATCTCCTCCGGCGAGAGCCCGAGCCGGTCGGCGCCGGGCGGATCCAGGTCCGGCGTGAGCGGGAGGGGAGCGTACGCCGGGGGTGTCTCGCTGAAGAAAGCCGACTCGGGATCGCGCGGTGGGGGTGCGGCGGTCTCGGTTTCGGGAGCGGTGCGTGTCGCGGCCATCGGAGTTTCTCGGCTGTTGCTACCCGGAGGGTAGCGATGTTCGACGGGGCGCGTCCAGCCGTGCCGCGCTGGCCGTCTACCGGACCAGCCTTTCGAAGAGCAGGCTGGAGAGGTCTCGGCGCGCGTCGAGCACGCCGCGCTCGGGGTGGTGTCGCAGCGTTTCGCTGCGGGCTTCAATCCGCCGCGCTACGACGAGGGCGGTAGCAGCGTCGTTATCCGCGATGAAGTCGACGATGTGATTGAGGTCGGTACGGGCCGTCTTGGTCCAGAGGACCGGTCGCCCGGTCACTCGGCTGGCTCGAGGCGTGCCCGGAAATCTGCGAAGACCTCGGCCTGTGGGGTGGTGTTGCCTGCCGATATGTCCGCTTCAGCCTGCAGCACGAGCTTCAGCATCAACAGCGCGTCCTGCAGACGCTGGTGGGACTCGAAATCCTGAACGACCGCCGTGGCCCTGCCGTTCTGCGTGAGCACGACCGTGTGCCCGCTGGCTTTGATGTCAGCCAGCACTCGGGCTGCCTTGGCCTTGAATTCGGTCAGACTGATGATCTCCGATGCCATGCGGAGTCCTTGTCGGTCTGAATCCAGGTCCGATTCTACTGAGTCGGGCGTTGGGTCACGTGCCCGTCGGCGCTCCCGCCGTATAGCCGCGTCCCCAGGAACCCCCGGAACGCCCGCCCGCTGCCCATCGCGGTCACGATGCAGGCGGCGGCGACCCCGCCGCCGATGAAGAGCACGGGCACGTTCTGGTCCACCGCGTCCGCCAGCACGCCGGCGAGGCCCATGGCGATCGGCATAGTGCCCATGATCAGGGTCATCATGACGCTCATGACGCGGCCCCGAAGGTGGTCCGGGGTGGTGGCCTGCATGAGCGTCGTGAACGCCACCATCATCACGCCCATGAATACCCCGTCGATGGCGTGGGCGACGAGGAGAATGTAGGGCGACTCGGCCACGCCGATCACGAACGTGCACACCGCCATCGAGTACAGCGCGGCCATCATGGAGACGGTACGGGCCGGCCCGTCTATGCGCACCGTTCCGGCGACGATCATGCCGGTGACGTTGCCCGCCGCGAGGGTCCCCATCAGGTAGCCGTACCAGTCCGGGGGCAGCCCCCTGTGCTGGTCGAGCAGGATGGGGAGCAGGACTGCCATCGGCGCCGTCACGAAGTTCAGCACCCCGAAGGCGAGCACCATGTTGCGCAAGCCTTTCCGTGACCAGACGTAACGCAGTCCCACCACGACGTCCGTCATGAAGGCGCCCATGAGGGAGCGCCAGGACGGCGGCGCCAGGGGGAGCTTCTGCGGCATCCGGAGGAAGGCCACCGCCAGCCCGGCCAGGAGGTAGGTGCAGCCGGTCGCGAGAAACAGCATCGGCGCGCCGATCACGCGGAACAGCACGCCACCGATGGCGTTGCCGATGCCGGAACTCGCCATGGTGGCGAAGCTGTTCATGGCGTTGGCGGTGTTGAGGCGCGCGAGTGGCACCAGGTTCGGCACGGAGGCCATCACGGCCGGACGCAGCATGGCGCTGGCGGCGCCGGTCAGCACGCCGAAGACCACCAGGGCCCCGATCTTCAGTGCGACCTGGTCGGCGACGGCCAGGAACGCGATTCCCAGGCACAGGGCGGCGACGCCGAGCAGGCAGTTCCCGAGGACGATCAGGGTCCTGCGCGAGTAGCGGTCGGCGAGGGCCCCGCCGAACGGGCCGAGCAGAACGCCGGGAATGGCCGCGGTCATGGAAACGAGCCCCATGGTCGTGGCGGAGCCGGTCTCCTCGAGCAGCCAGTAAACCGTGGCGACCTGCGCCATGGCGACGCTCACCCCGTTCGCGGCCTGCCCCTGCCAGAGGAGCAGGAAGTCCCGGTTCAGGAGATGCGCGTGGCGGGATTCGGGCGCGGCGGTCGCAAGCGGCCCCGCGCCGGCGCCATCGGCGTCGTGCTCGCGAAGTTCAGCCACGCGGCTGGATGTGCACCTTGATGGATCGGGTCGACTTGTCGACGGCGGTGTCGAACGCCCGCTCCGCGTCGTCGAGCGCGAAACGGTGGGTGACGAGCGACCGGGCGGCGTCGGCGTAGTCGGCGACGATGTCCAGGGCCATCGCGTAGTCCGCGTGGCCGTCGCTGGCCGCGTAGGTCACCGCGCCGACGACTTCCACCTCGTTGATGGCGAGGTGGAGGGGGTCGATGCTGGTGCGCGTTTCGGTGAAGATGCCGAGCAGGACGACGCGGCCCTTCGGTCGCACGACCCGCTGCGCGGTGATGAGCGTGTCCGCAGTGCCGCCGACGGTTTCCACGGCCACGTCCACCGCGTGGGTCCGGGCGAGCTCCTGCATGCGCTCCTTCCCGGCGTCGTCGTCGCCGATCACCTCGACCGCGCCGAGCCGCCGCGCGGCCTCCTGCTGGTGGGGGTGCCGCGCGAGGACGATGGCCCGGGCGCCGCAGGCGCGCGCCGCCAGGATCCCGGTCAGGCCGATGCTTCCGGCCCCCACGATGAAGACCGTCTCGTGTCCGCGCAGCTTCACCTTCTCGAAGCCGTGCACGGAGCAGGCGAGCGGCTCCGCCAGGGCGACGCTCTCGGCGTCGAGTCCGCCCGGCGCCGGAAAGACGGTGTTGCCGGGCACCGTCGCCGACTCGGACATGCCGCCGTCCACCGCCTGGCCCACGAGGCCCCGGTCGTTGCAGACGTGGTAGTCGCCGGACAGGCAGAACGGGCACAGTCCGCAGCGCAGCAGCGGTTCGACGCCGACGAGGTCGCCCTCGCGCACGTGGCGCACGTGGGCGCCGACCGCCTCCACCGTGCCGCCGAACTCGTGCCCGGGCGTGATGCCGGGCGTGGCGGGGAACTCGCCGCGGTAGAAGTGCAGGTCCGACCCGCAGATGCCGGCGCTGCCGACGGCGACGCGCACCTCGTCGGGTCCGGGGTCGCGAACCGGCTTGTCGCCGACTTCGATGGTGCGCTCCGAGGTCCAGCGCGCGGCGCGGGCGGTCGATGGCATGGCAGTGGCTCCCACGTGGTTGCGGCTCCGGCGCATTATGGACGACCGGGCGCACCGGCGTGGCCGGCTTGGCCGTAGACAAGTGACCGACGCTTGCCGGGTCGGGAAGTTCTCGTCCAGACTCTCGGCAGTGATGGGACATATGGAGAGGGCAATGGGTTCACGCCGCTTACTTGCGGCCTGGTGTGTCACGGCATCCGCCTGGACCGCGTCTGCGGCATCGCCGGCCGCGGAGAAACTGGCCGGTATCCCGGTGCTGGCGCCAGGGGAAGAGGCCCCGGCCGTGTCGGTGACGTGGTACGGCGTCACGACGCTCCTCTTCGACGACGGCGAGACGAAGCTGCTCATCGACGGGTTCTTCAGCCGCCCGCTGTTCGAGGGCCTCGAGAGCATCGCCGATCCGGACACGGCGCAGATCGCCCGCATGGTGGAGACGGAGGGTCTGCGTGGGCTCGCCATGATCACCGCCGTCCACTCGCACTTCGATCACGCGATGGACGTCGGCGAGGTCGCCCTCGCGACCGGTGCGACGGTGTTCGGTTCCGAGTCGACCGCCAACGTGGCCCGCGGCGCGGGCGTCGACGAGTCGCGGATCATGGTGGTCGAGGACCGGCGCACGGAGCGGTACGGGGACTTCGCGGTCACGCTGATCCGTTCGGCCCACCTGCCGATGGAGAACGGCGGGCCGCCCATCCCGGGGACCATCGATACGCCCCTGGTGCCGCCCGCGCCGATCGGGGCCTGGAAGGAAGGGGGCAGCTACAGCGTCGTGGTGGAGCATCCGGCGGGCACGGCGGTGGTGCAGGGAAGCGCCGGTTACGTCGCAGGGGGTCTCGACGGCGTGGCGGCGGACGTGGTGTACCTGGGGATCGGCGGTGTCAGCATCCCCGGCAAGGACCACGCGCGGACGTACGTCGAGGAGATCGTCGGGGCCACTGGAGCCGGCTGCGCGCGCCCGGTGCACTGGGACGACTTCAACCGGCCGTTCGGCGAGATCGCACTCCCCGCGGGTGGCGGGGACACGGAGCAGAGCGCCGCCTGGATACGCGAGTTCGCGGCCGCGGGCGACCCGCCGGTGGGGCTCGCGACCTTGCCGTTCGGGCAGGCGGTGGATGCGTTCACGGGTTGCGGGCCAGCAAGGCCGTAGCAACTCGCCCGAGGCTGGCAGACGGTCGCCTGGATCATCGAATCCGGATCCCGCATGGCGCCGGTCCAAGGAGTGGGAAGGATGGAATACAAGGGCTATCTCGCTTCGGTCGAGTACGACGACTCGGCAGGGGTCGTGCATGGGAGGGTCGTGAACAGCGGCCCTTATCCGACCGCCACGTTCGAGGCGACCGACACCCATGAACTTCGCCGCGAGTTCGAGCGCTCGGTGGACCAATACCTCGACTGGTGCCAGGAGGACGGGGTCGAGCCTCGGGGACCCTTCTCCGGCTAGCTCGATGTCCGGCTTTGGATCCGAACTGCACGGGGCCGTGGTTGCTGCGGCCAAGGCGGAGCGGGTCAGCATCAACACTTGGATCCTCAAGACGATTCGTCCTGACTTGCGTCCCCGACGGCGTTGCCTTTCGGTGCTGGCGCGGGAGCGTTGCGGGCAGCTGGATTCCGGATTGGACGACCGCCCACAGCGTGCAAGACAAGAAATGGTCAAGTGACCGATCGCGGGTTTGACGATGAGTGAACGCCGGCTCCCGGGGGGCTTTCGAGGAGTTGACCGCAGAAGATTCACGCCCCCGTGGCACGGCGGCGGCCGTCGATCACAGGGGATCGAGGGAGTCCTTTCGTGCTCTTCAGGATCGCGCCCTGAAGTACCTCCGCCCGGGATCGTGCGGCCCTTGTCCGATCTCCACCACCAGGCCCCGCTGGACGAGGTTCTTGAGGCGGGTGCGCGTCGCGCGCGTCGAGAGCCCGATGGCCTCCGAGATCTGACGGGTACCGAGGCCGTCCGGCCCGATCAGCGCGGCGAGAATGGCCTGGTCGGTCTTGTGCACGGATACGGGGCGGTGAGGAATCCTGGCGGGCGGGGCGACGTAGGCCTCCGAGCCGTCGCGGACCGAAGGCGCCCCTTCGAGACGTCGCATCGTCACCCGCAGCCGGTTGCCGACCTCTTCCCAGACGGGTGTCGGAAGCTCCATGTCGCGGCAGGCCGCCAGCATCCGCTGCACGCCGCTGCCCCACTGCTCGACGAGTCGAAGCTCGTGGAACACGCGCCCGATCACCCGGTTGCGGAGCTTGGAGACGCCACGGGGCAGGTCCCCCAGCGTCAGCCCGAACGGCAGCAGCCCGGGGTTCTCCACCTCGAGGCGGTCCGCGAAGATCGACACGCGCAGCGGAGCGCCGCGCTGCGAGTAGTCCGCGTGCGCCACGGCGTTGACGAGAGCTTCGCGGACTGCCACCGGCGGTAGCGACCACCGCGGCTGCGCGTGCACGTGGCCGATGTCGATGCCGGCGGCCAGGTGCCTCTCGATGAACGCTACCGCCGCGGGAATCGCCTCCGGCAGCGGCATCCTGAGTTCGACCCGATCCAGGATCTGCGCCCTGTCGGTCCCGGCGAACCGGCCCGCCTGGATCCAAGCGTCGGGGAACCGGGTGAACCGGTCCCGGCCGAACAGGAGCAGGCCGCCGACGGTGGGGACGCGCCGGCCCTGGTCCGTCGTGCACAGCCCGAGGGTGTCGAGGTCACCCTCCGTCAGCTTTCGGAACCCGGAAAAGGAGTCGGCAGCGACGCGGAAGTCGAGCGCTTCCGGGTCGAGTTCGGGAACGGGTTGCTCGTCGAACGACTGGCCGAGGGCGAAGCGCCGCATCTCCGCGATAAGGTCCGTGTCCGCCCTCCTGTTCGTGGAACCCACCCGCACGTAGGCGCCGGTCTCGGGCGCGTCGCCGAGGTAGTGCGGGCGCCTGCCGCTGGGGTGGACCCGCACCGCGAGGACGAGTCGGTCCCTATGGCGCAGCAGCTCGACGTCGGGCACCAGTTGGGGCGAGACGCGGTCGGCGATCAGGCTCGCGACCCGCGCTTCGTCGGCCAGGGGGTCGGCAACGCCGAGCACGTTGCGCGAGCCGTCTTCGACGCCGACCAGGATCGTTCCGCCGGACGTGTTGGCGAACGCGACCGCCGACCGGACCAGGGCTCTCGGCGACGAGAGGTCGCGCTTGAACTCGAGGGTCTTGCCTTCGTGGTGGCGGAGGAGCTCGGTGAGATCCATAGCTCGGAAGTTTACTCTGAAGCAAAGTGCGGACGGAAGGCTTCAGAGTTATCTTCCGAGTAAATCGAGAAACCCGCTCGCGCTTCCTGCGGGCGTGACGCCTGCCTCGGGACTACCGGCTCGGATACCCCCCCACCCAGACCGGGCTCGACCACGCCGACGCGTCGTTCACCTGCGTGACCCGCACGTAGTAGTGATCGCCCTGGATCGTCCCGGTGTCGTCGACTTCGAAACGGACGTCGTCGGGTCCGTCCGTGACCAGCCGACGTAGCGTCACGGTGTCCTCGTAGATGTCGAACGGCAGCGTCCGCCGTATCGTGCCGTCGCTCAGCTCGGCAAGGGGCAGATCCACCGTCGACACGGGCACGGTCGCGGGCAGGCGGAAGATCGGCGGGCCGCCGCCGGTCTCGTCGCCGGCTTCGAGCACCAGCCGCACGCGCGCGTCGCGTTCGATGCCGCTGAGCGTCAGCCGCAGTGAACTGGTGTCCCCCCGCGTGATGGTGGCGAAGTGGACGACGCCGTCGGCGCCGGCCTGCATGCGCTGCATGTCCGGGTTGAAGAAGTCGGTCGGTGTGACTGCCGCGAGTTGCGCGCCGGTCACCTCGAGCGTCCCGCGCCAGGGGCGCCAGCCGCGGGGATTGTCGCCCCGGTGCTTGGGGACCGAGGGCGAGGCGAACGTGAGATGGAACGTCTCACTTTCCTGCAGGGGGCCGTCCTGGTCCGCGGTGGCGTAGTCCATCTGCCAGATATCCTCGCCGTTCCTGACGACGGTCACCGTGTCGATGGGTCCCGTGCCGATGACCCGGCCGGCGATGTGGCGCTGGGCGGCGAACGGCACGCGTTGCCCCATCGCGGCGCCGTTCACCGTCGCCTGCAGGATGATGCGGTCGCCCGTGGTCGCGTACGCCCGCGCCGCCTTCAGGGAGTCGAACAGGGCGTCTCGGGACAACTCCTCCGCGAGTACCCCGCCCAGGCCGCCGCGCTGTGCCAGGCCGCCGCCGCGCGGGGCCGTGTAGCCGGGCTGGGCCAGGTGGTTGTCGCTCGCCGCCGTGAAGCCGACCTGGTGTCCTTGGCGCAGGTACGCCTGGCCGAACCACTCGAACGCGCCGTGCTGCGACATGATCTCGACGAGCGGCTGCAGCTTCGGATCGTTCAGGCGGTAGTTGCCCGACTGGTGCGCGTGGGGGATCACCACCACGTCCGCCGGGTCGTGGAGGTTGCGCAGTCCCGCGTACAGGTCCGATAGCGTCGGGAAGTACTGGGTCGGGACCCGCAGGCGGTCCTCGGGCGTGCGGAAGAGCACGTTGTGGTGTCCGCCGAACAGGTTCCGCGTGCTCCACTCGTAGCCGAGATAGGCGATGAAGCGCCCTTCTTCGGAGTAGGTCGCGACGTTGCGTTTCATGACCTCCCACTCGAAGTCGTCGGTCCAGATGTCGTGTTCGGAGTGGGTTACGAAGTCGAGCCGGGCGTCTTCCTTCGCCCAGGTCATGAACTTGTCCGGCGTGCCGATCCCTTCGGCGAAGCCGGAGTGGCCGTGGGTGTCACCCCAGTAGACGGGGGAAGCGTCCGGGGAGACGAGGATGGGATTCGCGACGCCGGCGATGCTGCCGTCGGCGGAGGCGATGGTGATGCGATAGACCCCCGGTGCATCGAAACGCACGTCGCGGAGCACGACGATGGGGTCTTCGCCGGCGGCGATTTCGCCGATGCGTTCGCCGTTGGCGTAGACGTGCCAGGCCGGGTAGGGCCCCTTCGCCCGGTTGTAGTAGCGGTCCTCCGCGCGCACGGCGAGGTCGAACGATGCTCCGGGGCGCACCACCGAGGGCGCGAAGCCGTGCACGCCGGCGAGTTCCGTGCCCGTGACGCGGATGGGCTGGATCGGCAGGGAGAAGAGGTGCCCGCCCTCCTCGAAGGCGAGGTAGAGCGGGAAGGCCATCCGGTCGCTGGAGAAGCTCGGCATCAGCAGCCCGCGTCCGCCGCCGGTGCGGTCGCCGTAGGTGACCGTAACCGTGTCGCCGGGCCCGAGCCCGCCCTCGGCGAGGCGAAAGAAAAGTACCGGCGCCGCCCCGCGAAAGCCGCCGTGCATGCCGGCGACGGGCGCCTTGCCCGCGACGAACCGCGCCGACGCGTTGGAACTCGAGATGGTCACGAGACCATCGCCGCGCGGCTGGTCCGTCTGGAAGGCCCCGTGGTTCCCCATGAAGTGACGGGTGACCGCGATACCGCCGCCAGGAGCGACTTCCTGCGTGCCGACCGCCCAGGTCTGCGTGAACGTGGCCCGGGTACGAGCTTCGAAGGGCCCGGTGTCGGCGCTGAGCTCTCCGAGGGCTTCGGGCCGCTCGTCGAGAACGGTCAGCTCGCCTATGAAAGCGTCGATGACGGCGGGGCTCGCGGGCGCGGGGCGGCGGGCGACGGTCGTCAGGTTGACTGGCATGTAGCCGCCGGTCATGGAGAACGCGTTCAGCCAGTCCCACAGGACATCGGTCCGCTCACGGACCGTGCTCGCGTCGGTCGGTCGTGCGGCAACCTCGGCCTTCAGTTGTTCCACGCGGGCGCGCAGGTCGGCGTCGAGGTAGTCCGCGCGCTGCGCGGCCGCCCCGGTCGCCAGCAACACGGTCAGGACGAATGCCACGAGACGGTGGCCGGGTCGGCGAGGCATGAGGGGAACTCCCGGGGAGACGCGCTGCGGACGCGGGACTTGGGCCGGATTATGGCACGCGGTTGGCGACCCGAAAGATCGCCCGCCCGTCACGGACAGGCGCGCTCGATCTCCCGATTACCGGCTCGGAAGCCCGGCGAAGGAGGCATTACTGAGAGTGGTGCCACAGCGCGAACAGAGTCGGAACACTACGGTTCGGCATGTCGGGCAGGAGGGAGTGGAGCATGATGGAGTACAGGGGGTACGTCTAGACCTCAGGTGGCAAGTGGTAGTCAGCGCGTTGGAGCATTACGGGGTGGAAGTCCAGAAACGCAAGGGGTCGAGAGTCCGCTTGAGGAAGGGCAACGAGCGGATCGTCGTTCACCGTCCACGTCCGGGGCCGCAAACCGGACGCGAGACCATTCGCGATATCTCGGACTTCCTGAGAACTGCCGGTGTGGTCGAACCCGTTCGTGGGAGCGACGACGAATGACCGTCGCGTCCATCGCGGATCGCGTATGCGACGGCGTACGGACAGGGACGAACTACTCGTACATGGCGTCGAAGTCCCGCCAGAAGTCCGCGTACGTCTTGGAGACGCAGCCCGGGTCGAGGATCTCGCAGCCACCGACCCTGCTCGCGAAGACCGCGAAGGCCATGGCCATGCGGTGGTCGTCGAAGGTCTCGAAGCGGGTCGGTCGGGGCGTGGAAGCCGGGGCGATGGCGATCCAGTCCGGCCCTTCCTCGACGGTCACACCGGCCTTGCGCAACTCGCCTGCCGGACAGGCGATGCGGTCGCACTCCTTGTGCCGCAGGGTCCCGAGCCCGGTGACGCGGACCGGTTCCGGCAGGAAGGGCGCCATCGCCATGAGCGTGGGCGCCGCGTCGGGCATGGCCTCCATGTCCACGTGGTCGAGCGGACGCAGGCTGTCGGGACCATGGATGGTGACTGCCTGACCCGATGCTTCCACGGACGCCCCGAGTCGTTCGCACAGGTCGAAGAACGCGAAATCGCCCTGGGCCGTGGACGCGCCGAGGTTGTCGATACGCACGGTGGACCGGTGCAGCGTGGCGAGGGCCGCGTGGTACGTGGCCGCCGATGCGTCCCCCTCGATCGTCACCGTGCCGCCGGCGTAGGCCTGGTGCGCCACCCGGAGCGACCGCGTACCGGAGCTCTCCACGTCGACGCCGCGGCGGGCCATCTCGCTGCGCGTGAGGTCCACGTAGGGCGCCGACACGAGATCGTCCTTCAGGTGGAGCGACAGGCCATCCGGCAGTCGCGGGGCGACCAGCAGGAGGCCGGAGAGATGCTGGCTCGTCACCCTAGTGCCGACGCTCACTTGCCGGGCGTAGGCGGCCGGCCCCCGTATGGAGATTGGCAGGTGGCCGCCATCCCTGGCGACGGCCTCGCAACCGAGTTCGGTGAGCGCGTCGACCATGTCGTGATTGGGCCGGGCACGCAGCGGCGCGCGCCCGTCGAGCCGCGTCAGGTCGGGCCGCAGCGCTGCGGCGGCGAGCAGCAGCCGCATCGAGACCCCGCTGAGCCGGAGCCGGATCTCGATCTCTCCGGTCGCAAGCGAGCCCGGCGGGTCGACCGCGATGCGGGACGGGCCCGTTTCGACGACTTCTACGCCGAGCGCCCGCAGCGCCGCCGTCATGTCCTCGACGTCGTCGCAACGCGGTACGCCGAGCAGGGTCGTCGGTGCGTCGGCAAGCGCGGAAATCAGCAGTTGCCGCAGCGCGATCGACTTGCTGCCGGGCAGGGTCACCCCCACGTCGAAGGGATGCGTCACCCGCGGCACGGGCCGTGCCGTGTTCATGGCCCCCCTCCCGGATCTCCGGCGACTGCGGCCCGCCGCCCCGTCAGGACAGCTCGGCGAAGGCCTTGTCCGTGCCCTCGAGCGCCTGCGCGATGTCGTCCTCGGTGTGCGCGACCGAGAGGAACATGTTGTGCCATGGATGCAGGTAGACGCCGTGGCGCATGGCGGCCGCGCAGAAGGCGTTCCCCTTTTCTGTCTTCGGGTCGTCCTCGAACTTGATCATCGGCATCTGCGGCGGTCCGCTCTGGCGGATGCCGTGGCCGTGCCGCTGCGCCTGCTCGTACAGGCCGTCGCGGAGCTGCTGGCCGACGCGTTCCATGTGGCGGGGACCGTCGGTCTCCGCCAGGACGTCGAGGGTCTCGATGGCGGCCGCGAAAGGCGCGCCCTGGTACCAGAAGGAGCCCGTGAAGAACACGTGCTGCGCCGCGTCGCGGTACTCGTCGGTGCCGAGGACCGCCGCGAGCGGCTCGCCGTTCGCGATGGCCTTGCCCCAGGCGGAGAGGTCCGGACGGATGCCGAACTCGGACCAGCTCGCGTCGAGGGACAGGCGCAAGCCGCCGCGCACGTCGTCCAGGATGAGCGCGGCGTCCTCGGCGTCGCAGATCTCGCGCACCTTGCGGGCGAACGCCGGGTCGACGAGTTCCTGCTCGTGGGGCACGTCGTGGCGGAACGTGGAGACGACGATGCCGGCGAGGTCGCCGCTGGCCGCTTCCGCCACCGCAGTGAGGTGGTCGATGTCGTTGAAGCGGTAGGTCGGGTAGTGGACGTGCTCCTCCTCCGGCGTGCCGCGCGACATGCGGTTCGCCCACGGCTGCGAGCCGTGGTAGGCCGTCTCGCCGACGAGGATCTTGCGCTTGCTGGCCCGGCCGCGGGCGATCATGTTGCACACGGTGGTCGCGTCGTTGCCGTTCTTGGCGAAGACGGCCCACTCCGCGTGGCTCACTTGGCGCGTGAACTTCTCGGCGAACTCCACCAGTGCGGCGGGCGGTCCGTTCCCCATGTCGAGGCGCTCGCGCTGGGCGTCCGCCGCCGCCTGGATCCGGGGGTTGCCGTAGCCCGCGATCATCGGTCCGTAGGCGCAGATGAAGTCGATGTACTCGTTGCCGTCCACGTCCCACAGGCGGCAGCCGTCGGCACGCTCGAAGAACTGGGGATAGGCGTCGGGCAGCCGGGGACGCACGGCCATGTGGCCGTACATGCCGTTCGGGATCACCCGTTCCGCGCGTTCGCGCAGGGCCTGGTCGTTGGTCTTCGTGGGCACGGGGCGCCTCCGGTCTCCTTTACTCGCACCATGTTACGCGCTAGGTTTCGGCGGCGACAGTTTCGGACGAATCGTCCGCACGGAGGGGAGTCGATGCACCTGGGTATGGCAGCCATTTTCCAGAATCCCGAGAACCACATCACGGACGGAGAGGTCTACCGGAACGAACTGAAGCTCGCGGCACTGGCCGAACCCCTGGGCTTCGACTCGATCTGGGGAGTCGAGCACCACTTCACGGACTACACCATGTGTCCCGACGTGCTGCAGTTCCTCACCTACATGGCGGGGCGCACGGAGCGCATCCAGCTCGGCTCGATGGTCGTCGTGCTGCCCTGGCATGACCCGATCCGCGTCGCGGAGCAGGTCTCCATGCTCGACCACATCTCCGACGGGCGCCTCATCCTCGGCCTCGGCCGTGGCGCGGGTCGGATCGAGTTCGAAGGTTTCGGCGTCGACATGGGCGAGTCGCGGGAGCGGTTCGTCGAGGCGGCGGAGATCGTCCTGACCGGCCTCGAGCAGGGCTGGTGCGAGTACGACGGCAAGCACTACCAGCAGACGGCGCGGGACGTTCGGCCGCGGCCGGCGCGCACGTTCAAGGGCCGCACCTACGCGGCGGCGGTGTCGCCGGAGTCGGTGGAGATCATGGCGCGCCTCGGCATCGGCATCCTGGTCATCCCCCAGAAGCCCTGGGACATGATCGATCACGAGCTCACCACCTATCGCAACGTCTTCCAGGAAGTGAACGGCGCTCCGGCGCCGGCGCCGATCATCGCGGGTTGGGTGTTCTGCGACCAGGACGAGAAGCGCGCCCGCGAGATGGCCGTGCGCTGGATCGGCGGCTACTGGGAGACGGCGGCCAAGCACTACGAGATCGGCGGCGCCCACTTCGCCAACACCAAGGGCTACGAGTTCTACGCCGCGATGTCCGAGGTGCAGCAGTCGAGCGCCGCCGCGACCACCGAGGCGTACCTCGACCTGCAGGTCTGGGGCACCCCGCAGATGTGCATCGACCGGATCCGCCAGACGACGGAACGCATGCGGTCGAACACCTTCACGTCCGTGTTCAGCTACGCGGGCATGCCGTACGACGAGGCCGAGCGCAACCTGCGCCTGTTCGCGCAGGAGGTCCTGCCGGCCCTCCGGGACGAGCGGGCTGTCGCCGCCGGCTGAGGCATCGGGGCTCCTGCGGACAACAGGCAGCGATATCGGCTGATCCCAACCACATACACGTCCACGAGGAGGGCGAACGGGTCATGAACACGCCACTGAGAAAGGAATACTCCAACCTCGGATTCGACCCGGACGCGTTGCGCGACAAGTACCGCGCGGAGCGCGACAAGCGCATGCGCGACGACGGGGACGAACAGTTCCTGCGGACCCGGGACGACTACGCGCGCTACGCCGACGAGGACCCCTTCGTCGAGGAGCCGGATGAGCGGGACCCGGTAGAGCGCGAGGTGGACGTCGCCGTCATCGGGGGCGGCTTCAGCGGCATCATGGCCGCGGCGCGGCTGAAGGAGCGGGGCGTCGGGGACGTCATGCTGATCGAGTCCGGCGCCGACTTCGGCGGCACCTGGTACTGGAACCGCTACCCCGGCTCGCAGTGCGACATCGAGTCCTACTGCTACCTGCCGCTGCTCGAGGAGCTCGGCTACATGCCGAAGGAGAAATACTCCTACGCCCCCGAGATCTTCGAGCACTGCCAGCGCATCGGCGAGTACTACGGCCTCTACGAACTGTCGCTTTTCCAGACGCGCGTGACGGAACTGCGGTGGAGCGAGGAAGAGTCCCGGTGGCGGATCTCCACCCACCGCGACGACCACATCCGCGCCCGTTTCGTCATCCAGGCGGCGGGTACGGCGAACGTGCCGAAGCTGCCCGGCATCGAGGGGATTCACGACTACCAGGGACATTCCTTCCACACCTGCCGCTGGGACTACGACTACACCGGCGGCGACCAGTCCGGCGGCCTGACGAAGCTCTCCGACAAGCGGGTCGCGATGATCGGCACCGGCTGCACGTCGATCCAGGCAGTCCCGTTCGTGGGCGAGCACGCCAGGGAACTCTACGTGTTCCAGCGCACGCCCTCGTCGGTGGACGCGCGCGGCAACATGCCGACGGACGAGGAGTGGTACCGGTCCCTCGAGCCGGGCTGGCAGCGCGCGCGGCGCGAGAACTTCGCCGACATCGTGGTGGGGCGGCCGTTCGAGGAAGACCTGGTGGCGGACGGCTGGACGGACATCTTCCGCCGGCTGCAGTCGGTGCTGCCGCCGGAGGAGGCGGTCGAGGGGGATCCGGAAGAGCTTGCCTTCGCGGCGGAGGTCGAGGACTTCCGCAAGATGAACGAGATCCGTTCGCGGGTGGACAAGTCGGTGAAGGACCCCGCGGCCAGGGAGGCGCTGAAGCCCTGGTACCGCCAGTTCTGCAAGCGCCCGACGTTCAACGACGAGTACCTGGCGACCTTCAACCGTCCCAACGTGCACCTGGTCGACGTGAGCGAGCGCAAGGGCGTCGACCGCATCACGGAGAAGGGCGTCGTCGCGAACGGCGTCGAGTACGAGGTGGACTGCATCATCTATGCGACTGGGTTCGAGATGACGTCCGCGCCGCATCGCCGCGTCAACTTCGACGTCTACGGACGCGACGGCAAGTCCCTCTTCGAGCACTGGGACCAGGGCCTCAGGACGATGCACGGCCTGTCGAGCCACGGCTTCCCGAACTGGTTCTTCATCGGAGTGAACCAGAACGGGCTGTCGGTCAACATGACGGCCATGTTCGACGATCAGGCGCGCCACGTGGCCTACATCATCGACGAGGTAGGCAAGCGCGGGAGCCAGGTCGCGGAAGTGACCCCCGAGGCGGAAGCGGAATGGGTCGCCGAGATTCGGCGGCTATCGTTCGCCAACCGCGAGTTCTTCGAGGCGTGCACCCCCGGCTACTACAACAACGAAGGCCAGCTCGACGGCCCGAACAAGGGCCTGGTGGCGCAGGCCTATTCGCCCGGGATCAACGCCTTCAACGCGCTGCTCGCCGAGTGGCGGGAGCAGGGCGAGATGGAGGGGCTCGAACTGCGGTGAGAGACCGCGGCCCCGACGGCAGCCCAGCCCGGACGGCGTCGGCGAACGGCCCCGCCGTGGACGTCGCGTGATGGTCGACCCGGTACTGCGCCTGCGCCAGATCTGCCTGGTCGCTTACGACCTGGAGTGGACGACGAGCGTGCTCTGCGCGGCGTTCGATGCGCCGGTGGTGTTCCGCGACCCGCGCATGGCCGCCGGCGGGAACCTGACCAACACGCACATTCGCCTCGGCGATTCGTTCCTCGAGACCGTCTGCCCGACGGACCTCGCCTGGCAACGTTCGACGACCCAGACCCGGCTCCTGGAACGCAACGGCGACTGCGGCTACATGGCGATCGTGCAGGTTCCGGACGTGTCGGTGGCGTCGCGTTCGATGGCGGAGCAGGGCACGGGGACGGGCATCGTCGCGGGAGACTGGAACGTGTGTCCGGGCGAGCCGGGCTCGGGGCTCGCCGGCGTCGAATCGGGGCGGTACGCCCTCGGCGATCCGCTACCCAAGGAGCCGGGCACGGTCTCCGGCGTCAACGTCCAGTTCCATCCGCGGGACTTCGGCACGCTCGCCGAGATCCAGGAGAACTGGCCCGGCGCCGTCGACTTCCCGAACAACAAGGGGACCTACTACCCCGCCGGCAACACCTGGCAGAACGGGGTGGATGCGCGCCCCCACGGCGGTGTCACGACCGGCTTCGCGGCGGTCGAGATCGCGCCCCGCGGCGTCGAGCCGGCCGAGATGTGCGCGCGGTGGATGGGCGGTCTCGGTGCGGGATGTTCGATCGACCCGGCGCAGCCCGCGACGCTGCGCCTGGCGGCGGGCCAGACCATGCGCTTCGTGGAGCCGGAACCGGGCGGGCGGACAGGCGTGGTCGGCGTGGACCTCTGGGCGGTTCCCGGGGCGCGGAGGAAGTTCGAGAGCATCGACTTCTGCGGCGTGCGGTGGACCCTCGTGGAGTCTCCTGGCGAGCGCGGGTGAGGCGCGACTAATAGCCCGCAGCCGCCGGCGCCAACTCCCGCCAGGCATCCCGCAGGACCCGGCTCGCCGAGCGCAGGAAGATGGCGAGCAGCACCAGCGCGACCAGCAGGTCCGGCCATGGCGAGGCGAACAGCCATACCGCCGCCGCCGCGCCGATCACGGCGACGCCCTCGATGACATCGTTGCGCGAGCACTCCCAGGAGGACGACATGTTCACGTCGCCGTCCCGGTAGGGCGTGAGCAGCTTGAGGCAGACCGCGTTGGCGATCAGGTTGATGACGGCCGCGGCCGTCATCGTCGACGCGACCGGGGCCTCGAGATCGGTGAGTCGCCAGGCGATCTGCCCCGCGACCGCGAGGGCGGCGCCGAGGATCAGGAGTCCCTTGACCATGGCCACGCGCGCCTTGGCCCGCGTCGACGCGCCGATCACCGCGAGGCTCAGCGCGTAGGTGAGTGCATCGCCGAGGTTGTCCAGGGTCCCCGACAGGAGCGCCGACGAGCCGGACAGCACCGACCCCGCGACCATCAAGGCAAAGGTCGCGACATTGATGCCGAACACCCACGCCAGTACGCGGCGTTGCCGGCTTTGGAGGCCGGCGAGGTCGACGACGGCGCGGCACGAGTCGGACATGAGGTGTCAGGTACCGTCGCTGTGCGGGCGTGCTCCCGTCACCCGCAGAGCTGGCGCGCGAGGTCGCGGTAGTCGTCGGCGACGACCTCGAAGCCGTCCGTGTCCCCCCGACTTCCCATCTCCCTGAGCTTGGGCTTGACAAAGGCGGCCTTCAGCCCGGCCCGCTGGGCCGCGGCGAGGTCGGGCGGGTGCACGGCGACCATCATCGTCTCTTCCGGGGAGGCGCCGAGCAGCCGCGCGCCCGTGCGGTATGCCTCCGCCTCGGGCTTGTAGACGCCGAGGAACTCGCAGGAAAGGTACGCGTCCCAGTCGATGCCGGCATGCTTCGAGCTGTCGACGACGATGGAGAGCGACAGTACGGTCAGGATGGCCACGACGTAGCGTTCGCGCAGCGCCGCGAGCGATTCGGGCACGTCTTCCCAGACATCCATGCGGTGCCAGGCGCGGTTGAGGCCGTCGCGGTCGTCGGCGCTCAGCTCCAGTTGCGGATGGGCCTCGGCGAGTTCGTCGAGTACCGCGCGGTGGATGGCGTCCGCGTTCTGCCAGGGGCGGTCGCCGTGACGGACCTCCGTGAGCTGCTCGAACATGCGCCGCCGCCAGGTGAAGCAGAAGGCCTCGTCGTCGACCTCGACGTCCCGTTCGGCGGCGAGGGCGCGTACGGCCGTCCGGGTCGCGGTCTGCCAGTCGAAGATGCTGCCGCCGACATCGAACGTCAGGACCTTGATGCCCTCGATCATCGGTTCCTCCACGCCGGTCAGTCCGGCGTTGCGCCCCACACCAGGAAGTTGCCCCCGAGGGGCATCGGACCGCCGGACACGGCGACCTCCGGCTTCACGCCGGTGACCTGCCGCTCGCCGGCGCGCTGCTGCAGCTGCTGCATGCAGTCCGTGTGCATCCAGATCCGGCTCCTGCCGCAGCCGATGTTGCCGCCGCTCGGCAGCACCGGGTTCGGGCCATGGATGCTGATGTCGGTCTGGTAGAAGTCGAGCGCCTCGCCGAAGCCGACGCCGCGGTAGCCGAGGCCCTCGAGGTGGAACTGGTGGAAGAGTGCAAAGCCGTCGTACATGTTCTCGAACGAGAGATCGCCCGCGGTGATCCCGGCGCCCTCGTAGATCTTGCGCGCGCTGCGGGCGGTGTCTTCCTCGACCTCGTCGAGGGTCGGCGTCAGGCTGCGGGGCCGCGTGCGGCTCGAGGCGTGGTTCAGGATGTAGACGGGTTCCTGGCGCATGTCGCGGGCCCGCTCGGCGGTCGTGAGCACGTACGCGGCGGCCATCATGATCGGCAGGTCGTTGTCGAACAGGTTGGCGGGCTTCGCGATCCACCGCGCGGCCTGGTAGTCCTCGGGCGTGATCTCTTCGGGCCGGTGCTGCGCCCAGTAGCCTTCGGGGAACATGAGGCCGTTCCTGCGCGAGTTCTCGATGAACGGCGCCATCATGTCGTGGCTCTTGCCGTACTTGCGGCAGTACTCGGCGAACTGCAGGGCGGTGCCGTAGCACACCGGCGCGCCCCACAGCGCGCTCAGCGCGCTGCGCCCGGGAAGGTCCGATCCCGCGTTCGACCCGCCCTGGTAGTAGCGGCCCTCGAAGTTGTGCCAGCTCTTGAGCACCAGGCAGGTGTGCGTGAGCCCGTCGCCGACCGCCTGGGCCGCGATGCAGAGCGCGCGCGCCATGCACCCGTCGCCGTACATCGCGAAGCCGACATCGGTGAGTTCCGGCATGTTGCCGAGGATCCACTCCGAGCTGAGCTGCGCGATGCCGTCCAGGGGGTTGTCGGTGGCGTGGAAGGCGTTGACGACCTCCTCCGGGGCCGGCCGTCCGCGCGGCCAGTACGCGCCGGTGGTGGTCGTCGGGTCCATGACCAGGCCGTCGACGTTGGCGGGGTCGACGCCCGCATCCTCCATGGCGCGACGCAGCGCGTCGAGGCTAAGCGCGCCGACGCAGGTCTCGGGGCGTCCATCCCAGCGGCGGGCCGTCGGCGAATGGCCGATGCCGACGGCGGCGACCTTGCCGCGGTGTTCCCAGAGGCCCAGGCCCTCCTCGGTGCGGAAGAACGACTCGGGATGCCGCGGCGCGTTCATGGCGCGCCCTCCACGACCTGCCACTCCGGCACGAACTGGCCGTTGGCGGTGGCCTCGAACACGACCTCCACCGGCGCCCCCACCGGGACCTCGTCGACCGGCGTACCCGGCAGGTGGGAGTACATCTGGATGCCCGGGTCCTCGTCTAGCATCACCACGGCAACGTTGAACGGCTGGTCCTGCTGCAGCACGCGGACGGGGGTGTCGTGCACGACGCAGTAGTTGTAGATCGTGGCCCGACCGCTCACCTCCCGCCACCCGATGTGCTCGTCCGAGCCGCACTGGTGGCACCGGCGCCCCGGCGGATGCTGCAGACGGTCGCACGCAGCGCAGCATTGGATGACCAGGCGCCGCTCGTTCGCGGCCTCCCAGAAGGGCCGCGTCAGGTCGTCGGGGACCACCCCCTGCTTCATGGCTTCTCCGTCCGCCGGGCGCAAGGGCGGGATTGAATGCGAGGGGCGGGGTGCGGGTCAACCGGATCGCCGCGTTTTCCACCGCACGCCCACCGGCGCTTTGCTGTCTTGGGGGTCGCGCCCGTGCACGGCCCGTGGAAAGCGCTCCCTTGCCCCTTTGCACAACCCCAACCCGGTCCAACATCCTGATCAGCAACGGGACGTCTCTGAATTGGAGATAAAGGGACGCTTCTGCTTTGCGTTGACATCGCGCCTTCTTCTGTTTACATGTACAGTAATCCGCAGCTAGGCTTTCCCTTGAGCGCAAGCGTCCCGGGAACCCCTCTCATGCGATCGAAATGCCGCCGGCAATCGCGCCAGGCCAGTATCGAGTTTCGCCCCTGCGGTCAGTGTGCAGCCTAAAGACGGGTCCGAGCGTGTAGCGGCGGTGAGGCTCGTGTCCGGTCCCTGGAGGCGGCCGTGAGCGAGCAGCCGTCGCTGGATTTCGGTCCTCCCCAGGATCCGCACGTCAGACGGGGTAACGCGTTCGAACCGAGCGCCTTGCCGCAGATTCCTGGACTGACGTACATCCCCGACTTCCTGACCGCAGGGCAGCAGGACCGGACCCTCGACTCAATCGACGCGGCGGCTTGGATGACCAGCCTGGAGCGAGCGGTCCAGCACTATGGTTGGCGTTACGACTACCGCTCGAGAGCTGTCACCGCGGACATGCGTATCGGTGTGCTGCCGGATTGCGTCGAGCATCTCGCCGAACGACTGTATCGGGAGACGGGTACCTTCGACCGCGTGCCCGACCAGGCTATCGTGAACGAGTATCTGCCGGGGCAGGGGATCGCCATGCACATCGACCGGCAGTGCTTTGGGGATACCGTCGCCACGGTCAGTCTGGGTGACGCCTGGCAGTGGACTTCCGTCCGTTGGGCGCGGACCGGTCTGGAACGCTGCGCATGGTGCTGGCCCCTGGATCGGCGTTGATCCTGAGTGGCGACGCCAGGCATCGGTGGCTGCATGGCATCGCCAAGCGCCGCCGTGAGCGCCTCGAGCGCGGCGGTTGGAGGCCCCGGGAGCGCCGCGTCTCCGTTACCTTTCGAACCGTGCTTCCGTAGACCGCACCGGGAAGGGCTGTGCCCAAGACCAAGACCCCCCGATCCCCGGATAAGGACGTGGTGGGGTTATCGGAGAAGCCCGGCGCACAAGGCGGGTATGGGAAAATGGGAGGGTTCGCGGAGAGCACCTGCGAGGTGAAGGTTGCGCAAGCGCAAGATGCGGCCGCCGAAGGTCGAGATGGAGTTCACGGATCTGAACCTGACCGCCTACGGGGGCTCGTCGATTCTGGCGCAGACGGCGCGGCAGTTTGGGTTGTTCGAGCTGCTTGATGAAGCGGTTCGGGTGAAGGTCCGCAACCGCGGTGCGAGCGACACGGAGACGCTGTGGGCGCTCATTGCGTGCCTGGCGCGGGGCGACGGTGCGTTGTCGGACCTGGACGCACTGCGCGCCGACCCGGTAGCACGGATCCTGCTGGGGCTGGATAACGTTCCGGAGTCGCGCCGGGCGGGGGAGTGGCTGGGGCGGTTGCGCACAGGCGACGTGAAGGGTCTGTGGCAGGCGGCACGGCGGTTCGCGGAACGCGTGGCGCCGTTGATCGTGTCGCACGAGGTAGAGACCAAGGGCTACGTTCCGGTGTTCATCGACGCCACCGGGATCGAGGTGGACGGCGCGCTGTTCGAGCGGGCGCGCAAGGACTACGAGGGCCGGCGCGGTTACTGGCTGCACGCGACGTTCCTGGGGGGTCTGTGGTCGGCGGGGCAGTTGTGTCCCGGCGGCGGTCGGGTGACGCTGAACTGGCGCACGCTGCTGGAGTGGACCGCCGGGATGGTGCCGGCTGGGACGCCGGTGTGGCTGCGGGCGGACAACGCCTACTACAAGGGGGAGCTGGTTCGGACCTGCGCGGCACGGGGCTGGGACTACTCGATCAGCCTGACCAACGACACGTGGCGGCGGCCGGTTCTGGAACAGCTTGCGGGGCTGCCGGACGCGGCCTGGACGGACCTCGGCATGGAGGAGGAGGCGATCTTCGCGACACACCGTCCGGAGGGCTGGGACGCGCAGCAGCACTACGTGGTGATCCGGCGGCGCACGCAGCACGGCCAGGGTCTGCTGGTTCCGCACCACACGGTGATCCTGGTGTCGCGCGCCTACCTGCCGCTGCAGGAACTGGTGTTGCGGCACCGCGGCAAGCAGGGTCAGGAGAACGCCTTCAAGGGGCCACTCATCGATCTGGACCTGCACCACCCGCCGTGCCGTGGTTACCGGGCGAACCAGGCGTTCTACGCGCTCGGCTGGATCGCCCAGGTGCTGCTGCGGGCGGTGCAGTTCACGGCGCTGCCGAAACGGGCGCGCAAGCATGGTCTGCGACCGGTCATCCGGCACGTGATGCGCACCGCGGCGTACATGGTGCGTTCCGCGCGGCGGCTGTGCGTGCGCTTCGCGAAGACGAACTTCCGGCTCGACTGGCTGTATCAGGCGATGGTGTCCCTGGAGGCGCGCGCCCCGCCGTCCACGTTGGCGTCCTGACCGATCCCTGCGGTTCGCCGCCCTGCGGCGCAGATGGCCTCACCCGTGCTACGGGCCGCGGTCGCCGCTGACCCCTGCTCCGGCATATCCGCCGACCACATCGCCGCCCGCAGACGGTCACCGGCCTTTGTTCGAGTCCGCCGCAACGTCCCTCAGGTGCCAAAGACCCCTCCAACCGTCAAATCCACCGCCCGCCCAGCCTTAACAGGGGATCGGGACAAGACCGCATCGCCCCAAGTCACCGGCGCCCCTGTGTAGAATACGGCGCTTTTGACGCGCGAAACACGACGGGAGGAAGCCATGGCCGAAGCGGCCGTCTCGGATATCGAAGCCGATCTCAACGACCTGACCATGGGCGAGGAAGCCCAGCCCCTGCTCGACGCGGTGACCAAGTTCATCGCCGAGGACATCGAGCCGCGGACGGAGGAGTTCCAGGAGGCGGCCGGCGAGCACGGCGACCGCTGGAGCCTCTCGCCGCGCCAGGAGCAGATCCTCGGCGGGCTGAAGGACAAGGCGAAATCCAACGGCCTGTGGAACTTCTTCCTCCCCGACGCGGATACGGGCGAAGGCCTCAAGAACCTCGACTATGCCTACATCGCCGCGCAACTCGGCAAGAACCCGATCGCGTCCGAGTGCCTGAACTGCAGCGCTCCGGACACCGGCAACATGGAGGTGCTCGAGCGCTACGGCACGCCGGAGCAGAAGGAAAAGTGGCTGAAGCCGCTGCTGAACGGCGAGATCCGCTCGGCGTACGCGATGACCGAGCCGAACCTCGCGTCGTCCGACGCCAAGCAGATCGCGACCCAGGCGCGCCTCGACGGCGACGAGTGGGTCATCACCGGCGAGAAGTTCTACATCTCGGGCGCCGGCGACAGCCGCTGCAAGGTCATGATCACGATGGTCCAGACGGACCCGACGGCGGCGCCGCACCGGCAGCAGTCGCAGATCCTGGTGCCCATCGACAATCCAGGCGTCGAGATCATCGAGCCGATGGAGGTGTTTGGCCACGACGACGCGCCCCACGGGCACATGCATCTCAAGTTCCACGACGCCCGCGTGCCGAAGGAGAACATCCTGCTCGGCGAGGGGCGCGGTTTCGAGATTTCCCAGGGCCGCCTGGGGCCGGGCCGCATCCACCATTGCATGCGCTCGATCGGCCAGGCGGAACGTGCCCTGGACCTGATGGTTCGCCGCGGCCTGTCGCGGGAAGCCTTCGGGCGCCCGATCGCGCAGCTTGGCAAGAACGTCGAGGTCATCTCCCGCGCCCGCATCGAGATCGAGGCGATGCGCCTGATGGTGCTGAAGGCCGCGAAGGCGATGGACGTCCTCGGCAACCGCGAGGCCCGCATCTGGGTGCACATGGTGAAGGCCATGGTCCCCGAGCGCGTGTGCCAGATCATCGACCAGGCGATCCAGATGCACGGCGCGACCGGCGTCTCGCAGTGGACGCCGCTCGCACGGATGTACACGGGTCAGCGCACGCTGCGCATCGCGGACGGGCCGGACGAGGTGCACCACTTCGTGGTCGGCCGCGCGGAGATCCGCAAGTACCAGGGCGCGGCCTGACGGCGGCGTCGGAAACCGGACGGCAGGACGGCCCCTCGCGGGCCGTCTCTGTATCTGGCCTCTGCACCCGGCGGAGGCAGCAGGCAGGAGAAGACCGTGGAAACGAGGCCCAGTGACTACGATTTCGGACCCATGCACGCCGCCGTGCAGAAGTACCTGGACGACGACTTCCTCGCGATGGCGGCGTCGGTCGTCCTCGAGGGCGGTGAGCCGGTGGACTTCCACCTGTGGGGACACCAGGACCGGGAGGCCGGTGTCCCCATCGCCCCGGACTCCATCTTCCGCATCTACTCGAACACGAAGATCGTCACCTCCGTGGCCGCGATGACGCTCTGGGAAGAGGGCCGGTTTGACCTGGACGACCCTGTTGAGAAGCACCTGCCGGAACTCGCGGGCCTCAGCGTGCTGCGGGAAGGCGCGACGGACCCGGCCGACGCGGAGCCGCTCGACACGCCCCCGACCATCCGGCAGCTCATGAGTCACAGCGCCGGGTTCTCCTACGGCTTCCTGCTCGAGTCGCCGGTCGACGCCGTGTACACGGAGCGGAACCTCTCGAGACCGGAGTCGACCCTCGCGGACCTCGTCGAGGCGTTGGCGGACATCCCGCTCGCCAACCACCCCGGGACGCGGTTCCAGTACAGCGTGGCGACGGATGTCCTGGCGCGCCTCGTGGAAGTGCTGTCGGGCGAGCGCTTCGACCGTTTTCTCGCACGGCGCATCTTCGAGCCGCTCGGCATGGTCGACACGGATTTCCACGTGCCCGCGTCGAAGCACGACCGCTTCTGCGTCAACTACGTCGCCCGGGACCAGATGGACCCGATGGTGCCCGGCCTCGACGCTGGGCCGGACACCCTGCTCGGCAGCTATCTCGCGCCGAAGCCCTTCCTCTCGGGCGGGGGCGGGCTCGTCTCGACCATCCTCGACTACACGCGTTTTATCCGCATGATCGTGGGCGGCGGCGCCCTCGACGGCACCTGGATACTCGACTCCGGGACCCTCGAACTCATGCGCACCAACCAGCTACCGGCAGGCGCCGGCGTGCAGTTCCCGTTCTGGCACATGCCGGACACCGTCTTCGGCCTCGGCTTCGCCCTCAAGACCGCCCCGGCCACGGGCGAACCCGACGCGGCGACCGGCGAATACCACTGGGGCGGCATGGCGGGTACGCATTCCTGGATGTCTCCCGCCGCGGACATCGCGGCGATCGTCTTCACCCAACGCCTGCCAGGCTTCTGGCACCCGTTCAGCCACGAGTACAAGCGGCAGGTGTACGCGGCGGTGACCTGAAGCGCGGCGCCAACTGCCCCGTCATCCGCGAGGTTCGGCCAGTCGTTGCGTTCCCCCGGCGCGGCTTCGCCGAAGCCTTCGTTGGCTGACTTCGCAACGTGCTTGTAGAGTTCGCTTGCGCCATACAAAGCCCTTTCATGGCAAAATCATCCCTTCCGTGGGCGTTATGTGGGCCAAGGCCATGCTGCTGCAATTCGGGGTCGGCAACTTCAGGTCTATTCGGGAGCGCCAGGAACTGCTGCTGACGACGTCCCGAAGACTGAGGCGGTCTGGTCTTTCGACGGAGGTGCCGGCGGCGGGTGAGGCAGTCGTACCGATCGTGGCGATTTTCGGCGCCAACGCTTCAGGCAAGACCAGTCTGGTTGCGGCCATGGCGGAGATGCGCAGGCTCGTTGCCGAGTCGCATGTCAAGTTGGAGGCCGACGCCGCGATTCCTCGCCAACATTTTGGCCTCGACAAGAACAGCGCCGTCGCGCCCACTATTTTCGACTGCACTTTTACGATCGGGTCGGGTGCGGAGGCCGGCAGGGTCGTTTACGAGTACGGTTTCGAATTCACAGAACAGAGTTTTCGGCGCGAATGGCTGAACCGAACCGTGCAAAGGCAGCGCAGAACGACACAAATGGTCTTCGAGCGCAGTACCGACGACGACGGGAACGTAAACGTCCGGTTTGGCAGCCAACTGCGGGGCGAGAATCGAGCGACGGCCAAACTCACCCGACCGAACAGCTTGTTCCTGTCCGCCGCCGCCCAGAACAACCATCCAGAGCTCGGTCGGGTGCATCGACACCTCGTGCGGGGATGGACGGTCCTCTCGGATGCCAAGGAGATGGCGGGATTCCAGGTTGCTGAGCGAGTTGCGAAGTGCGAATGGCGGGGCGAGGTCGTCGAATTGCTGAAGCAGGCCGACTTCGGCATCACGGGGCTCGAGATTCATGACGCGGACTCACCAGGGGACGCCCAATCGGGTATCGAGACCAAGTTGGTGGATCTGCTGTTGACCGTGGCGAGCGAAGTCCCTCAACTCGCGCCACTGGTTGATCTGATGCCGGCAGGCCCGCGCATCGAGCTCGGCCACCTCTCGCAGGACGGAGGCTCCAAGCCGCTCGACTACGAGTTCGAGAGCCACGGCACTCGGATGCTGCTGTCCCTGCTCCCGCCCGCGCTGGAAGCGCTTTCGTCGGGCTCGTTGCTTGTGGTGGACGAGTTGGACGCCAGCCTGCACTCGCGCCTGTCCAGGGCCTTCCTCGGGCTGTTCAAGTCGGATTCGAACCGAACGGGTGCCCAACTGGTCTTCACGACGCACGACATCTCGCTGCTTGAAGGCCGAGCACTTGAACTCGACGAGATCTGGCTTGCGGAAAAGGGACGTGACGGCGCGTCCGTCTATACGCCGGTCACCGACTTCGAGTTGCGGACGCGGGACGACGTTGGACGGGCCTACAGGCTCGGTCGTCTCGGCGGCGTGCCGGCTGTTATTGACTTCCTCCTCCAGCGTTTGGACTCCTAGGAGGGTGGCTCGCGTCAGGCGCCTGCGGCGGCGCGATCCTTCGCGCCTGCCTGCGGCCCGAATCGTGGTCGTGACCGAGGGAAAGAGGACCGAGCCAGGCTATTTGAGTGTCTTTGCGCGGCTGTTCCGGGTATCTACCGTGGAGGTGATCCCCATCGGCGTTGGCGGAGATCCCCGGTCTGTCGTGGAGCGCGCCATCAAGGAAAGACAAGCCGTGGCCGGGGATGCACTGTCGCACCGCGATGCGG
Source organism: Pseudomonadales bacterium (assembly GCA_022827245.1). Lineage (GTDB taxonomy): Bacteria > Pseudomonadota > Gammaproteobacteria > Pseudomonadales > Azotimanducaceae > VXNE01. Next base: position 12,225 of record JAJDTI010000169.1, on the reverse strand, counting down.
TTTGGGCGATGTTTGATCGGGACGAGCACGCGACGTTTGAGGAGGCGAAACAGCTCGCGGCCCGCCATGGCGTCGAGGTTGCCATCTCGAATCCCTGTTTCGAGCTATGGTGCCTGTTCCATTATCAGGACCTTGATGGGCCAGTCGGTCGCCGGGATTGCCAGAGGATCCTCTCGGACCGCTGCAGATCCTATGGTCAACGTACCAAAACGTTCAGCGATGAGCGGGCGATTCGCGATGGCCACGCAGAAGCGGTGAGACGAGGGAGAAGGTCGGTCGCAAATCGTGCACGGGAAGGAACCCCTGGCGGCAACCCTTCTACGACAGTGCACTGCCTCATGACGCGCATCTTGTCCGCCGGCAAGGGTGCCGAGGTGGCTCCGAAACCCGCGTGAGCGAGCGTCTCGTCGTCCCGGGGAACGGTCAGTGCGGCGGCCGGTACTGCCGCTCGACGTCGGCCTCGAGTGCGGCGTCCCGCTCGGCAAGCAGTCCCGACCGGGACCATGCAAGCAGTTCGCGGAGGGGAAAGCGCCGCCCGGGACACGTGGTCTGCTCGCCGCGGACCTGTCGATGTCCTCCGATCGCGATGCGGGGATAACGCTGCTTGAGGGTAAGCAGGACCGCGCGCAGGCCCTCGATCTGCGCGTCTCCGGGACGTTGCTCGGAGAAGTCGCCCTCGAGCACGATCTCGATGCAGTGCGCGCGCCCGACGCGCTCGGATTCGCTCGCGCAGGTCTCCGTCTCGCCGGACGACCTTATCCGGTAGTGGAAGCCGGTCTCGGGACAGGCGCCGTGGTGGACCAGCGCGAAACGCACCTCACCCAGGCGCATCGGGTGCCTCCGAGACGCTGGAGCGCAACGCAGTGGCGAGCCCTGAATACCGCGGCTGATCGATTGCGATCTGCACGGCCACCGTCTGCCGCAGATGGTCGGCGAGCCCCGGCGTTGCGAGGCCGATCGAACCGTCCCGCAGGCCATGCACCAGGCGCCAGCGCAGCGTCTCGAGGTCTCCTTCGGGGTCCTTCAGCACCGTGCGCAGGCCAGCGAGTTCAGCGACGCGGTGGCCCGGTCCGAGCGCCGTTTCGCGCAGGGCGATGTCGAGCGAGTTGGACGCCACGCGTGCCAGGAACCGCGTGCGTCCCTCGGTCTCCGCCATGACGTCGCCCCTGAGGAAATCGCGCACGCTCTCGAGCAGTTCGTCGATGCGGGGCATGTCGAGGGTCGAGTCGAAAGGCGGTGGTTCCGGGATCCGCACGGGGCCGGGGATCAGCAGGTTGACGCAGTCGATCTGGCACTCCGAGGTGCGCCGCCCGATGCCGGGGCGCTCCACGCTCGGGTCGGGTCCCGTGCGGTAGTGCTCCGCCATCTGGAGGCAGCCGACGGCCCACCAGAAGGAGCCGAAGACCTCCCAGAACCGCACGCGGTCCGGATCCACGGGTTTTCCCGACACGCGTTCGTAACCGCGGAACAGGTCGTTGTAGCTCCCGAATCCGCCGACCGGGCCGGCGCCTCCGAAGCGCCACGAGTTCGTGCAGATCCAGCCGAGGTCCCGCATGGGGTCGCCGATGTGGGCGACCTCCCAGTCGAGGACGGCGACGATGCCCGTCGCGTCCACCATGAAGTTGCCGTTGCGGAAGTCGTTGTGGACGAGCGCCATCTCGAAGTCGCCCGGCAGGTGGTCGAGCAGCCACCGCGCCGTGAAGTCGATCATCGGCTGCGGGGTGTCCATGATCCGGTAGCGGTCCCACGTCTGCATGACGAACGCTTCGGGCGTCATGGGATCGAGGACAGCGTCGAGACCGGTGGCTTCGACGTCGATGCCGTGGATGCGGGCGAGCACCTCGCCGCACGCCTCGGCGAGGCGGGGCCGCACCTCGGCGAGGGCCTCGGAGCGAACAATCCGGGCGCCGAGAGTCTCGCCGTCGAGCCACTCCATGACGAACCCGGGCCCGAGGCCGTCGCCCTCGGTCAGCACGTAGTGCACTTCCGGTTCCGGCACGCCCGCGGCGCGGGCCGCCATCATGAGCCGCGCCTCTCCGCCGAGGCCGGGATGCCCCGGCGCCGCCTCCGTGGCCACGCCCCCCGCCGCGCGGCGCAGGGCAAGCTGTCTCGTGCCGTCCCCGGTCTCGACGACGAGGCGATAGGTTTCCTGGCTCGCGCCGCCGGACAGCCGTTCTGCCCGGGCAAGGCCCCGACAGCCGGGGATCTCGCGCGTCAGGACCGTCTCTAGGAGGGCGTGGATGTCGGGTTCTGGGGGCACGCGCAGCGGGGTCACGGACGTATCGGCGTAGAATACGCGATTCCGCGTTGATCCCTCAGCCGGGGAGCGTGACGGCTCCTCGCAATGGAGTTGCATGAGAGCATTGATGGCGGTGGCGGCCCTCGTGGTGGCCGGTGCCGCGCAGGGCGAGTCGCGGGTCGTCTTCGCCAGCTTCGAGAACGCGTGGTATGCCGAGAGGCAGGCGGTCGCGGTCGGCGAAGCCCTCGGCATCGCCACGGAAGTGATCGGCTTCGATGCCGCCGGTTACCGTGGCCATCGCGTCGTCAGTTCCGCGCTTCCCGAAGAGGAGGCCCGGATCCTGCGGGACGTGGCGGTCCGCCGCGGCTGGGAAGGGGCGTGGCTGCTGCGCGGCTTCGACGTAGCAGCCCCTGCCGTCGCGGTGCCCCGGGGAGAACCGCTACCAGTCCCGGAGGCCGAGCCGGTCGGGCCACGCGTGGAAGTCGCCTCGGAGCGGCCGCGGACGGAAGCGCACGTGCCGGCGGCCCGGGAGCCGCGCACGGTAGACCTCGGAGAACGCCCCCTGACGCTGCGTCCGACCGGCGATCACGCGGCAGCCATCGCCGTGCCGAGGTACGCCGACGGCGACCTCGACATCGTCCTCGACGGCGTGCTGGACGAGGCCGTGTGGGCCGCGACGCCGGGGTACGACGACATGCGCGTCATCCAGCCGGACACGCTGGTCGCGCCGCGTTACCGAACGGTCGTCAAGTACGTTTACACCGAACGGGGCCTGTACGTGGGCGCCTGGATGGAACAGCCCCCGGAGACCCTGGTCGCGCGCCTCTCTTCCCGGGACGAGTTCATCAACCGGGACTCCTTCGGCCTGACCCTCGACACGTCCGGCGAGGGCCTGTACGGATACTGGTTCACGGTCAACCTCGGCGGCTCCGTGATGGACGGCAAGGTGGAGCCGGAGCGCGAGTACACCGCGGAGTGGGACGGCCCGTGGGAACGCGCCACGGCCGAACTCGCCGACGGCTGGAGCACCGAGTTCTTCCTGCCGTGGTCCATGATGACGATGCCGGCCGAGGGCGCCGACGAGCGCACCATGGGCGTGTGGGTGGACCGCCGGGTCGCGTACGTCGACGAGCGTTGGAGCTGGCCGCCGCTGCCGTTCACCGGGGCCCGGTTCATGTCGGCGCTCGGGAAGGTGGGCGTTCCCGGAGTCGCCCCGAAGGGAGAACTCACCCTGTTTCCCTACGCCTCGTCCACCCTGGACTTCGCCGGCGAGGAGCAGGACGCGGAGGCGGGAGTCGACGTCTTCTGGCGTCCGACCCAGGGCCTGCAGGTCACCGCGGCGCTCAACCCCGACTTCGGCGCGGTCGAGTCCGACGATGTCGTGATCAACCTCACTGCGCGCGAGACCTTCTTTCCGGAGAAGCGGCTCTTCTTCCTCGAGGGCAGCGAGATTTTCACCACGACCGCCCGGGGCCAGATCACCGCGTTCCGCAGCAGTACGACGACCGGTTCGTCGGCGGGCGCCCGGCAGACGAAGGAGTCGTTCGTGCGGCCCCCGACGATCGTCCTGAACACCCGGCGCATCGGGGGCAAGGCGCTCGTCGACATTCCGGAGGGCGTGGACGTGCCGGGCTACGAGCAGTCGAAGCCCACCGACCTGCTCGGGGCGGTGAAGCTGACCGGACAGACCGGACCGTTGCGTTTCGGAGCGCTCTCGGCCTTCGAGGACGATCCGGAACTGCGCGGCCAGCGGGACGGCCGCGACGTGATCGTCGAAGGCGAGGGGCGGACCTTCGGCGTACTGCGGGGTCTGCTCGAGTCGGTGGGCGACGGCCGGCGTTCGGTCGGCTACATCGGCACGATCCTCGACCATCCCGACCGGCAGGCCATCGTGCACGGCATAGACGGCCACTACCTGTCGGGTAACGGCAAGGTCAAGATCGATGCGCAGCTCCTGAACAGCGACATCGACGATGCGGTCGACGGGCACGAGCGGGGCTACGCGGCGTTCGCGGATGCGCTGTACATCCCGCGCCGGGGCATCCAGCACCAGTTCGGCCTCGACTACTTCGACGACACGATCGACATCAACGACATCGGGTTTCGCGGCCGCAACGACATCCGGGGCGCGCGCTACGCGCTCGGGCTGTCCCGCGCCGGGATGAAACGGATACGCATGTGGCGCAGCAACGTCAGCTACGGGCGCTGGGTGAACGGCGCGGGACAGATCATCCGCGACGGCATGTTCGGCCGCTACACCGTCATGTTCCACAACCGCTCCGAGGTCCGCGCCGAGGTCAACTTCTTCCCCAGCCGCTGGGACGACATCGAGAGCCGAGGCAACGGCGCGTACCGCACCGGCGACCGGCTGCAACTGCAGTTGGCGTACGGCACGGACTCGAGCCGGCCGTTGAGCTGGAGCGTGCAGGCCGGCAGGTTCCAGGAGGAGCTCGAAGGCTACGAGCAGCGGGGCGGCTTCGGCGTCACGCTGAAACCCTCCGACCGTTTCTCCTTCGACTTCGACCTGATCTACAGCCAGCGCGAGCACTGGCTCATCCACCAGCAGGGACGGAACTTCACGACGTTCCGTTCCCGGGACTGGCAGCCCAAGCTCGCCGTCGACTACTTCCTGAGCGCCCGCCAGCAACTGCGCCTCACGATGCAGTGGGCGGGCATCCGCGCCGAGGAGAACGAGTTCTTCGAGGTACCGATCGGCGACGGCGACCTGCTGCGCAGGGTGAAGGGGCCTGGCGAGCCGAGCGACGACTTCACCATCAGCCAACTGACGGCGCAGTTGCGCTACCGCTGGGAGATCGCGCCGCTCTCGGACCTGTTCGTCGTGTACACGCGCGGCAGCAACCTGCCGGACCGGGGCTACGACACGTTCGGCGACCTCTTCGAGGACGCGCTGACCGAACCGGTCATCGACATGTTCGTCGTCAAGCTGCGCTACCGATTTGGCGGATAACGCCCGCTCCGGGGCCGGGTTGTATTACGGCTACTGGCTGATCGTCGCGTCGTTCGTCGCCCAGTTCGTGGCCGTGGGGGTCACGAACTACGCGGCGGGCCCGTTCCTCACGCCGATGACGGAGGAACTGGGCTGGACGCGCGCCGAGTTCACGGTCCCGCGGTCGCTCGGCGGCGTTGTCATGGCGGTGACGGGACTCCTCATCGGCGCCTGGGTGGACCGCTTCGGGGCGCGACCCTTCATGACAACGGGCATCGTCGCTACGGCGGTTTCGCTGTGGCTGCTCGGCTCCGTGGACTCCCTCTGGGGTTGGATCGCGCTGAACGGCGTCATCCTGAGCGCGGGCGCCGCCATGCTCGGCAACCTCGTCGTGAACGTGACCATGGCGAAGTGGTTCGTGGAGCTGCGCGGACGGGCCGTCGCCCTCGCGGCCATGGGGGTCTCGTTCGCCGGCATCGGGGTGACACCCGTGCTGGTCTGGGCGATCGACGCGTGGGGCTGGCGGACGGCCTGGGAGGCGTTGGCGCTGGCGTCGCTGGCGCTCGGCCTGCCGTTCACGCTCCTCATGCGACGCTCGCCCGAGGACCATGGCCTGCATCCGGATGGACGCTCGGACGCGGACGTGGCGGCCGGCCGCGCCGCGCGCGCGGCCGCGGACTACAGCGGCTCCATGACGCGACGCGAGGCGTTGCGTTCGGCCTCGTTCTACCTCCTGATCGTGGCGTTCGGACTGTTCGTCATCAACATCGGCGTGATGCTGCTGCAGACCGTGCCGTACATGACCGACGCCGGCTACGGGCGGGGCACCGGCGCCATGATGATCGTGGTGGCGTCGATTCCCGCCATGCTGGCAAAGCCGATCTGGGGACATTTCATCGACCGGCTGGAGCCGAAGCCACTCGCTGCCGCGGGCTCCGCGACAACGGGCATCGCGATGTGCGTGATCGTCATGAGCGTGTCCGCGGGCTCGCTCGGTGGCGCGTACATGGGGTTCTTCCTGCTGGGTGTCGGGTGGGGCGGCATGATCCCGTTACAGGAGGTGATCTGGGCCTCGTTCTTCGGGCGGCGCTACCTCGGCGCCGTGCGCGGCGCCGCGCTGCCGTTTTCCCTGGCGTTCGGCGCCGGCGCGCCGCTCGCCGTGTCCTGGTACCACGACGTGGTCGGGAACTACGACGGGGCGCTGATCGCGGTGGCCGTCGCGAGCTTCGTGGCGGCCGGGCTCATCCTGGTCATCCGGCCGCCCCGCAGGGAGGGCGATGCGGCCGTGGCGCCGCATGCCGAAACGGCTCGGTCCTTGCGTTGACGTGGCCATGACCGGACGATCGGTCGCCGTCATCGGCGCCGGCGCAGCCGGCCTCGTCACGGCCTGGGAATGCCGTCGGGCAGGGCATGACGTGACCGTCTTCGAGCAGTCGGGGCGGGTCGGCGGCCTCTGGGTGTACGAGGACCGCACGGAGAGCGACCCGCTCGGCCAGGCGCCCGAAGAGCGCATTCACGGTTCGCTCTATGCGTCGCTGCGCACCAATCTGCCGCGCGACCTCATGGCCTTCGAGGGCTACACGTTCGACAGCGCCGGCGGCGGGCACGACGCCTGGCCGCGCTATCCGGGCCACGCACAGGTGCTCGAGTACCTCGAGCGCTTCGCCGCGGACACGGACCTGTTCCCGTGCATCCGTTTCGGCCGCTCCGTCGCGAGCGTGCGACCGGAAGGCGAGAGGTGGCACGTCGACGGCGAGGCGTTCGACGCGGTGGCCGTCTGCAACGGGCACTTCAGCGAACCGCTCGTGCCCGACCTGCCGGGCCTTGCGACCTTCCAGGGTCTTGCGCTGCACAGCCACAACTACCGGCGGCCGGGACCGTTCGAGGACATGCGCGTGGTGGTGCTCGGCTCGTCGGTGTCCGGCGCGGAGCTTGCGGGTGCCCTGGCGAAGGTGGCGCGGACCGTCCACTTCAGCGGGAGGGCCTTCCCCGGCACGCAGCCGGCCGCGAAGAGCCGCCGCATCAAGCGCTGTCCGCCGGTGGTGCGCGTACTGCCCCGCGCGGTGGTCCTGGCGGACGGAGAACGCATCGACGACGTGGACGCGATCCTCTTCTGCACGGGCTACCACTACCGCTTCCCGTGCCTGCCGCCGGCGTTTGCCCGGGTCCGCAACAACAGCGTGTGGGGGCTCTACCGGCAGCTCGTCTCCATCGAGCACCCGACGCTCGCGTTCGTGGGTCTTCCGTTCCGGATCGTGCCGTTCCCGTTCTTCCAGCGCCAGGCGCGCTGGTTCGCGCGGCTGCTCGCGGGGGAGTTCCCGTTGCCCGACCGGGCGGAGCGCCGCCGCGACCATGCCGCCGAGATCCGGTCCCTGCGCCGCGCGGGCGTGGCCGAGCGCCACTTCCACCGGATGGAGGACCGACAGTTCGCCTATCTCGACCAACTCGCGCGCCAATGCGGCGACGCCAGGGTCCCGGACTGGTTCCGCGAGCTCTGGTTCGAACACAAGGCGAACACGGTCGCCCGTCCCGGCGCGTTCCACGACCTGCCGTTGCCAGCGTGGGGACCGACCGTCGTTCGCTGGGGCGACGGATGACGGGACATTCCGCGTAAGATAGGCAGAACCGCTTCGAGAGGTGCTTTCGGGAGTGGCGTGCCGCCGCGCCCGCGGGGAGAAGGCATGAAAGCACTGCTGGCGGGGGTCGTCCTCGTCCTGGCAGGGGCCGCGCAAGGCGAGTCGCGCGTGGTCTTCGGCAGCTTCGAGAGCGCGTGGTACGCCGAACGGCACGCCGCGACGGTCGCCGACGGGTTGGACATCGCGACCGATGTCGTCGCCTTCGATGCCGCGGGAATCCGGCGCCACCGTGTCGTCGGGCCCGTGCTCCCCGAAGCGGAAGCGCGCGCGCTGCGGGACGTGGCCGTGCGGCGTGGCTGGCCGGGTGCGTGGCTCCTGCACGGCCTTCCTGCGCCCGTAGCGGCAGCCCCGGCCCCGCGCGAGCCGTCGGCGGACACGCGGTCGACCCCGGAAGCCCGGACAGCGGAGCCGGATGGACCGGTCGACGCGCCGGGACCCGGGGACCTCGCGGAGCGTCGACTCACCCTGCGGTCCACGGCCGATCCCGTCGAGGCCATCGTCGTTCCCCGGTACGCGGACCGGGACCTCGACATCGTCCTCGACGGCGTGCTCGACGAAGGGGTATGGGCCGAGACGCCCGGCTACGACGGCATGCGCGTCATCCAGCCGGACACGCTGGTGGAACCGCGTTACCGCACGGTCGTCCGATACCTCTACACGGAACGCGGCCTCTACGTCGGCGCCTGGATGGAACAGCCGCCGGAAACCCTCCTCGCGCGCCTCTCGTCCCGGGACGAGCACATCAACCGCGACAACTTCGGCATCACGCTCGACACCTCCGGCGAGGGGCTGTACGGCTTCTGGTTCACCATCAACCTCGGCGGGACGGTGATGGACGGCAAGGTGGAACCCGAACGCGAGTTCACGGTTGAGTGGGACGGTCCCTGGGAGAGCGCCACGGCCCCGCTTCCCGATGGCTGGAGCGCGGAGGTGTTTCTCCCCTGGTCCATGCTGAGCATGCCGCCGGGCACCGAGGATCGCGAGATGGGCATCTGGGTGGACCGGCAGGTGGCCCACATCGACGAGCGCTGGAGCTGGCCGGCCCTGCCGTTCACGGCCGCGCGTTTCCTGTCGGCCTTCGGCCGGCTGAAGGTCCCCGGTGTGGCGCCGAGGCAGGAACTCTCGCTGTTCCCATACGCGTCGACCACGTTCGACCAGGCGCGCAACGACGAGGAGGCCAACGTCGGCCTCGACGTCTTCTGGCGCCCGTCGGTCGGCTTCCAGGTGACTGGCGCGGTCAACCCGGACTTCGGCGCCGTAGAGTCCGACGACGTCGTCATCAACCTCACCGCGCGGGAGACCTTCTTTCCGGAGAAGCGGCTGTTCTTCCTGGAGGGCAGCGAGATCTTCACGACGACCGCGCGCGGGCAGATCACGTCGTTCAGCAACAACCAGGGCAGTGCGCAGTCGACGGGGGCGCGGCGCACGGCCGTGTCCTTCGTGCGTCCTCCGACGATGGTCCTGAACACTCGGCGTATCGGGGGGAAGGGCCTGGTGGACATCCCGGACGACGTGCGCGTGCCCGGCTACGAACAGGCGAAACCCACGGACCTGCTCGGCGCCATCAAGGCCACGGGGCAGGCCGGGCCCCTGCGCTACGGCGCCCTGACCGCCATCGAGGACGACCCGGAACTCCTCGGCGAGAAGGACGGCCGGGACTTCGTCGTGGAAGGCGACGGCCGCAACTTCGGCGTCCTGCGGGGACTGCTCGAGTCCACCGGCGACGGCCGTCGGTCCGTCGGCTACATCGGGACCGTCCTGGACCACCCCCTGCGCCAGGCGATCGTGCACGGGGTGGACGGCCACTTTCTCTCGGGAGGCGGCAAGCTCAAGGCGGACGTCCAGCTCCTCAACAGCGACATCGACGATAGCGCGGACGGGGAGGAACAGGGCTACGGGCTCCTGACGGACGTCCGCTATGTGCCACGGCGGGGCATCTCGCACCAGTTCGGCCTGGACTATTTCGACGACACGTTCGAGATGAACGACGTGGGGTTCCGGGGCCGCAACGACATGCGCGGCGTGCGGTACAACGGCACGATCACGCGGTCGGGCCTGAAGCGGTTCCGCCAATGGCGCGGTGGGCTTCGTGGCGGCTACTTCCAGAACGGAAAAGGGCAGGTCATGCGCTCCGGGATATTCCTCAGCAACAACCTGATGTTCCATAACCGCTCCGAGATCCGCACGCAGCTCAACTACTTCCCGCCGCGCTGGAACGACATCGAGAGCCGCGGCAACGGCTCCTACCGTGAGGACGGGCGCCTGCAGGTGTCGGCCGCGTACGGGACCGACACGAGCAAGGTCCTGAGCTGGAGCGTGCAGACAGAAGTCCAGCAGGAGGAACTCGGCGACCTGGACTACCTGGGCGGATTTGGCGTCACCTTCAAGCCGACGGACCGCTTCTCCTTCGACTTCGACCTGCTCTACCGCTATCGCGAGAACTGGCTGATCCACCAGGGCGGCCGCGAGTTCGCGACCTTCCGCGCGAAGGACTGGCAGCCGAAGATGGCGACGGACCTGTTCATCAGCGCGCGCCAGCAGTTGCGCCTGACGATGCAGTGGGCGGGCATCCGGGGACATGAGCGGGCGTCCTACCGGGTGCCCCTGCGAGACGGCGACCTGGTCGCGTACACCAAGGGACCGGACGATCCGAGCGCCGACTTCACCATCAGCCGGCTGACGGCGCAGCTCCGCTACCGATGGCAGATCGCGCCGCTGTCGGACCTGTGGGTGGTGTACACGCGCGGCAGCAACCTGCCCGACCGCGGCTACGCTACCTTCAGCGAGCTCTTCGAGGATGCGCTGAACGAGCCGGTGATCGACGTGCTCGTCGTCAAGCTGCGCTACCGCTTCGGGGGGTGAACGCCCGACCTCCCGGTTCCGGGAGGTGCGGATCCTCAGGCGCTTCCGGGCTCCGGCGCGTCGAACACGGCCGTTACGTCGGCCCGGAAATCGCCGAGGTCCGGCGATGTCGCCACTTGCCCGCGGGAGAACACCCCGTGCTCCACGTAGGCGCCGTGCTCGAGTACGAGGACGGTGATCGTCTCGGTGCGGGGGTCGACGATCCAGTACTCGCGTATGTCGGCCTCCGCATAGTCTGCCCGTTTTTCCACGAGGTCGCGTTCCGGACGATCCGGACTCACCACCTCCAGCACCAGGTCCGCGCCAAGCCAGAACCGATCCTGATAGCGGGGGTCGAGGCGGTCCCGCAACAACAGCAGGTCCGGTTCGCGGAACTTGCCCTGCCGGACGCGCAGGCGCAAGGCCGAGAACAGGACGACACCGCCCAGCGGGACGAGATGGGCCTTGAAGAGGTCGTTGAGGAAAGAGAGGATCGCCTGGTGTGTCGAGGTGGGCATGGGCAACTCCTCCAAGCGTCCATCCGTGAACTCGATGAGTCGCCGCGTTCGGTCGGTCAGCCAGAGATACTCCTCGTCCGTCCAGCAGCCCTGGCGTGGCAGCGCATCGCACAGCAGCGCCTGGAACGCCTCCTGCGACCGGGGCGCCCCGGGCGTTTGCCCTTCCTGTGGATCGTGCGTCATCGGGCCGCGTCTCTTCCCCCGACGCTGCGTTTGGGTCGCCGCCGACACGACGAAGCCTACCGTATCGCCCGGAAGCAAGCCCGCAGTTCGCCGACGAACAGCTCCGGCTGCTCGAACGCGGCGAAGTGACCGCCCTTGTCCAGCACGTTGAAGTACCGCAGGTCCTTCATGCGCGTCTCCACCCAGCGTCGCGACGCCTTGCAGATCTCCTTCGGGAAGATGCTGCATCCGGCCGGAACGGTGATGTCGTCCATGTTGCCGCGGCCGAAGCTCTCCCAGTAGATGCGCCCCGAGGAGGCGCCCGTGGCGGGCAGCCAGTAGAACATCACGTTGTCGAGCAGTTCGTCGCGGGTCAGGACGTTCTCGGGGTGTCCTTGGCAGTCCGTCCACTGGTAGAACTTCTCGACGATCCAGGCGGCCTGACCGGCGGGGGAGTCGACCAGCCCGTAGCCCAACGTCTGCGGCCGGGTGCTTTGCTGCTTGGAGTAGCCGGAGTCCCAGTCCTGGTAGAACTGGCGGGCGCGGATGGCCTCCTTCTCGAGGTCGGTCATGTCCTCGGGCTTCGTGTCGATGCCGAACACGATCGGCATGTTGGTGTGGATACCGGCGCAGTGTTCGGTGTCGGTAGCGCCGATGGACGCCGTGATGCCGGCGCCCCAGTCGCCGCCCTGGGCGAAGTAGCGGTCGTAGCCGAGCCGCGCCATGAGCTGCGTCCAGGCCTGCGCGATCCGGTCGACGCCCCAGCCGGTGGTCGAGGGCTTGTCGGAGAAGCCGAAACCCGCGAGGGCGGGGATGACCAGGTGGAACGCGTCCGCGGGGTCGCCGCCGTGCGCCACCGGGTCGGAGAGCGGCCCGATGACC
>JAJDTI010000182.1 GCA_022827245.1 Pseudomonadales bacterium | reverse complement strand
CTGGCGCACCGGGAGGATGCTCACCTCGTCGTCTGGCGCGGGCGCCTCCTCCGGGGCGAAGAACGCCAGCGCTTGACGCGGGTAATCGAGAAACAGGTTCTTGAAGTTCTGGTCGTGGCTGACCGCGTCCGCCATGCGCCGAGTCCGGTGTGGGGTCCGGCGTAGCATCCGGCAAGGGGTTGCCGGCGCGCGATGGGCCGTGGCCGAAAGTCCTGTAGGCGAATGTCGTGCGGCGGATGGGGCGATCTCGCACGCGTGACGGTCGGGGCGGACCAGACGTCCAGCCGCTCTACCCGTCGATCAGACGTCCGTTCCCGTCCCGCAACTCCGGGCCGTGTACCCGCACACGTCCGTCGCCGAACTTGCCGTCGCGGTCCCGCAGGGCGCCGTGCAGGCCGCGTTCGCGCACCCGTTCCCCAAAGCCCTTCGCCGCCGCCGAGTTGTGGCCGCGCACGTCGTTCTCCGCCGCCAGCCGCTGCAGCGTCCGCGCGCCCATGAGTTCCAGTCCCAGGTTGACGATGCGCTTGTTGGCCGAGAGGAGATCCGGGTCGATCATCGCGAGGCGATCGGCCAGTTGCTCGACTTCGGCTTCCAGGTGCTCCTTCGGCACCGCCTTCATCACGAGTCCGATGTCCTGCGCCTCCGCCCCGGTGATCATGTCGCCCGTCAGCGTCAGGCGCTTCGCCCACTGCGGCCCGACGTTGTAGACCCACATGTTGTTCGGCAGGGCGCCGAGATCGCGCGCCGGCGGAAAGCCGATCAGGGTGTCGTCAGCGGCGACGACCATGTCGCACAGCAGCGCCACGTCCGTGCCGCCCGCCAGGCAGTAGCCGTGGAGCTGCGCGATGGACGGCTTGTGCATGTCGAACAGCGCCATACGCAGGCGCTGCGCCCGTTCGAGTTGCCACGCGTCGTCGTCGACGCTGGTCCCGCCGCGGTAGCGTTTCTCCGGCGACTGGACGCGGGAGACCGGCACGTCGCGGTCGGCGCCCGTCAGGTCGTAGCCGGCCGAGAACGCGCGGCCCGCGCCGCGCAGGATCACGCAGTGCACGTTCGTGTCGTTGTCCGCCTCCCAGAGGGCCTCGTTCAGCTCCTTCATGAGCTTCAGGGTAAGGGCGTTCAGTTTCTCCGGGCGGTTCAGGGTGATGCGCGCCCGGCCGTTCTCGACCTCGTACACGATGCTCTCGAAACCGCTCATGGAATCCTCCCGTTCCACCGCTCCCGCCACCGGCGCACGGTACAGTGCGTGTCCCACCGGTGACAAGGTCGCGTCGTGCAGACCGGGTCGCGCAGACCGGCTCGTACTCGCCGGTGAGAACTCGCCGGTGAGACTTGCACGCGGCGCAAAATGCCTCGATACTGCCCGCATTTGCCGAGCCGGGTGCGACCATGGATCTGAGCGAATCCTCGCTGGCAACCGCGGTCGCCGAACACCTCGGCGGGCGGAAGACGCTCGGCTGCGATGTCCGCTCGGACGCTGACCTCGCCAGGGCGGTGGAGGACGGGTTGCCCACGGAGTGCCTGCAGGCCCTCGGGCGTCATGGCGTTTCGGATCACGAGATCCATGTACTCATCATCAACCCTCGCACACTGTCGCACCGGCGGCACAAGGCACAGCGGCTGACGGTAGAGGAGTCCGACCGGGCGGCACGGGTCGCCCGGTCGGTCGCACTGACCGAGTGGACGTTCGGGAACCCCGAAAAGGCGCACGCTTGGCTGCACGGGGAACTGGGTATCCTCGGCGGCCGGCGCCCGATCGACATGATCCGCACCCATGCGGGCTCCCGGATCGTCGAGAACGTGCTGGCGCGCATCGCCTGGGGTGCGCCTGTCTGAGCGGTTGACCCGGCAGGCATGTATCTCTGGCGGCTGTCAGAGGCGGATTTCGCGGAACGTCTCGACGGTGGCTACGGCCTGCTCCACGACGGCCGCTGGAACTCGAGGGGGCGGCCCGTCACCTACTGCGCCACGGGGCCCGCCCTTTGCCTGCTCGAGAGGCTTGTGCACATCAACGATGCATCCAGGCTTCCGCAAGAGAGCACGCTGGTGCAATACCACGCGCCCGACGACATCGCGCTGGAGGCCCTCCCTCTCGACGAGTTGCCGACTCGGTGGCGACACGACGAGAACGCGACGCGCTCCATCGGCGATGCCTGGCTGGAGGCCAGAGCGGGGGCCCTCCTGGCGGTCCCGTCCGCAGTCGTTCCCATCGCCGCATCGGACGACCGCAACGTCCTGGTGAACCATCGACACCCGGACGCGGGACGCATCTCGATCGCACGGACCGAGCGCTTCGAGTTCGATCCGCGGCTGTTCGCCTTCGGGTAGCGGCGCCGTGACAGCTATCATGCCCCCCGTACACGCGGGGAGACGCAACGATGGCCGACCGGCTGGCGGGCAAACGGGTCCTGGTGACCCAGGCGAACGACTTCATGGGTTCGCCGACCGTCGAGGTGTTCCGGGAGGAAGGGGCCCAGGTGCTCGTGGACACGCGGGACCTGCGCGAGCCCGGCGCGTGCGAAGCGGCGGTCGCGGAAGCGGGCCGGGTCGACGTCCTCGTCGCGAACCTCGCCTCCCCCACCTACGGCGGGACGGCGACGACGGACCTCGGCGACGCCGACTGGTCCAACGCCTTCGACATGATGGTCCACCCGCTGCACCGGCTGTCGCGCGCCGTGCTGCCGCAGATGATCGAGCGGCGGGCCGGCAAGATCGTCGTCTACGGCAGCGCCTCGGCGCTCAGGGGCATGCGCACGCTCGCCGGGTACAGCGCGGCGCGCGCGGCGCAAGTCGGGTACGTGCAGTCGGTGGGCGTCGAGGTGGCGCCGCACAACGTCCAGGTGAACCTCATCGCCCAGAACTACGTCGAGAACCCGGAGTACTTCCCGCCTGAGCTGATCGAGCGGGAGTCGTTCATCCGGTCTCTCAAGCGCCAGGTCCCCGCCGGGCGGCTTGCCACGGCGCGCGAGGACGCCCTGCTGGCCGTGTTCCTCGCGAGCGAGGAGAGCAACTTCTTCGCGGGTCAGGCGATTCCGTTTTCCGGCGGCTGGGTGCAATGAGCCCCCCGCGGCAGAGCTAGCGCGACCTGACGGTCGCGGCCCGTCCGCAGGACGGGTGGGAGTTTCGCTGGCGCGAAACTCCTACGGTGCGCAAGCTTCTAGCGCCCGGATACCAGTTCGAGAACCCGACCGTCGGGATCCTGGCCGATCCACCGCCCATCATCGCGCGCCACGAATCCCCACCCGTCCGGCACGGCACCGTCTTCCGCCTCCCACCGCAAGACGAGCGCGGGGCCGGCCCCACCGTCGGCGCGCAGGCGCAACGCGAAATGGAACGCGCTGTCGCGGGGGTGCGGAGTGACCCAGGCGCCGCGGGCATCCGGCACGACCCGCAGACCCAGGGTCTCGTAGAAGGACCGGCTCGCGGCGAGGTCGGCGACGTGCACGCAGTACACGACGGCGTCCGAACACGCGCCGGGCCCCGCCGGCCCGGAACGTACCGCCGCCTCGAACGGCGCCCTCTCCCACGGGTGGGTGTTGAAGAACAGTTCGTACCCGTCCGGGTCGTACACGGTGAAGTGTCCGCACGCGTTCTGCGGGAGCGGCGCCCCCACTTCGTCCACCATCAGGGGCTGCTGGTCGGCACGCCTGTTGTAACCCGTGACGTCGACACCCGCCGCGCGCAGTTCCGTCATCAGCGCGTGGATGTGCGCGCCGCGGAAGTTGATCACGTCGCCTTCCAGGAACGTCATGAAGGTCAGCACGTCCGGCCCCTTCGCCAGCGAGACCCTCAGCCCCGGCGCGTCTTCGCCGGTCGGGCCGAAACCGAGACGCCGGTAGAAGGCAACCGTCCCGTCGAGGCATGCGGTCTTGAGACAGAGGTTGTAGAAGCCGAGCGCGCGCTCGATCGGGCCCTCGTTCATGGTGGTTCCGCCATCCGCGCCCTGCCGCTCACAGGATACGCCCCTGCCCACTGTGCGCGGGACGACGCACGCATATACTGCGCGGCTTTCCCACCGAAGCACCGCCATGACCGACATCCACCCCTTCCGCATCGAAGTCAGCGACGCCGAACTCGACGATCTGCGCGACCGGCTCGCGCGTACGCGCTTTCCGGAGGCCGAGCCGGTCGACGACTGGACCCAGGGCATTCCGCTGTCCTACGTCCAGGAACTCTGCGTCTACTGGCGCGACGAGTACGACTGGCGGGCGACGGAGGCGCGCATCAACGCGCATCCCCAGTTCAGGACCGAGATCGACGGGGTCGGCATTCACTTCCTGCACATTCGGTCTCCCGAGGCCGACGCACACCCGCTCCTCCTGACGCACGGCTGGCCCGGCTCCATCGTCGAGTTCCTGAAGGTCATCGGGCCGCTCTCCGACCCGGCGGCGCACGGCGGCGACCGCGCGGACGCGTTCCACCTGGTCATCCCCGCCCTCGCCGGTTTCGGCTTCTCCGACAAGCCCACGACCACCGGCTGGGGCGTCGACCGGATCGCGCAGGCCTGGACGCAACTCATGGCGCGGCTCGGCTACGACCGCTACTTTGCCCAGGGCGGCGACTGGGGCGCCGGCATCACCGCATCCATCGGCGCTACCGACACCGACCGCTGCGCCGGCATCCACACCACCATGCCGATCATGTTCGGCATCGACACGAAGCCCGAGGACATGACCGCCCTCGAGAAGGAGGCCATCCGCGCCCGCCAGTTCTACCAGGAC
>JAJDTI010000151.1 GCA_022827245.1 Pseudomonadales bacterium | reverse complement strand
CTGCAGTTCCGCCCTGCTTGAGGGCTTCGATTCCGGCGTGGACGGCCATCGCGCCGGAAGTCGATGCAACCAGTCCGTTCATGCCTGTGGTTTGGACAATGGTGTTGCTGCCTGATCCCAATGGGATGCCGGCGTTGTTGCCCTGGTATGCGGCGAGCACGGGCTCGGGCCAGGATGCGGGGGACAGATCTACCGGCGCGGTCTCTGCAGCTGCCGGCGCTTGTTGTTCGCCTCCCCTGTCCGCAGCAGCGTTCAGGCCAAGAATAGTCAGCAACAGAGCAGTACTGATGCCAAACAGGTCGTTTATCGCTGCAGCACGTTTCATCATCATAGCTCATTTCCACTCATCGTTGTTGCGCAGTTTGGCTGCCTCCGAATAGGAGAGACCCGTGCCCCAATGGTGGTGGATGCCGGATGCAATGAAGGCTGCCGCCACCGAGCCGTGCTGTTCCCGCTCGAAATTCCAGGTCAGCAATGACTGAACATAGTCAGGGTCTGTCTGTTTCAGGCTTTCCAGGAACAGGATAGAGTTTTCAACAGCACCGGGAAAGTCACTGACCTCGACACCACCATAACCGTAGAACACATCTACCGGGTTTTCCGCCTGAGCGGTCTTGTAGTGTTGTTGATGTGCCGCCATCTCTTCGGGGGTATACCAGCCATCCATAGAGAAGGTACCGATGATCAATTTGCTGAACGGTGTTGTTTTGGCCAGCAAGGTATGGCCGCAAAAGGCACCGCCCATGGAGTGCCCGGCAAGACCAATCTCGTCTGCATCCACGTTGTATTCCGACAGCAGTTCAGGCAGCAGCTCGTCGGTCAGGAATGCCAGATATCGATCAGCACCACCGAAGCCCTGATCTACCGGAATGCCTGCTTCCTTAAGACGATTATAGAGAGGCCATACACCGCCGGCCGTCTCTGGCGTTACCGGCCCTGCAGCCTCCATTTGGGCGAGGAATCTATTCATTAAAGTGCCGCCGGAATAGTCACGCTGGCGGCGAGTATTGTGTGCCTTCATGCCGCCCTTGGTAGAGACACCGACCACGATCACCGGGCGGGTTTCGCCGGTGGATGCCTGCACACCGGCCGTTTCCACCGCACCGGCAAACAGCATGGAGCCGTCCATGACCAACAACAGGGGGTGCCCTTCACCCTCGCCTTTGTCGTTGTATTTTGGTGGGGTCTGTACCCAGACGCTATATTCAATGCCGGTGTTTTGGGACGCCACATCAAATCGTTTGGTGCCGCCGAGGTAGGTGCCTGCATACATATCGCCGGGCTGGGACGACGCCTCGGAGTCCCGAGAGTGTTCCGCAGGGGAATCGGCCTGCTGGCAGCCCACCAGTGCTAAACCGGCCAATAGCGCTGCTGGGAAAGCCGCTTGTTTCATCTGTCCCTCCATACGATCAAGGAATTCCACGACATCACCGGAGCGGGTGGCCTCGACGGCTTTGCGAGGTTCGGCACTCCACGGCTGGATCACGACCGAGGCGACGGAGAGGCCGCCGCCATCATACCGCGCCGCCGCACCGCACCGCGGGCTTCGGCGTAGGCTGGCGGCGGGTTGGGATACAGAGCGGGATCGCAGATCTCGCGGGGTTGGCGCGCGCCAGCAGAGCACCGTTCGAATCGACACTCCCGCCTTCCCGGGTAGCAGGGGCGCGCCGGTGATGTTGCCCGCCACGCACCGGGCACCGGCTTTGTGTGCGTCCTGGACGGCATTCCGCCGCACGGTCCTCACCAACAGGAGCAGGCGTGGCGGGCGTGCCGACATGGGCGTCCGGATGCGCCTCCCGCCGATGTCCGGGTCGCCCGTCCCTCGGCCCACGGGTTATGATACGGGAGTATCGCGGCTGGCCAACCGCCGATGAACAAGGGAACACCATGAATTTGAACAAGAAAGCACGGCTGCTCAAGCGCTTGGGCGCGGCCCTGGCCGCGGCTGCATTCGCCGTTTCCGGAGGGGCTGAGGAAGCAGCGGAGCCAGCCGAGGACGATCTGATCGAAGAGATCATCGTCACCGCCAACAAGCGGTCGCAGTCGGTCCAGGATGTCGCCGGCTCCCTCAGCGTGCTCGGGGCGGACGCCCTCGGTGAGCAAGGCATCAAGGACATGTACGACATCCAGCTCGCGGTCCCGAGCCTGCACTTCGGGCCGCAGCTCGGCGGCCAGAAAATCACCATCCGCAGCATTAGCTCGTTCAACAGGCAGCCGGGCGTGGCGGTCAGCCTCGACGGCATCTACCAGTCCAGGAGTTCCACGGCGCACCTCTATCAACTGGATCTCGAGCGCATAGAGGTGCTGCGCGGACCCCAGGGGACCCTCTACGGGCGCAACTCGAACGGCGGAGCGGTCAACTTCATTTCGGCCGCGCCTACCCGAGAGCCGGAAGGGATGGTTCGCGTCGGTTACGCGCAGTACGACGAGACCAGTATCCAGGCGGTCTACAGCGGGCCGATCGGCGATCGGGTGGCATTCCGGATCTCCGCGGATCGCATCGACCGCGGCGAGGGCTGGGTCGAGAACCTGGTGCCCGGTGCGAAAGACCTGATGCGGGGCGAGTCCGGTAACGTTCGGCTCAAGCTGGCTGCCGAGCCCACGGAGACGTTCTCCGTGGACCTCATGTACGTCAGGAGCACGATCAAGGGTCCGCATGAGCACCTGAGCTGGGTGACGTTCGATCCGGCACTCGCCGTAGCGGGGGGGACTCCCCAACTCGTCACCGCGGCCAAGACCTTCGAGCCGTTCAAGACCCACGTCAATCCCAAGAATGATTCGGACCGCGAGTTTGAGCTGGTTGGGCTGACCCTTGAGTGGGACATGGGATGGGCAACGCTCAAATCCATCACTGCGCAGCAGGACTTCGACGACTTCGTAGAGGCCGACCGGGACCTCACGGATGTGCCCCTCTTCGACATCTGGGACGAGTCGATCATCGACACGTTCACCCAGGAGATCAACCTCCTCGGCAGCACCGACAGGCTGGATTGGGTTCTGGGCGCCTTCTACCTGCAGGAAGAGTGGGACCGTCATATCGTCTTCAACAACGCGCTTCCCGTGTTTGGTTTTCCCGTGCCGAGCCAGTTCGTCTTCACGCAACCGGTAATGGACACGGACTCCTTGTCCTGGTTCCTCGACGCGACCTGGGAGGTCACCGACCGTGCGCGTGTCAGCGCAGGCGTGCGCCGCACGGAAGACGAGATCGACGAGTATCACTACAACCGGGGTGTTTTACCGCTATTCAATGTCACGATCCCGTTCTGCGACAAGGCCGAGAAACTGGACTGGGGCGCGACGACAATCAGGGTGGTGGGTCAGTACGACGTCAGCAACGACGGTAACGTCTATGTCTCCTACACGGAAGGCTACAAGGCGGGCGGGGTCGCCCCGGTCGAATGCAACGTCCCCTACCAACCGGAAACCGTCGATGCCTACGAGGTGGGTTACAAGGCGACGTTCGGCCGGAGCACCACGCTGACTGCGGCCGCCTTCTATTACGACTACTCGGACTTCCAGGTGTCTCAGATAATCGGCATCAGCCCGGTCACGCGCAATGCGGGCGATGCGGAGGTACGCGGCCTCGAAGTGGAACTGTCGTCCACCCTGAGCGAGAACTGGATGGTGTCCGGGGCTGTCGCGCTGCTGGACACCGAGTATGGTGACTTCATCAATCTCGATGGCCTGCAGGCGGAGCTGGGTTTTCAGAACAACAAGGGGAACCCGCTCAACAATGCGCCGGAAACCAGCATCAATCTGGGGATCGCGTATACCACCCCGGTGGAGTGGGGCGGGCGCCTGACGCTGCGGGCCGATGCGGCGTACCGGTCTCGCACGTACTTCCGGGAGTTCAAGAACAAGCTGGACTCGCAAGGCGCCTACACGGTGATAAACCTGAACGCCAACTGGGAGAGCGAGGAAGGGACGTGGGCGACGCGTCTGTTCGCCCGGAACGCGACCGACGAGGACTACATCCTCTACCTCCTGGGATCTTCCGGGGTCGGCGCGAGATACGGCAGCTGGGGCCCGGCGCGCCAGGTGGGCCTGGAAGTGACGCGGCGATTCGGTGCGCGCTAGCGCGACCTGGCGGTCGCGTTGGGAGTTTCGCCAAGGCGAAACTCCTACGGCGCAAGCTCCTGGCGCGCCCTTGCGGGCGCGTTGGCAGTTCGCTTGCGCGAACTGCTGGCCTCCGGGTCGCTTGCGCTCACCGCGCGCCTGACCTGGTGAAGCCTACTTGCACGCAAAGCTCGCTTCGTCGTCCGGGTCTCCCTTGCCCCGATACGACGCGACCTGCGGATAGGGGCAGATGGGTCGCGTTCTGGACGTCCCGCCGCTTTCGTTGCGCTGCAGCGATACGAGTCGTTCAGGCGCCTTGCCATCCTCGACCCAGGCGCGAATCGCTTCGAGCCAGTCTGTCCGGTCCGGCGCGGGTCCGCCGGCACAGTGGAACATGCCTGGCAACATGTAGAGTCTCGAGTATTCGTCGGCATCGGGATCGGCCGCGGTCAACTTGTCGTAATAGTCAACGGTTCCGAGCGCAGTGATCAGATGATCGGACCATCCGGTCCAGAAGATGATCTTTCCATCGCGCTTCTTGAACTCGGAGAGATCGGTGCTGGTGGCATCGAGCATCGCGCTGACCTTCGCAACGTCTTGCCTCCAATTCGCGAAGTCGTATTCCGCGTAGTCCCAATGCGGATCGCTGAAGACGAAGTTCTGGTAGAAGTCGATGGCGAATTCACTGCGGGGGCTCAACCCGTCGCCGACGACGATCGATCGGTCCCAGCCTCCCGGGTTGTGCTCGCCACCGTAGGGAAAGCCCGCAAAGATCCGTCGACCGTCGATGATCGGCGTATCGTAGATGGCCTTGATTGCGACGAGTTGTTCCGTCGTCACGCAATCGTCGCGTGCATTGCCTTCGCATTTCTTGAGGTCGTCCGGCTCGAACGGACAATCGCGCGGATCGGTCAGAATGCCGTCGGCAACCCCGTCCCGGGCGTCGCACGCAGCAATGATCGTCGTACCTAGAAGTTCCAGGTTCGCTCTGGTCAAGACGGGGCCGCTCGTGTCTCCATCGGGATGCGTCTTTTGCACGGTCCGGATTTGCCCGCCGGTGAATCCGGACCAGTCGTAGGCGGGCGCGCCGGCGATGAGCCCGTCGAAGTCCTCTGGATAGCGCTGGCTTTCCATCATCGCCTGGCCGCCGCCGCGCGAGCAGCCCACGAAGTATGAGTATTCGGGTGCACGCCCGTAATAGCGCTCGATGATCGCTTTGGCGGTAACGGCGGTGAGATGGACGGCGCGATGGCCGAAGTTCTCTTGTCGCTCGACGTTGTTCAATGCCCAATCGCCGTCGACCATCGTGCTGACGTGGCCAGTGTCGGTGCCGACCGTTGCATAGCCGCGTTCGAGCGCTCCGGGTCCGGAGCCGTAGGCGAGCGCCTGGTTCTGAATCGAGCCGACGTAAGCGCCGCCCCCACCCATCATGAAGCGGCCATTCCAATCGTTGGGCAGCAGCAGCTCGAAATTGATCTCCTTTTCGATGACGCCCGCGACCTTGCAGTGCGGGGTGCCGGCGTCTACCGTTTCGGTCGTTTTGATCCGCAAGTCCTGCAGCATGACCGAGGCGAGGTCGGCGCATGCTTGGTCGGCATTCGACTGGCCGGCCACAAGTGCGAAGGCAACTACGGTGATTCCTGCGGTCGCCCAACGGATCGAGCTCATGTCCCCTCCGGCTTGTCAGTCCATGATCGGCGGTCGAATCTCGTCATCGAGGTCATCCTGCGTGGATGACCGCTTTCTCGTCAACCGAGACGAACTGCGTCGTTCAGCACCGCGTGCAGGGCATCGCGCCCGGGGAACAACTGCAACCGAACAATCCGGCTCCTCGAGATCGAGCGCGGCAACGCCCTCGTCGAGCCAGACTCAAGCGTGTCGAGGAACCGATGCCGGCCCGCGAGCACGGCGTTGGCGAAGTCGACGTTGGAGCGCTTGCCGTCGAACCAAGCTCCGGGCGCACCAGCAGGGTGTCCGCAGCACGATCAAGCCCTTAGGGGGCTGGATGCTAGCCGCCTCCCCGCGACCATGCTCGAGGGGGAGGCGTCTCCCAACCTGAACCGGATCATCCACACCTGGCGCACGGTCAGCGCTGGTGGGACTCCGAGGCACGCAAGGAGCTCCTCCCGCTGCGTCTCGAGGCGTCGGGGGCGGAGTCCTCGAGTACCGGATCGACTCCGGTCCGGGATACCGGACCTACTTCGGGCGCGACGGCGATACGATGATCGTGCTGCTGGGTGGCGGCACGAAGAGGCGGCAACAGCGGGACATCGAGACCGCCGGAGGGTTCTGGCGGGACTACCGACGTCGAAAGCGGGAGGAGCGAGAGCGATGCCATTGACCAGAGACTTCAAGGTGACGGTGCGGGAACGGCTCCAGCGCGACCCTTCGTTTCGGGAGGCGCTTCTTGAGGAGGCAGTCGATTGCCTCCTTTCGGGCGACATCGAGACGGGCAAGTCGTTGCTGCGTGACCACGTGAACGCGACTATCGGATTCATCGAGCTCGGCGGACTGACGGACAAGTCCCCCAAGAGCCTGATGCGCATGCTCAGTCCGACCGGGAACCCTCACGCGCGCAATTTGTTCGAGATCATCGGCCGTCTGCAGGAGCGCGAGGGCGTGCATCTTGAAGTCCGCGCGGTCCGCGGGGCGGACGCCTCATGATCGACACAAGGGAAGAGTGCGTCGTGGAAAGGGCTGTTTCGGGGCGATGACGGATCGTCTGGAGGTTCGCGAAGTGGTCGCGACCTATGGTGCCACCACCAAGGAATAGTTCTCGAACGTCGCGGTGACCGGAGGCATAGGCGATTCAAGAGGCATTCGCCAGCCTGCTGTGCTCGAATGCCTTCTCGCGCCTCACTCGAGCGTGGAGCGATCATGGATATTGAAACAGTCAACCGTCAAGGATGGAACAAAGCAATGGCGGAGCGATGTCCGTGGGTGCGACCCGTATCCACAGAGACGGTTGGTCGCGCGAGATCCGGAGATTGGGCGGTTACGCTCGCGGGTCCACGAGCCGTGCCAGATCATTGGTTCGGGGAGATAGAGAATCGTGCGATCCTGTGCTTGGGATCCGGGGGTGGGCAGCAGGCGGTTGTTCTGGCGGCGGCGGGTGCGGAAGTTACCTCGTTGGACATATCGGATGAACAGGTTCGGCGTGATCAGGAAATGAGCGATGAACATGCCTTGGGTATCGATTGTGTGCAAGGCACGATGACGGATCTATCGCGTTTCCCTGAGAGTTCGTTCGATGTGGTCTTCAATCCGGTTTCGATAACCTACATTGATGACGTGCAGAGTTTGTGGCGGGAGTGCCACCGCGTCTTGAACCCGAAAGGTAGACTAATGGTAGGGACCATGAATCCTTACAGTTTCCTGTTCGAAGAGAACGAAGGAGTTGGAGATCAGGGGCTGATTGCGAAGTACTCGTTGCCGTTCGTTGAGGAAGACGTGCTTTCAGCGGATGAAGTCAGGCGGGCAATTGCGCGGAATATGATCTTCTGTCGCAGCCATTCACTGGAGGAGATTATTGGCGGACAAGCGCGTGCTGGTTTTGCAATCACTGACCTTATGGAGAGTCGCAGAACCGATGCGCGTGCTCCAAGTATCAACAGGCTATGCCCGACTTACTTCGCGACGTTGGCGGTCAAGGTCTGACCGACGAGCGGGATGTGCGCGAAGTCCGCGACAAGTGCGGTTACGTCCAACTGGTGAGGGCGTGATCGGTACTCGGGATGGTCGGTCTTGATTGCATCGCAATCGCCACGTACATTGAGGGAAGAGAACGAGGAGCAGTGAGTCCATGGCGAGTATCACGATCCGCAATCTGGACGACGAGGTGAAGACCAGATTGCGCGTGCGGGCCGCCGGTAACGGGCGGTCCATGGAGGAGGAAGCGCGGCTGATTCTGCGTGCGGCCGTCGTGCACAAGCCGCGTGGAAACCTCGCCGCCGCCATACGGGCTCGAATCGCGCCGCTTGGCGGCGTGGAGCTTGAACTGCCGCCGCGGGAACCAGCGCGCGAGCCGCCGTCCTTCGACTGAGCCCCCTCTGGTGACTGTGCTACTGGACACGAATGTCGTATCTGAACTGCTGCGTCCGTCGCCGAATTCCGCGGTAGAGGGTTGGGTCGCACGTCGCGAGGCGGCGGATTTGCTGTTCTCGGCAGTTGGCGAGGCGGAGTTGCGCTACGGGGTTGCGCTTCTGCCGGCTGGGCGGCGCCGGGATGCGCTGGCCTCGGCGGTCGAGGCGATTCTGCGGGAGGACTTCGAAGACAGGGTGCTGCCGTTCGACAGCCGCGCCGCACGCGAGTATGCGGAAATCGCCGCATCTCGCCGTACGGCTGGTCGCCCCGTCGCGCCAGCCGATTGCCAGATCGCCGCGATCGCGCGATCGCGAGACCTGACGGTCGCAACACGGAACGTCAGGGACTTCGCAGACATGGAGCTGGAACTGGTCGATCCGTGGGCCGACCCGTGAGCGGAACGAAGGCGTCCGCCCGCGTCAGGATTGATGCGCTCCTGAAGGACGCAGCAGACCATGATTGCTACTTCGCAGGTGTGACGGACTTCCATGGAGACGACGTCCAGTTTGGCGCTTGACGTGGACGACCATATCGGTCCCGCGACCCGCGAGTGGCTGGCGCTGGACCCAGACGGTCGGATCGTGCGGACGCCGGAGCACGAGGCGCGGGCCGCAGAGATCGGGGCGGGTGTAGATCAAGCCAGGGGAAGGAAGACATGACCAACACACTCTTCACAAACATC
Source organism: Pseudomonadales bacterium (assembly GCA_022827245.1). GTDB lineage: Bacteria > Pseudomonadota > Gammaproteobacteria > Pseudomonadales > Azotimanducaceae > VXNE01. Next base: position 10,927 of record JAJDTI010000151.1, on the reverse strand, counting down.
AACATCCTCGACGGCAACGCCGACGGCCCAATCCCCGGCGAGGTCCGCGTAGCCGACGGTCGGATTCAGCAGGTCGCCACGGAGAACGGAGCGCTGTCCCGCGACGGCGCGCGCGTGATCGACGGCGGCGGCAGGACGCTGATGTCCGGCCTGTGCGATGCCCACACTCACTTCACCTGGAACAGCGGCGGCAGCCTCGACGCCCTGGGGGGCATGCCGGTGGAGGAGCACACCATCGTGGCGGTGCAGTCGGCGCGCATCGTGCTGGACGCCGGCTACACGATGTGCGTCGGCGCCGCGTCGGCCAAGGAGCGCATCGACATCGCCTGTCGCGACGCCATCAATGCGGGGATGGTCCCCGGCCCTCGCTACCTGGCGAGCGGCCAGGAGCTCGCGACGCCCGCCGGTGTCCTCGTCGACGGGATCAGCCGGATCGTTTCCGGCACCGAGGAGATGTCGCGCGCCGTCCGGGAGATGTGCGGGATGGGCGTCGAGATCGTGAAGCTGATCCTCTCCGGCGAGTCCATCACCGAGCGTGTCTGGGCGAAGGACACGTACATGACCGACGCGGAAGTGCGGGCGGCGGTGGTGGAAGCGCACCGGGTGGGCAAGCGGGTGGCCGCCCACGCGCGCAGCACGGAGTCCATCAAGCAGTGCCTCCGCGAGGGTGTGGACATCATCTACCACGCCAGTTACATCGACGACGAGGCTGCGGACCTCTTCGAGGAGCGCCGCGACGACGTGTTCGTGGCGCCGGGTCTGCACTGGCTGTGGGCCACGCTGTACGAGGCCGCGGAGTTCGGCTACCCGCAGGAGGCGGCCGAGGCGGTCGGGTACAAGGACGAACTCGATCACTCGATCGTCGGGCTGAAGGAGCTGCACAAGCGGGGCGTGCGCGTGTTGCCGGGCGGCGACTACGGCTTTGCCTGGACGCCGCACGGCACTAACGCCCGGGACCTGCAGCACTTCGTGGAACTGCTGGACTTCACGCCGATGGAAGCGATCCGGGCCGCCACGGTGCTCGGCGGGGAGATCTTCGAGCGCCCGGATGAGTTGGGCCGCGTGGCGCCGGGCTACCTGGCGGACCTCCTGCTGGTCGACGGGGACCCCTCCAGCGACATCACGGTGCTGCAGGATCACGACAACCTCGCCGGGATCATGAAGGACGGGAACTGGCACAAGGCGCCGTACGGCAAGTAGACCAGGGGAATCACATGCGAACCAACCCACCGAACATCCTGCTCGTCATGAACGACGACATGGGCTATTCCGACATCGGCTGCTACGGCGGCGAGATACGGACCCCGAACCTCGACCGGCTCGCCGCCGACGGTGTCCGCTTCACCCAGTTCTACAACACTGCCCGCTGCTGCCCCACCCGGGCGTCCATCCTCACGGGGCTGCATCCACACCAGGTCGGCGTCGGCTGGATGACCATGGTGGATCTCGACGACGACGGCTACCGGGGCGACCTCAACGACGCGTGCGTCACCATCGCGGAGGCACTGAAGGCGGCGGGCTACGCCACGTACATGAGCGGCAAGTGGCACGTCAGCCGCGAGGTGGAGCCCGACGGTCCGAGGCACAGTTGGCCGCGCCAACGCGGCTTCGACCGCTACTTCGGGATCCTCGGAGGCGCGTCCAACTACTGGCAGCCGACGACGCTGACCCGGGAGAACGACGCCGTGGACATGGCGAGCCTGCCCGAGGACTTCTTCCTCACCGACGCCATCAGCGACCAGGCGGCCGACTACATCCGGGAGCACGCCGCCACCGGTGGCGACACCCCCTTCTTCCTCTACACGGCCTACACGGCGCCGCACTGGCCGCTGCACGCCCACGAAGACGATATCGGCCGGTACCGGGGCCGGTTCGCGGCGGGCTGGGACCGCTTGCGCGAGGAACGCCTGGAGCGGATGCGGGCCATGGGCGTTCTCGATGCGTCGTGGCCGCTGACGGAACGGGATCCGACGCAGCCGCCCTGGGACGAGACGCCGGACCAGGCGTGGCAACAGCGCCGCATGGAGGTGTACGCCGCGCAGATCGACCGGATGGACCAGGGCATCGGCCGCATCGTTGCGGCGCTCGAGGAAACGGACCGCCTCGACAATACCCTGATCCTCTTCCTCGCCGACAACGGCGCCTGCGCCGAGGAGTTCGCCGCGGAAGTCCGGCCGATGCCATCGAACTATCCCGCGGGCAGGCCGCGTACCCGCGACGGCAGGACCGTTCTGCGGGGCAACGATCCCACCGTCATGCCCGGGTCCGAGGACACCTACCAGAGCTACGGCGTCCCTTGGGCCAACCTGTCGAACACCCCGTTCCGGGAGTACAAGCACTGGGTTCACGAGGGTGGCATCGCCACGCCGCTGATCGCGCACTGGCCGTCGGTCATCGACGACCGCGGCGCCCTGCGGCACCAGCCGGGCCAGCTCACCGACATCATGGCGACCTGCCTGGACGTGGCCGGCGCCGACTACCCGACGCGCTTCAACGGCCACGACATCCTGCCCCTGGAGGGGGCGAGCCTTGCGCCGATCTTCCACGACCGACCCAATCACAAGGACGCGCTGATCTGGGAGCACGAGGGCAACAAGGCCGTACGCCGGGGACGGTGGAAGCTGGTGTGCAAGTACCCCGGTGAGTGGGAGCTCTACGACATCGTCGCGAACCGCACGGAGACGCACGATCTGGCGGAGCGGCATCCGGAGATCGTGGCGGAACTCGGCGCCATCCACGACGCGTGGGCCGAGCGCTGCGGCGTCAAACCGTGGGAGCCGCTGCTGGAGAAGATGACAGCGGCGAGAAAGAAGTCTGGCGTCGCGGGGATGAGAGACTGAGCCTGACGGCCCGTCCCTCGTGCACGACCGCTACGCGGAAACGTACGCCGATCCACCCCGATAGAGCGGCTTCATGCCGTCTCGGATGACGTTGGCCAGCCCCGGCACGCCCTTCAGCTTGTAGCCGGGCAACCCGGTGTTCAGGCGCTGCATCTCCAGGTTGCCCGTGTTGAACACGAAGTCGTTGCGAACGGGCCGCCAAGCCTCCATGGACTGGTCCGGAGGCGGTACCTGCCCGCCGTTCTCGTCCGCGGCCGTCGCCAGGAACTTGACCTCGGCATCCAGTTGGCCGGTACGGTCCTTGCCGCTCTTGCAGTTGAACAGCGGCGTCTCCCCCATCAGGTGACCGACCAGCGTAAGCCGCGACACCATCTTGAACGGGTCGCCGCCGCCCGCGCGGTAGTCGTTGCTCGCCCAGATGGCCTTGGCCTGCCGGGCCGCGCTGTCGAGGGTCTCGATCTGCTTGTTGAGGGATGCGAGCTGCGCGCGCTGCGCCGCGGCCTCTGCGTCGAGATCGCTGGTGTCCTCATCCTCCCGCATGGCGATGTAGTCGTCGATGTCCTCCAGCTCTCCGGTGATCCGCTCGGCGTCCCGGCGCATGAGGAACAGCCGGTCCCCGACGTCGCCGCCCAGCTCGCCGACGTTCGCGGCGCCGAAGAGTTGCTGCATCTGCGGGTTGTTTCTCTCCATCGCGAAGCCCCAGCCCATCAGGCTCCGCCAGCCGGGCGTCTGCGATGGAATGGAGACCGGGCCGACCCGCGCGCGGCCCACCGCGCCGGCGTTGACCCCGAAGTTGAACTGCCGAAGCCGGACGTTGACGTTGACGGTGCGCAACTGCCCGTTATCGTCCCGCACGCGCAGTTCCACCGGGTTGCGGTTCGCCAGTTGGCCGAGGGCTTCGGTCTGGTGGTTCAGCATCGTGCGTTCGTCGCTGCGGGCGCTGCCGGCGAGATTCCGCAACGAGTCGGGCGTGAGCACGGAAATGGACGAGAGCGCGACGTCGACCGTCTCCCCGTCCAGGGCGTCCCGGAGCTTTTCCGGATCGGCCACCAGGGCCGCCACCGCCATCTCCGAGGCCATCTCCCTGCTCGCCTGCGTCCGCATCGTTTCGGCGGCGCGCTCCGCGGCCTTGGGGTCGGACCGGATCAGCGCCAACTGCTCGTCCACCAGCGCTTCCCGGGAACCGTCGGCGGGCGCTTCCCGCACCAGCAGGTCGCCGATCATCGTGCGCAGGGCCGGGTCGGGCAGGCTCGCGAGGTGCTCCGCGTCGATGTCGTACGAGTCGAGGACGCCGTGGCGGAATCCCGAGAACAGGACCTCTCCCGAGCTGTTGGTCAGGGTGGTCTGCGCCAGGTTCGGGACGTGCTTGTATTGGGTCCGGTCGGAGCAGTTGATGCCGTTGGACGGGTAGTCCTCGGCGAAGCGCGAAGCGAAGGCCTTGCCGGGGACGATGCGGCTCTCCACGTTCACGCTGCGGTCCGGGGCGCCGGGGAACGAAGTGCGGATCCGGTTCGTGACTTCGCCCCAGGGCTGGTTGTTGATCACCTGGTTCTTCGCGGTGTGGAACTGACGCTTCAGGTCCGGCGTCTCGTTCCTGGGGACGCCCGCCTCGCCAAGGCGGAACCGAATGAACTCCTGCAGCATCCGCGCCTGGCCGACCTTGGCATGCGCGACGGGCAGCGGCGCCGCACCGCCGGGTCCGGCGTTCCGCCACTGGGCCCGCAACGCGTCGACGTCGCGGCGGCCGCCGGCGCCGCTCTTCTGTAACGGCACGGGCGTCTCCCAGAGTTCCCTTGCCGCGAGGGCCAGGCGCCGGTCGCGCGGCACTTCCAGGCGGCCGCCGGCGGCGTCCTTCACGTCGATGAGGAGATCGCGGTGTTGCTCGAGGTCGGCCACCAGGCGGTCCTTGACGGCGGGGTCCACGTCCCGCAGGTTCCGGGCGACGCCGACCGCGGCTTCGGCATCGAGCAGGTGGGCGTTGCACCGGTCCTCGCGGCTGACCGGCTCCTCGGGAGAAGCCTCGTCGAGGTCGTACATGCAGGTCAGGTCCGCGAGGTCCATGTGTCGGTCGGCGATCCGGGTCTGCAACGCCTGCAGGAACGCGCGGGTTTCCGGCGTGAGCGTGCCGTTCTCGCCGAGTTCCGCTTGCCGGTCCGCCAGCCAGGACTGGACCACGGCCAGGTTGTGCTTGTTCGAGCCGACCAGGGAATTCACTTCCTGCCGTTCGGACTCGGTCAGCGCTCCGCCGGGCTCGTTCAGCTTGTCGAGCAATGTCGCGGCCCGGCCGATGTCCTTGTCGAGTTGCTGGGCATAGACGAGCCCGGTCTGCAGATCGTCCTTGAGGTCGTCGGGGATCCTGCCGCTTTCCAGGCCGTTGACCAGGTACACGCCCAGGCCGCTGAGACTGCCCAGGCCCGACGGCGCGGGCGTCTCGTAGACGGTGTCTCGCGGGTTTTCGTAGATGTGCTCCCCGGTGCCCGGATCTCGGGGAGCGAACTCGTAATGCGGTTCCTCACCGCCGGGCTCCTCGAGCGCCGACTCGCCATACGACTCCTCGAGGGGCGACTCCCGCTCCTCGGCCCCGGCTTCCTGCGGGTCGAACTCGTAGTGCGGCTCCTCGGTCGTGGGTTCCTGGGGACCGAACTCGTAGTGCGGCTCCTCGGCCGCGGGCTCCTGCGGACCGAACTCGTAGTGCGGCTCCTCGGCGGCGGGGTCCTGCGGGCCGAACTCGTAGTGTGGTTCCTCCCCCGCGGGGTCCGATGGCGCGGTCGGCTGCGCCGGGGGCGCGTGCGCCCGCCCGGTGAGCTGCTCGTAGACGTGCTGGGGCGCCTCCGTGTCCCGCAGGCTCTGGTACGTGTGCTCGCCGCCGGACTCCCTGGGCCGGCCTGGCAGAAGCCGGTCCGATGGGGACCGCGCGACGGCTATGGCTCGCGCGCGCAGCTCCGTCTTCTGCCGCTCCCCGGCCGAGCGCAGGGCGGCTTCGCCCACCGGGCGTCCCCACACGCTTCCGTGGCGCCCGGCGGTGTGATCGACCACGCTACGGTTCCGAAAGCCTCCTTCCGGTCGCGCCGGCAACTCCGGCGGACGTAATGCGTTGTAGCCGCTGGCTCTCGACGGCGATCCAGGTTCGATTTCCGGCATGGTGACTTCCCGATACTGCTGGGACTACCGCGGGCTGGCACCTCTGGAGGGAGGACCGTGTTGCCGGCCGCGCGGCGCGTGACATCTTACCCGAACGGACGCGTCGCTCAGGCGTGGGTCGGCGGTCCGGTCCTGGAACCGCCGCCGCGGCCCTACGGCCGCTGCACCAGCTCGATGCTGACGGAGTCGGGTCCTTTCACGAAGGCGATGCGGCCCTTCCCTGGCGGGGGCCGCCTCAGGAACTCCGCGCCCTTGGCCTCGAGGTCGGCGATCGCTTCGTGGAGATCGTCCACGCCGATGCCGAGATGGTCGAGGCCCAGGCAACTGTGCGGCCCGGAGGCCGTCTGCGTGATCTCTTCGGTCACCGTGGAGATCAGGATCTTCTGGCCGCCCAGCATCAGGTTGGCGCGCGGCAGGCCGTTGGCGCCCTGGGAGGGTTCGAGCTCGGCGCCGAACATCCGCTCGTAGTAGGCGCCGGCCGCCATGGCGTCGTGGCTCATCAGGTGAACGTGGTGCGGGTGGTAAGCAGTCAAGGGGCCTTCCCATGCGTCAAGTCGCGTGACCGGCAGTCTGTCGAAGTCGCCAGTCCCCGGCAAGTGGCGCTACCCCGCTACCGCTTCGCGCGCAACTCCGCCGTGGCCTCGGCGTCGACGCTGCGGCCGTCGGCGCCGATCACGACGCCGTAGTCGCGGGCGGCTGCCGCGACGGATACGACTCCGTCGCGCACGTCCCGCAGGACGAGTTCGGGCGGGCGGGCGAAGGGGTCTCCCCAGCCGCCCCCGCCGGGGGTGTCGACGATCACCCGGGCCGGTCCCAGGTGGCGCACGCCGTACTTCGGGGGCACGAACGCCTGCTCGTCGGCGTCCTCGGCCAGGGGGACGACCCACTTGTGTCCGACGCCACCGGTCATGCCGCCCCGGACGCCGTAGCCGCTCGCCGTGTCGAGGCCCTCCGCCCGGAACGACCAGGTGGCCGGCACGAGGACATCCGCTTCGTAGCGCATGCCGGTGCCGCCGCGCCGGGCGCCGGCGCCGCCGTTGTCGAGACGCTGCTCGTGGCGCAGGTAGCGCACCGGATACATCTGCTCGTAGAACTCGAGATTCGGCAGGTCGAGTCCGCCGAGGGTGATCAGGTGGCCCATCTGCGGGAACCCGTCGCGTTCGGCGGTCGCGCCGGGCGTGCCCATCGCGTGCCACTGGTACATCACCCAGGCCGCCCCGTTCTCGTCGCGGGCGGTGACGTGGTTGTGCATGGTCTTGGACCACCCCGCGCAGGCCCGCTCGGGGTCGGCTTCCGCCAGGGCGCGCCAGACCGCGTGGACGATCTCGTGGGCCACGAACACCGTGTTCATGGTCATCGGCGCCGGCGGGCGGGCGTTGACGATGGTGCCCTCCGGCGCCACGACCGTGAGACAGCGGTAGGTGCCCTCGTTGCGGGGGATGGACGTGTCGAAGAACGACGCTAGGGCGAGGTAGACGGACGAATAGGTGTTGGCGAGCGAGCTGTTCTTGAAGCCCGCGATCTGCGGGTCGCTGGCGCTGAAGTCGGCCACCAGTTCGTCTCCGCGGACCGTCAGGGTGACGCGGATGGCGATGTCGGTGCGTTCGAAACAGTCGTTGTCGCAGTGGTCCTCGCCGCGGTAGACGCCGTCGGGCAGCCCGGCCACGGCGGCGCGCATGCGCCGGTCGGCGTGGTCGAGCACGCCGCCCAGGTAGCGCAGGTACGGATCGACGCCGAGTTCCCCGGTAAGCGCAATCACCCGCTCGGCGCCGATCTGGGTGGAGCCCAGCATGGCCCGGAGGTCGCCGTCCAGGAGTTCGGGGGTGCGCGAGTTGATGAGCAGCAGCTCCCAGACGTCGTCGCGCACCTCGCCCCGGTCGACGAGCTTCAGGACGGGCAGCCGGATGCCCTCGTGCCAGATCTCCGTCGCTTCCGGGTTGTACGTGCCGGCCAGCCCGCCGCCGATGTCCGACTGGTGGGCGCGGTTGCAGCAGAACCCCGCGACGACGGGCGCGCCGCCGCCGTCTCCCGCGACGAAGATCGGGCGGGCGATGACCCAGTCCGGCAGGTGATTGCCGCCGGCCACGTAAGGGTCCGAGAGCACGAAGACATCGCCGGGTTCGAGCCGCGTGCCGAAGCGGCGGAGCAGGGCGCGTACCGCGAACCCGCCCCCGCCGGTGTGGATGGGGATGCCGTCGGCGTTGGCGACCAGCGTGCCGTCGGGGGTCGTGATGAAGCAACTGAAGTCGTGCGACTGGCTGAAGATGGTGCTGCGCGCAGTGCGGGTCATCACCCAGCCCATGTGGCGCGTGATCTGGTCGAGGCGGTTCTGCATCAGCGCCAGCACGACTGGATCGAGGTCTGGCGACGCGGCAGCGGCGACATTCGTGACCGCCCGGCCGGTGTCTGCCTCGGCCGCCGCCTCCGCCGCCACGTAGATGAAGAAGTTGCCGTCGGGGTCGACCGTGAGCGTGTCGTCGGGACCGGCGAGCACCGTGGTCGTGGTCTCCTCGACCAGGACGGGGCCGTCGATGCGGTGCCCGGGCCGGACCTGAGCGCCGTCGTAGACGGGCGTCGGCCGCCAGCCATGGGGGCCGTGCCAGACCTGCCGCGTCTCGGTCGGCGCGGGTTCCCCGGCGCCCGCCGGGCCGCCCGAGAACGCGACGTCGCCGGTCGAGCCCCGCGCGGTGAGCCGCAGGGATGCCACCAGGATCGTCCCGCCCCGCTGGATGTGGCCGTAGAGCCGCCGGTACTCGACCTCGAAGGCCGCCCGGACGGCATGCGGGTCCATGCGGCCTTCCGGCACGGCCACGCGGATCGACCAGAGCTGCCCGGGATGGTGTAGTTCCAGTTCGTGGTGCAGGACGATGTCCGCCGGATCGAACCCTTCGCCGCCGAGGACCTCGATGGCCTGGCGGTCGAGGCTCGCGAAGCCGGCATCCACGTCCGCGACGGCGATCCCGTCGATCGAACCGGTCAGGAAGCGCACGAAGTCCTGGCGGATGTCGGCGTGCAGCATGCCGACCGCGCACAGGGCGCCGGCGTCCCGGGGGACGTACACCCGTTCGCAGCCAAGGCCGCGCGCCACCGCCGCGCCGTGCATCGGGCCCGCGCCGCCGGCCGCGACCAGCGTGAAACGCCGGGGCGAGTGGCCGCGTTCTATCGAGATGTGCTCGACGGCGTGGAGTACGTGCTGTTCGACGAGGTCGACGATGCCGGCCGCGGCCTCTTCGACCGACAGTCCGAGCGGCTCGGCGACCTCCGACCGGATCGCCGCGCGGGCGGCTTCAAGGTCCAGGTCGAGGGTGCCGCCCGCCGACCTTCCGGGGCGCAGTCGGCCGAGCACGAGTTGCGCGTCCGTGACGGTGGGGCGGCGCCCGCCCTTCCCGTAGCAGGCCGGACCCGGGTCGGCGCCGGCGCCTTCCGGACCGACGTACAGGAGCCCGGCGTCGTCCACCCCCGCGATGGTGCCGCCGCCCGCGCCGACGGTGTGGATGTCGATGGCGGGGGTCGAGACGTGATACCCCGCGACCATGATGTCGTCCCGGGTCGCCACCGCGCCGCTCGACATCAGGAGCACGTCGCAGGACGTGCCCCCGATTTCCATGGAGATCAGGTTGCCGGCGAGCGAAGAGTCTGCGGTCTCGCGGTCGACGGCCTCCCGGTACAGGTTGAGGGCCCCGACCGCGGCGGCGGGGCCGCTGAGCAGGAGATTGACCGGGCGCTCGGTGAGCTGCCCGACGGAGGCGGCGCCGCCGTTCGACTGCAGCAGGAGGATCGGACGCGGCAGCCCGAGGGTGGTGAGTTCGGTGTCGAGGGCGTGCAGGTAAGCCGCGATGCGCGGCAGGAGGGCCGCGTTGACCACCGCCGTCGACGTCCGCTCGTACTCGCCCATGCGCGGGGAGACCGCCGCGGAGGTCGTGGTCCAGTCCCCCGTCCACCTGTCCGCGAGCGCTTCGGCGACCGCGCGCTCGTGCGCATCGTCGAGGAAGCTGTTCAGCAGGGTCACCGCGACGGCCTCGACGTCCTCGGCCTCGAAGTCCGCGGCGATCGCGTCGAGACCGGCCAGATCGAGAGGCTCGATTTCCGCGCCGGCGGCGTCGATGCGGCCCGGGACCGCCTTGCGCAGGTAGCGCGGCACCAGCACGGGAGCATAGGGCGCCCGGTGGTTGAACTGGTCCTCCCGCAGGCCGCGGCGGATCTCGAGGGTGTCCCGAAAGCCCTCGGTCGCGATAAGGCCGACCTTCGCGCCCTTGCCCTCGAGGAGCGTGTTCGTCGCGACGGTCGAACCGTGTACGAACAGGGCGCAGGAGGCGAGCAGTTCCCGCACGGACACGCCGAGGTCCCCGGCCAGCCGCGCGAGCGCGGCGAGGACGCCGCGGCTCGGGTCGGCGGGGACGGAGGGCACCTTGGCGACCCAGGTCGCGCCGGTGGCGTCGGCCAGGACCAGATCGGTGAACGTGCCGCCCACGTCGATACCGATGCGCGTTCCGCCGCTGGCAACGGCTATTTTGGTCGCTTTTTCAGTATCTTGTGATATGGACTCGGCCCCGACCGATTACTGGTGGAATCGGGCCAGCGCAAGCATGCTGCAAGCGGACTTCATCCCGACGTGAGGTCTTCCCGGCCTGGCAGTCCCCCGGCACGACCCCCGAAGAACGATCCCGCGTCGAGCGCCCGACACTGATCACGATACCCGTCAGCACCCTATCAGTGAAACTGCCGAGCGTCACGACGCCGGCGCGCCACTCGCGCGGCGTCAAGCTGGCCGAGGACGGGCCGGCGCGAGGACGATGAAGGTCCTTTAGCCCGGATCCGTCACCGATCTACCATCGCATAGGTTGTCCGAAGACCCTTGTTACCTTCGGTTATGGCTGCGGTCGTTATATGAACGTGGCGGCATGAGTGAGGGTGGCCGCGTCGCGTTTTGACGGCTCGAAGGAGGG
>JAJDTI010000040.1 GCA_022827245.1 Pseudomonadales bacterium | reverse complement strand
CGACGCGCGCCTGCGACGGGCGGGACTCGACTACCGGGAGTATGCGGACGTGCGGGTCTACCCGTGCCTGGGCGCGTACCTGCAGCGCGCCCGGCCGCCGCGCGTGTTCGCCTTCAGCGCCCGGGCGCGGGTGCCGCACACCGACGTGGCCTATCGCGCCGGCGACGCGCTCCTGTTCGGACCCGAGTCGCGGGGCCTGCCGGACGAGGTCCTCGAGCGCTTCCCGAGCGAGCGCCGGCTGCGCATTCCCATGCGTCCCAACTCCCGCAGCCTGAATCTGTCCAACGCGGTGGCGGTGGCCGTGTACGAGGCCTGGCGCCAGTTGGAGTTCCGATAGGGAGCTAGGGAATGGGAGCGGCGGATCAGTTTTCCGTCTCGCCGGCCATCGTCTCGCGGCGGCGCAGAGCCTCCCGATAGAGCGCGGCGAAGTCGACCGGCGCCAGCATGAAGGGCGGGAACGTGCCCTTGACGACGATGTTGTCCACCGTCTCGCGCACGTACGGAAACAGGATGTCCGGACATGCCATCGCCAGGATCTGCTGCAGCGGCGGTCCCTCGACGCCTTCCACCAGGAACACGCCCGCCTGCTGCACCTCCACGATGAGACCCGTGCGCGGTTCCCCGCCGCCGTCGGCGTCGAGCCGCGCGGACAGCGTGGCGGTCAGCACGACCTCGAAACGGCTGCCGTCGAGCCGGTTGGCCCGCGTGTTGATGTCCAACTGGACATCGGGCTTCCACTCGCCGCGAAAGATGTCGGGCGCCTGGGGCGATTCGAAGGAGAGGTCCTTCAGGTAGATGCGCTCGACCTGGACGCGGGCCGCGGATTGGGCTGCGCCCGGCGCGACAGCAGGATCTTCGGCCATTCAGGATCTCCTGGTGCCGGACCGGGCCGTGGGCGCCGACCTCACCCCTTGACCACCGGCAGGTTCTGACCGCGCCATTCCGTCAGCCCGCCGCGCAGGCGGGCGACGTTCTCGAAGCCCGCCTTGCGCAGCATCGTGCCGGCGGCGCCGGAGTGCTGGCCCATCTTGCACGCGATCACGAGCGGCTTCTGGCGGTGCTTCTCGAGTTCCCGCAGCCGGTCGCCGAGCACGGTGTGCGGAATGTTGAGGGAGTCGACGATGTGGCCTTCCCGGTACTCCTTCTTGTCACGCACGTCGACCACCACGGCGCCCTCCCGGTTGATCAGGTCCACGAGCTGCTGCGCGGTCACGGTCTGCCCGCCGCGGCGCATCTCGTTGCGCACAAACAGCGCGAGGAGCAGGACGAAGGCGCCGGCGAGGAAAGGATTGTTAGCGATGAACTCGAAGAACTGTTCCATGACGGGCGGCGCGCGGGCAGAAGGGACAGGCGGCGGCATTATAGCGGGGCCAGGGCCCGCGGAGCGGTAGGCCGGGGCACGGATTCGCAGGATAATGGCGGGGTACGGTAAGGCTCGGGGTCCCTACATGTCGCCAGCGCTGCTCGTTGTGCTCGACGGCTGGGGCCATGCGCAGCCGGCGGACGACAACGCCATCCACGTCGCTCGCACGCCTCACTGGGACGGCCTGTGGGGCGGGGAAGCGAGCACGCTGATCTCCGGTTCCGGCCTCGATGTCGGACTGCCGCATGGGCAGATGGGCAACTCCGAAGTCGGCCACATGAACCTCGGGGCGGGGCGGGTCGTGCACCAGGACCTGTCGCGCATCGAACTCGCCATCGAGGACGGCAGCTTCGGGTCCAACCCCGTGCTGAACGCCGCGATCGCGAAGGCGCGCGGGAAACGGCTGCATGTGCTCGGCCTCGTGTCCCCCGGGGGCGTACACAGCCACGAGGACCAGATCGCGGCCCTGGTCGCGATGGCGGAGCGCGTTGGCGTCACGGTGCTCCTGCACGCGTTCCTGGACGGGCGGGACACGCCCCCGCGCAGCGCCGCCCCGAGCCTCGAGCGTTTCGGGGATCGGGTCGCTTCCATCTGCGGGCGCTACTACGCCATGGACCGGGACGCGCGGTGGGACCGGGTGCGGGCGGCGTTCGACATGTTGACGCAGGGCGAGGCTCCCTACCGCGCTGTCGACGCCGCGGGGGCCTTGCAGGCGGCTTACGACAGGGGGGAAAGCGACGAGTTCGTGCAGCCGACGATCGTGGCGGAGAGCCCCTCCGAGGCCGCCGTCCGGGACGGCGATGTCGTCGTCTTCATGAACTTCCGGGCCGACCGGGCCCGCCAGCTCACGCGGGCTTTCGTGGAGGACGGCTTCGACGCGTTCCCCCGCGTGAAGCGACCCCGGCTTGCCGATTTCGTTACGCTCACGCGGTACGCGGATGACATCCCCGCCGCGTGCGCCTTCGAACCCGAAGTCGTGCGGAACTCGCTCGGCGAGCATCTCTCCGGGCTGGGCTTGCGCCAGTTGCGCATCGCGGAGACGGAGAAGTACGCGCACGTGACCTTCTTCTTTTCCGGTGGGCGCGAACAGCCGTTTCCCGGGGAGGACCGCGTGCTCGTGCCTTCTCCGCAGGTCGCGACCTATGACCGGCAACCGGAGATGAGCGCCGCCGAAGTGACCGACCGGCTGGTCGCCGCCATCGAGTCGGGGGACTACGACGCGATCGTCTGCAACTACGCGAACGCGGACATGGTGGGCCACACAGGGGACTTCGACGCGGCCGTGCAGGCGGTGGAAACGGTGGATCGTTGTCTCGGTCGCATCGTCGCGGCCGTGGAGGCGACCGGCGGCCATTGCCTGGTCACGGCGGACCACGGCAACGTCGAGCGGATGCGCGACGCCATGACGGGCCAACCGCACACCGCGCACACCTCGGAACTCGTCCCGCTGGTGTACGTCGGACCGGACGATGTCGGGCTGGACGCCGGCGGCACGCTTTCCGATGTCGCCCCGACGCTGCTCGAACTCATGGGGCTCTCTGCGCCCGCGGAAATGCAGGGACGTTCGCTCCTGATAGGCGAGCCCCTGCGGCGCGAGGCTTGACTCCGCTGCGGCGTCTCGCCGTCACGGCCCTGGCCGCCGCGTTGCTTGCCGGCGGGCCGTACCTGCGCGGAGCCGAGGACGAGGCGGGAACTGAGCGGCGGCTCGACGCGGTGGTGGAGGAGCTGAATGCGCTCGATGCCTGGCTGGACGACGCGGACCGGCGCATGGCGGGCCTGCAGCGCGAGCTTGCGGCCGCGGACCTTGGGGTGGCCGCCGCGGGGAGCAGGCTCCGCGAGGTCGACGCCGAGCTCGCACGGACCCGCGCGAAGCTCGCGGCGCTCGCCGAGGAGCGGGTCGGATTCGAGGCGCGGCGGCTCCGGCAGGCCCGCCGTATCGCCGCGCACGTGCGGGACGCCTACCGGTACTCCGGACGCGACTTCTTCAAGGTGTTGCTGAACCAGGACGACCCGGCGGCCTTCGACCGGATGATCCGCTACCATGGATACTTCAGCCGGGCGCGCCTGGACGCCCTCGAGGACTACCGTCGGGTCCTGGTGACCATCGACGAGAACGAAAGCGCGGCGTTGGACCGTCGGCGCGTCCTGGCGACGCAGCAGGAAGAGCTGGCGCGACGGCAACAGTCGCTGGTCGCTCGCAGCGACGAGCGCGAGGCGCTGGTCGACGGGCTGTCGCAGGAGGTGAGCGACCGGGAGGAGCAGCGCAAACGGCTGACCGAGGACCGCGCGCGGCTCGAGGCCCTGCTGGCCGAGTTGCGTCGCCGGGCGCGCGATGCCGAGGCGACGCGGTTCGCGGAAAGCAGGGGCCGTCTGAACTGGCCGGTGGCGGGGCGCGTGGTACGGCACTTCGGTCAGCCCCGTGCGGGCGGACGCCTGCAGTGGGAGGGCGTCTACTTCGAGGCGCGCCCGGGGGCCGAGGTGAAGGCGATCCACGGTGGCCGGGTCGTGTTCGCGGACTGGCTGCGCGGCTTCGGGCTGCTGACCATCGTCGACCATGGCGACGGTCACATGTCCCTCTACGGGAACGCGGACGTGCTGTTCAAGGAGGTCGGTGACTGGGTGGAAGGGGGAGAACCCATCGCGGCGGCGGGGCGCAGCGGAGGTCAGGCCGAGAGCGGGCTGTATCTCGAGGTGCGCGCCGACGGACGCCCGACGAACCCCATCGCCTGGCTGGAACGAAATCAATAGGGAGAACCCATGGCAATCTGGCAGGACCGACTGGATCGGGAGGAAGTGCTCGTGATCGACGGCGCTACCGGAACGGAACTCGAGCGGCGTGGCGTGCCCATGAACCTGGCGTCGTGGTCCGGGCTTGCGGTGCACACGCATCCCGAGGTGGTGCGGGAAGTCCACGCGGCGTACATCGACGCGGGCGCGGAAGTCATCGTCACCAACACGTTCGGCACGACGCGCTTCGTGCTCGAGAGGGCCGGCGTCGGCGACGAGTTCGAGGCGATCAACCGGCGGGCGGTGCAGCTTGCGATGGAGGCCCGGGACGCCTCGGGCAGGGACGTCGCGATCGCGGGGTCGATCTCCAACCTGCCGCCTGACATGGACCCGGGCAACTATCCCTCGCCGGAGGAGGAACTCCAGGGGCTTCGGGAGCTGGCCGCGCTGCTCGCCGAGTGCGGCGTGGATCTCATCGCGCTCGAGATGCTGCAGGACACGCGCCATGCGGTCCGTGCCATGGAGGCGGCGCAGGAGACGGCCCTGCCGGTGTGGTTGGGGGTGAGCTGCCGGCGCCGGGCGGACGGGGAGGGCCTGGTGAGCTTCGATCTGCCGAACATGGACTTCGCGAGGCCGCTTGACGCCCTGATCCCGATGGGACCCGCCGTCGTCAACATCATGCACAGCGAGATCGCCGCCGTTCCCGAAGCCATCGCGATGGTGCGGGACCGCTGGTCGGGGCCGCTGGGCGTCTACCCGGAGATCGGGGAGTTCGAGCCCCCGAACTGGCGGAAGGACGTGGACGTGGCGCCCGAAGATTTCGCCCTTCACGCCCGCGACTGGGTGCGGCTCGGTGCGCGGCTCGTCGGCGGCTGCTGCGGTACGACGCCGGAACACATCGCGGCGCTGGACGCGGCGTTTCACGCACCGGGCGTCTGACCCGGATCCGAGCCCGCATGCTGCTGCGCCCCCTCACCCTCCTGGGTCTCGTCGTGAGCATGGCGACCGGGCTGGTGCTCGGGGTGGGCGCGTTCGTCCTGCTCCTCGAGCGCGGCTATCTCCGGGGTCCGTCCGAGGTCGCGTCCCTCCCCGCCATTGTCCGGCACGTTCGCGACTCGTACGTGGAGCCCATACCGGAGGAGACGCTCGTCGAGAACGCGATCCGCGGCATCGTGCGCGGCCTCGACAACCATTCCACCTTCCTCGACGACGGGGCGTTCGACGACCTGAAGGAAGAGACCACCGGCAAGTTCGGAGGGATCGGCGTGGAGGTCGGCCTGGTGGAAGGCTGGTTCACCGTGATTGCGCCCATTGACGGCACGCCGGCCGAGCGCGCCGGGATGCAGGCGGGGGACGTGATCGTCGAGGTGGACGGCGCGTCGCTGAAGGGGCGCCGGCTTGGGGAGGCGGTCTCCGACCTGCGCGGTGCGCCGGGCACTCCCGTGGCGCTGCGCGTCCGGCGCGCCGGCACGCCCTCCGCGCTCGATTTCGACCTCGTCCGGGAGACCATCCGGGTCGTCAGCGTACGGTCGCGCCTGATCGAGCCGGGCTACGGGTACCTGCGCATCTCGCAGTTCCAGCACGCGACGCCCGACCACGTGCTCGAGGCGGTCGGGCGCCTGGAGGAGGAGACCGGCGCGGCCCTCGAAGGCCTCGTCATCGACCTCCGCAACAACCCCGGCGGAGTGCTCGGCGCGTCGGTCGACGTCGCGGACACCTTTCTCGAGCGGGGACTGATCGTCTACACCGAGGGCCGCGACGCGTCGAGCGAGGTGCGTTTCAACGCGAGCGGAACGGACGCGCTGAACGGCGCGCCGCTGGCCGTGCTCATCAACCGCGGCTCCGCGTCGGCGTCGGAGATCGTCGCCGGCGCCCTGCAGGACCACGGCCGCGCCGTGGTCGTCGGCACCCGGAGCTACGGCAAGGGGTCCGTGCAGTCCGTTCTGCCCCTGACGAACGAGCGGGCGATCAAGCTGACGACCGCACGGTACTTCACGCCGAACGGCCGCTCGATTCACGACTCGGGCATCGAGCCCGACGTCGCGGTCCCGCGCGACCGGGCGGAGACCTCCGAAGCCTACGAGGCGTTGCTGCTCGCGGAGGCGATGCGGCAGTTGAAGCGGGGGTAACGGCGGGCCCGTCAGATCGCCTCCGCTTCCGCCAGGGCGTCGATCGCCGCCGCGTCGTAGCCCGCCTCCGCGAGGATCTCCCGAGTGTGCTCGCCGAGCGCCGGGGTGGGCCGCCGGACGGTGAACGTGCTGCCGCTCATCCGGACCGGCTGCGCGACCAGTTCGATGTCCCCGAGTTCCGGATGGCGCACGGGCGCCGCCATGCCGAGGTGCTGCACCTGCGGGTCGTCGAACACCTCGTCGACCGAATAGATGTACCCGGCCGGCACCCCGGCGGCGTTGAAGGTCTCGACCCACTCGCGGCTCGACCGGGTGCGCGTGATCTCGGTGATCTCGGCGTTCATGGCCTCGCGGTTCGCGGAGCGGGCCGCCGACGTGGCGTAGGCGGCGTCGGTCATCCAGTCCGGCCTTCCCATCACCGTGCAGAAGCGCTCGTAGATGGCGTCGCCGGTGGCGGCGATGTTGATGTGGCCGTCTCGCGTCTCGAAGACGCCCGTCGGGATCGCGGTGGGGTGGTCGTTGCCGGCCTGGCCCGGCACTTCGCGGTCGAGCAGCCAGCGCTCGGCCTGGAAGTCGAGCATCGCGACCTGTGCCTGCAGCAGTGAGCACTGCACCCACTGGCCGGCGCCGGTGCGTTCGCGCGCCACGATCGCCGTGAGGATGCCGATGGCGGTGTAGAGGCCGGCGGCGAGGTCGGCCACCGGGATGCCGGCGCGCATCGGACCCTGGCCGGGAGCGCCCGTGATGGACATGAGGCCGCCCATCCCCTGCGCGACCTGGTCGAAGCCCGGCAGCTTCCCGTACGGTCCGTCCTGGCCGAAACCGGAGATGCTGGCGTAGACGATGCGCGCGTTGCGCTCGCGCACGGTCTCGTAGTCGATCCCGAGACGGTGCTTGACGTCGGGACGGTAGTTCTCCACCACGACGTCGGCGGACTCGGAGAGGTGCAGGAACACGTCCCGGCCGGCCGGTGCCTTGAGGTTGAGGGCCATGCTGCGCTTGTTGCGGTGCAGGTTCTGGAAGTCGGGTCCGAGCCGGGCTCCGCCCATCGTCCCGCCGGTGTCGCCCGGACGTTCGATCTTGACGACGGAAGCGCCCCAGTCGGCGAGCTGGCGCACGGCCGTGGGGCCGGCGCGGATACGGGTCAGGTCCAGGACGCGGATGTGTTCTAGCCCGGATCCGTCACCGATCTACCATCGCATAGGTTGTCCGAAGACCCTTGTTACCTTCGGTTATGGCTGCGGTCGTTATATGAACGTGGCGGCATGAGTGAGGGTGGCCGCGTCGCGTTTTGACGGCTCGAAGGAGGG
>JAJDTI010000118.1 GCA_022827245.1 Pseudomonadales bacterium | reverse complement strand
CGGTTCTTCCGTCGGCTTGATGCTCGGATCGCGTTCCACGGGGGCCGCCAGTCCCGGGACGTCCTCGAAGTCGAGGTCCGGCAGATCCAGTCCCTCGAGACCCAGCAGATCCGTGATGGGCACGTCCGCGTCCAGGTCGAGGTCGGCCAGGTCGTACGGGTCGAGCGCCGCGTCGTCGGTCCCGGACGCCGACACGGGCCTCGCCGGCAACGGCGCCGCCGGCGCGACCGGGACGGCCGGCAGCAACGGAGCCGAGGACACGGCCTGCAGGAGCCAGGCGTCGGCGAATCCACCCGCCTGGATGTCCGGCAACCGCTCGAGGGCCGCCTCGCGGGTGGCGAAGGGCCCTGCGACCACGCGGTAGAGCACGCCGGCCGGAGTCTCGGCCTGCACCACCCCGACGGTGTCCAACAGACGCTGCGAGGCCCCGGCGCGGGCGCTTTCGGCCGCGTCGGCCGACCGGAAGCTCCCGAGCGACACCCAGATGTCCCCCTGCTGGGCCGCGGTTATCGGCGCCAGCAACAGGGCGAGGGTGGCGAGCAGGAAGCGCATCGGGACTCCGGGGGCGGTCGGGAAAAATTGTACACGGATGCAGGATGCGGGTTGCGCGCCCCCGATCGCCCGCCGCCCGCGTCTCAAGCGTCCCCCAGGAACAGCAGCAGGACGCCCGCCGCCGCGGCCGACCCGATGACCCCGGCCACGTTCGGTCCCATCGCGTGCATGAGCAGGACGTTGCCGGGGTTTGCCTCCTGTCCCATCCGGCTGACGACGCGCGCCGCCATCGGCACGGCGGAGACCCCGGCCGCGCCGATCAGCGGATTGATCGGCCGTCGGAGCACGAGGTTCATGCCCTTGGCCATCAGTACCCCGCTCGCCGTGCCTACGGCGAAAGCCGCCGCGCCGAGCAACAGGATGCCGAGCGTGTCGAACGTCAGGAAGCGTTCCGCGCCCAGCCGCGAGCCGATGGCGAGGCCCAGCAGGATCGTCACCGTGTCGATGAGCGCCGTGCGCGTGGTCTGCGCGAGCCGGTCGACGACGCCGCACTCGCGCAGCAGGTTGCCGAAGCAGAGCATGCCGATCAGGGGCGTCGCCGGCGGCAGGAACAGCGCCACGAGGAGCAGCAGCACGATCGGGAAGAGCACGCGCTCCCTGCGCGACACCTCCCGCTGCTGCGTCATCTCGATGCAGCGTTCGCGCTGCGTCGTCAGCAGCCGCGCGATGGGCGGCTGGATCAGCGGCACCAGGGCCATGTAGGAGTATGCCGCCACGGCGATGGCGCCCAGCAGGTCCGGCGCCAGGTGGCCGGCCAGGTAGATGGCTGTCGGACCGTCCGCGCCCCCGATGATCGCGACCGCCGCCGCTTCGCGGAGCGTGAAGTCGAGTACGCCAGCCTCGGTCAGCAGCACGGCGCCGAAGAGCGTGCCGAAGATGCCGAACTGGGCGGCCGCCCCCAGGAACAGCGTGCGCGGGTTGGCCAGCAACGGCCCGAAGTCCGTCAGCGCGCCGATGCCGAGGAACACCAGCAGCGGGAACACGCCGGTCTCGACGCCCACCAGGTAGAAGAGGTGCAGGATGCCCTCCCCGCTCGCGAGTTCCACGCCCGGGACGTTCGACAGGATGCACCCGAAGCCGATCGGCACGAGGAGCAGCGGTTCGAACCGGCGCGCGACGGCGAGGTAGAGCAGGACCAGGCCGACGGCGATCATCGCCGCCCCGCCCAACGTCAGCAGGTACAGCCCCGAGGACTGCACCAGGTCCAGGAAGGTCGACACGTACGGGAGTCGGTGCGGCTACTGCAGATCGAACAGCGGCTCGCCGGCCGCCACGGCCTGGCCTTCCGCGACGTGGAATCTCGTCACCGTGCCGGCGCGCGGCGCGACGACATCGGTCTCCATCTTCATGGCTTCGAGCACCAGTACCGGCTGCCCCTCTTCGACGCGGCTGCCCGGCTGGGCGACGAGCTTGAACACGTTCCCCGCCAGCAGCGCCGGGACCGCGGCCGCCCCGGCGGTGGGCGCGGGAGTCACGGCCACGGGGGCGCCGTCCACCGACACCTCCACCTGGAAGGCACGGCCGTTGACCGTCACCCGGTACTGGGCGGGCTCGGCCGGCTGCGTCACGGGAGCGCCGTTCGCGACCGCGCGGGCGGCGTCACCCTCCGGGTCCGGTTCCGGCTCGAAGGCGTCGGGCTTGCCCCGGTTCTCCAGGAAGTTGAGCCCGATCTTGGGGAACAGGACGTACGTCAGCACGTCCTCGATCGGCTCCTCGGCCAGCCCGATGGAGGCCTTGCCCGCCAGCCGGTGCAGCTCCGCCGCGAGCCGGTCGAGTTCCGGCTCGAGCAGGTCCGCCGGACGGCACGCGACGGGTTTCTGGTCGCCCAGCACACGGCGCTGCAGGTGGGCGTCCACGGGCGCCGGCGTGGCCCCGTACTCCCCTTTCAGCACGGCCGCGGTCTCGCGCGTGATGTTGGCGTAGCGCGCCCCGGACACCACGTTGATGAGCGCCTGCGTGCCCACGATCTGGGAGGTCGGCGTCACCAGCGGGATGTAGCCGAGCTCCCTGCGCACCCGGGGAATCTCCTCGAGTACCTCGTCGAACCGGTCCGCCGCGTCCTGCTCCCGGAGCTGGCTCTCGAGGTTGGTCAGCATGCCTCCCGGCACCTGCGCGACCAGGATACGCGAGTCCACCCCCTGCAGGCTCCCCTCGAACCGCGCGTACTTGCGCCGGACGACCCGGAAGTACGCCGAGATCTCCTCGAGCACCCCGAGGTCGAGGCCGGTGTCGCGTTCCCCGCCGGCCAGGATCGCCACCAGCGACTCCGTGGCCGAGTGGCCGTACGTCATGCTCATCGAGGAGACGGCCGTGTCGACGTTGTCGATGCCCGCCTCGATGGCCTTGAGATAGGTCGCCGTGGAGAGCCCCGTGGTCGCGTGGGAGTGCATCTGGATGGGAATGTCCACGGCTTCCTTCAGCCGGGACACGAGTTCGAAGGCCACGTAGGGCGTCAGCAGTCCCGCCATGTCCTTGATGCACACCGAGTGGGCGCCCATGTCCTCGATGCGCCGGCCGAGGTCCACCCACATGTCCACCGTGTGCACGGGACTCGTCGTGTAGGAGATCGTGCCCTGGGCATGGCGCTCCCGCGCGACGACGGCGGCGACCGCGCACTCGAGATTGCGCGGGTCGTTCATGGCGTCGAAGATGCGGAAGACGTCGACGCCCACGGTCGCCGCGCGCTCGACGAACTTCTCCACCACGTCGTCGGCGTAGTGCCGGTAGCCGAGCAGGTTCTGGCCCCGCAGCAGCATCTGCTGGCGCGTGTTCGGCATGGCCGCCTTGATCCGGCGCATGCGTTCCCAGGGGTCTTCCCCGAGGTAGCGGATGCAGGCGTCGAAGGTGGCCCCGCCCCAGGACTCGACCGACCAGTACCCCACGCGGTCGAGCTTCTCCGCGACGGGCAGCATGTCCTCGATGCGCAGCCGCGTCGCGAGCAGGCTCTGGTGCGCGTCCCGCAGTACGAGTTCGGTGATGCCGAGCGGTTGGGCCATCAGCTTCCTCCCTGGGCGGGCAGTCCCTGGGCGGGCAGTCCCCGGGCGGGCAGTCCCGCGGCGTGCAGGTGGCGATGGTGCCGGATGGCCGCGGTTACGGCGGCGACCAGCTCGTCGTCACCGTCGGCCTCGATCGCCGGGACGGTGCGCGAGCCGCGCACCGCGCGCGACAGCGCCGCGCAGGTCGCGACGAGCAGACCAAGGAGTACGAACACCGTGCCCATCCCGGCGAGCAGGAGGTGCAGCCCGGATCCGATGAGGTCGCCGCCCACTGTCGTCTCCATTCCGCCGGTATCCTTTGAAGAGGGCTTCGCGCGTTACCCGGGCCGGCCGCCCGGTCTTTTTGGTCGCTGGCGCCGCATGCCGCCGCATGCAGGGTCTTGTGTGGCGCACCCGACAGGATTCGAACCTGTAATCCCTGGTTTCGTAGACCAGTGCCTTATCCAGTTTGGCCACGGGTGCGTAGCCGCCGCGTTTCGCGGGCGGCGTATTATCGGGAAGGGGCGGGTGCTAAGCAACCGGCGGAGCGGCGGACCCGCGCCCATCGCGGCGCCTCCCGCGTTCCCCGCATGCACCGGCACGCGCTGGGATAAGATGCGGACAGTTTGCGCGGAGGCGCCATGGCCGAACCAGCCGCTTCGGGACGCGTGGGGCGTGCCCGAATCGCGCTCTACGGAGCGGTGAACCTGCCCACTTCCGTGGTCGGGCTGCCCATCGCGCTCTACGTCCCCGCCTTCTATTCCGAGAACCTCGGGCTCTCGCTCGCGGCTGTCGGCACGCTGCTCGCGCTGTCGCGGCTCACCGACGTGGTGACCGACCCGGCGATCGGCATCGCCTCCGACCGCTGGCGCACGCGCTTCGGACGCCGCAAGCCCTGGATGGTGGCGGGCACGCCGCTCATGATCCTGTCGCTCTGGATGCTCTTCGTACCGGACAGTCCCACGGCCATCGCCGTGTGGTCCGCCGTCGGCGGCGCCGGCGTCAGCAACCTCTATCTCTTCGTCTGGATCAGCGTCCTCTACCTCTCGTTCACCCTGGTCGACCTCCCCTACCGCGCGTGGGGGGCGGAGCTCTCGCCGGACTACGACGAGCGCTCCCGCGTCACGGGCTGGCGCGAAGCCTTCGGCTACGGCGGGACCATGATGTCGCTCATCATCCCCCTCGCCATCGCGTTCGGACTGGCGCAGCCCGGGGCCGAGAACGCGCTCTACGGCGTCGCCCTGGCCGTCCTGGTGCTGATGCCGCTGCTCACGGCGCCCGCGATCGTGTTCGTCCGGGAGCCACCGATCCGCGGCAGCAGGACGCCCCACGTCACCTGGCTGCGGGGCCTGCGCATCGTCTGGCGCAACGGGCCGTTCCGCCGCCTGGTGATCTGCCTCACGTTCTTCGCCACCGGCATCAGCATGACCGCGGCGATGTCGTTCTTCTTCGTGCGGCGCGTGATGGAAGAGCCCTTCGACACCTACGCCATCTTCGTCCTCGCCTACTACGTCTCCAGCACCGTGGCGATCCCGGCGTGGTTCGCGATCTCCAAGCGAATCGGCAAGCACCGCACCGTGGTGCTCGGCATCGCCTGGCTGTCGCTCTGGAGCTCGTTCATCCCGCTGCTCGGACCCGACGACTTCGCGATCTTCTTCGTGGTCATGCTGCTCAAGGGGTCGGCCATCGGCGCCCTGGTGTTCCTGCCGACCTCCATGGTCGCGGACATCGTCGACCTCGACACCCTGCGCACGCGCCAGCAGCGCACCGGGCTCTATTTCTCGCTCTGGGGGATGGTCAACAAGGGCGGCGCCGCCCTCGGGATCTTCTTCGCGACCACCGGCGCCGCTTACATGGGGTTCGACCCCGCGAGCGAGGCCAACACCGCCACGGCGAAGATGTCGGTGGCGTTCCTGTACTCCATCATCCCGGCCGCCATTTCCTGCATGGCGTTGCCGCTGCTGTGGCGTTACCCGCTCACCCGGGAGCGGCAGCAGCGGATGCGCGCGCACATCGAGCGGCGGGACACGCGGATGCGGGCGGCCGGGCTGTCCCACTGACGTTCCGCACCACGTCCCCTACCAATGCCGGTGGCCGCGTCGATGCCGATGGCCGTGTCCATGCCGATGACTGTGCCGATGCGCGGCCCGGTGCCGGTGGCCCCCGACCCAATGCCTTGGATACACGTCCCCGACGCACAGGTCGAGGTGGTGGAACGGCCCCGACCGCCGGTGCCGCCGCCCATGCGTCCCGAAGCAGACACTCCAGCCGGGGTGGTACGTGACGTGCGGGGGATAGTAATGGTGATAGGCGCGATGCCCGTGCCCGTGTCCGTGCCCGTGAGGATGCGCGGCTGCGGAGACCGCCGCGAGGGACAGCAGGACGGCCGCCGTGCCGGTGAGATTGCGGAGTTGCCGGTGCATCGGTGGAGCGCTCCCGTGTGGCGAAGTCTGCGGGCGACGTTCGCACACCGGCGATGAACCCCGTCTGAACGGCACCCCCACGTCATCCGCTCCTCGCCTCCCTGTCGCCACGTCCGCCTGACGTTACACTCCCCCGGATGCCGGCCATCCGGCCGAAGCCAGCCACAGGAGACCGCCACCCATGACCGACCAGACCCGACCCGGACGCCTCGCCGGCCGCACGGCCCTGATCACCGGCGCGAGCCGGGGCATCGGGCGCGCCATCGCCCGGAGCTTCGCGGCGGAGGGCGCCCACCTCTTCCTGACCGCCACCAACATGGCGAAGCTCACGGAGACGCGGGGGCTCTGCGCGCACGCGGGCGTCGAGCTGCACTGTCATGGCGCGGACGTCGCGGATGCGGACGCGGTCGCTGCGCTCTTCGATGCCGCCGTCTCGTGGCGCGACGGGCTCGACATCGTGGTCAACAACGCCGGCATCTACATCGGCAAGCCGTTCGTCGACTACGAACTCGCCGAACTCGACCAGGTCATGAAGGTCAACGTGTACGCCGTCTTCCAGCTCACGCAGCTCGCGGTCAAGCACATGCTCGGCCGCGGCGGCGGCAAGATCGTCAACATCGCCTCCACCGCCGGCAAGTGGGAGAGCCCGAACCAGGCCGTCTACAACACCTCCAAGCACGCGGTGGTCGGGCTGACGCGCTGCGCGGCGCTCGAGACCGCGGCCCAGGGCATCAACATCAACGCCATCTGCCCGGGCTTCGTCTCGACCGGGATGTTCGACGGGCTGCATGACACCGCCGAGGCCCTCGGCGTGCCGGTGGAGGAGCTGCAGCAGCAGGTCGTCTCCCGCGTGCCGATGGGGCGCCTGGTCACGGGCGACGAGGTCGGCCACCTGGCGGTCTACCTGGCGAGCGAAGAGTCCGACGGGATGACGGGGCAGTCCATCCCGATCTCCGGCGGCATGCGGATGGGGTGAGGGCTCGAACCACGTCCGTGGCGGCGGCTCGGCAGGGACCGAACTCGCGGTCCAGCCCCCATCCATTCTCTCATTCGCGGCCTTCCCCGGTTGGCTTCCGGTCACGGTACAGTGCTTCCCTGGACAGGTTGTCGGCCGTGCGCAAACCGACGCCGCGCCTGTCGAAGTCCGCTACCACCTCACGCAACAGCCTGCCTCGCCTTTCGGCAAGGGTGTCCATGGGAGCCCCCGACGCGCAGGGCGAACTCTGAAGTACCAGGAACTTGCGGGACACCACACTAGCAGACCGTCGCGCCATGGAAGACGCTCCCGCCACTACTCGACGGACGCCGAGGCGAGCTCGCGCAGCATCGACAGCAACGTGTCGCGCGGCAGCCAGCGGCCGTCGGCCATGACGCCCTCGAGCTGCCAGAGGTGGCCGACATCCTCGAGCGGGTTCGCGCCGAGCAGCACCAGGTCGGCCTGCATCCCGGGCAGGACCCTGCCGCGTTCGTCCGCGTCGCCCAAGAAAAGCGCCGGGGCGGTGGTCGCCGCCTGCAGCGCCTCGTACGGGGACAGGCCGGCCTCGACGAAGGTCGCGACCTCGTCGATCAGCGTGAAGCCCGGCACCAGCGAGGGGAAGGTGTCGGTCCCCGTCATGAGCGGGGCGCCGGCGGCGTGCAGCCGCGCCAGGAAGGTCAGCATCCGGGGGCGCGCCCGGCCGAGCATCTCCCGGGATTCCATCGAGAACAGCGCCTCCAGGCCCGAGTTGCGGTAAGCCCTCAGCAGGTCGGCGGGCATGTACTCCGCCATGGGGTGATCGGCGAACTCTTCCAGGCGCCCGGCGTTGATCAGCATGGAGTTGACGACGAAGGTGGGACAGTTCCAGGCGCCCGCCTCCACCGTCGCCCGGACGAGTTCGTCCATCCGCGCGTCCGACATGTTGAGCCAGGAGGCAAAGCGCTCTGCGCTGCGCCCGCCGTCCTTGACCAGGGCTTCGCGCGGCAGGCCGTCGATGTCATAGCCGCGGAAGTGCTCGATGGACGCCTGGCCATCGGCGAGGACTTCCTCGACGCCCACGTCGAAGGGCACGTGCCCGAAGAACGGGACTCCGAGCTGGCGCGCCTCGTCCGCGATCGCCTCGTAGGCCTCGCGAGACAGGGTGTGGTAGATCTTGATCGACTCGAACCCCTGCGCCGCGAACCGCCGGACGGCGGCGCGGGCCGCGCCCGCCGAGAGCACCCGCACCGAGAAGTCCCAGACGGCGTTCGCGCCTTCGAGTAGGGGACTCGCAATCTCCATGCGCGGGCCCAGCAGCGTGCCGTCGTCGATGGCCGCGGCGAGCCGCAGCAGGTCCTCGGAGCCGGCCGCGTTCCGAATCGTCGTGACACCGGTCGCCAGGTACAGGAGCAGGTCGGCGCGCTGTGCCGTCTGACCCGGCCGGTAGTCGGCGCCTATGTGCGTGTGCATGTCCGCGAGCCCGGGGAGCACGAACTTGCCCCTGCCGTCGACGACGGTCGCCCCGTCCGGGACCGTCACCGCGTCCGCGGGGCCGACGGCCGCGATCCGGTCGCCCTCCACGAGCACCGTCCGTTGCGGCGCGGTGCCCGGAGCGTCCATCGAGATGACGCTGACGTCCACGAATGCGTACGTGGCCGATTCCGCCGCGGCCGCCGGCCCGACGGTCCAGAGCGCGAGCAGGACACACACCGTCCCGGCGCCGGTTCTCGCTGCGCGATACATGGGTGCTCCCCTTCGCGTGCCGCGGGTTCGATGGTACCGTTCGGGCCGTCTCGATGCCGGCGTACACTTCCGCGGGCAAAGCGAGGAGGAAACGCGTGACCGCTGACCAGGGACCACCGCCCGGCGACACCCGGGCCCTCGACCACTACGTCCTGCAGGTCCACGACGTGGACGCGGCCGGCGCCGCCTTCGAGCACCTTGGCTTTCAGGTGCGGCCCCGGATGACGCACATCGAGTTCGGCACCTGCAACCGCGTCGTCCAGTTCCGCAACACCTATCTCGAGCTGCTCGGCGGCCTCGAGGCCGCCCCGTCGGACATCGTCCGGGAGTACCTGCCGCGCTTCGAGTGCGGGGAAGGGCTCTCGCACGTCAGCCTGCGCTCGTACGACCTCGAGACCGACCGTCGCGCGGCGGCGGAAGGCGGACTGGACCCCGGCCCGATCACCAGCGCCCGGCGCGAGGTCGTGATGCCCGACGAATCCGTGGAGGAGACCGACAGCGACTTCTTCTACATGTGGCGCCGCGAACGCCTCTACCTGTCGCTGTTCCTGTCCGTGCACCATAGACCTCACACCATCTGGATCCCGGAGTACCAGGAGCATCCGAACACCGCCGTCGACACCACGGCCGTGACGTTCGTCTCGGACGATCCGCTGCTGGACCGCGACTACTTTTCGAAGATCTACCGCTGCGCCCCGGCCACGGACGAGCCGGACGTGCTCCGGTTCAGGGGCGCCCGGGGCGACATCGGCGAGGTCTTCTCGCGCACGCTCATCCACGAACGCTACCCGGGGCTCGACCTCGACCTCTCCGACCGCCAGCCCGGCTATCCGATCGGACTGACCATCTCCGTGCGGGCGCTCGACCGCTGCCGCGCGGCACTCACCGACGGTGGGACGGACTGCACCATGCACGAGGGCGCCCTGCTGGTGCCGCCGGAACGGGCGCACGGCGCCGTGATCGAGTTCGTGCCCGCTACGGAGGATGCATAGCCATGCGCGCAGCCGTTATCCACGAACACGGTGACCGGGACGTCATTCGCCTCGTGGACGACTACCCGACTCCGACGGCCGAACCCGGATGGGTCATCCTCCGCGTCGGCGCGACCTCGATCAACTTTCACGACATCTTCACGCGGCGCGGCATGCCCGGAATCCGCATTCCGTTCCCGCTGATCGTCGGGTCGGACCTCGCCGGCGAGATCGTCGAGACCGGCCCCGGCGTGACCGGCTGGTCCGCCGGCGACCGGGTCCTGGTCGATCCGCACCCGAGCGAGGCGAGCGGCGGGAAGTTCCTCGGCGAGCAGTTCGACGGCGGGCGCGCCGAGTTCTGCGCGGTGCTCGTGGACCAGCTCGTCGCCCTGCCGGACGCGGTGAGCTTCGAGGTGGCCTCCACCCTGCCGCTGGCCTATGCCACCGCCCACCGGATGATGTTCACGCGCGGCCACCTGAAGGCGGGGGAGACGGTGCTCGTGCTCGGCGCGAGCGGCGGCGTCGGGACCTGCTGCGTCCTGCTCGCCAAGATGGCCGGCGCAACGGTCCTCGCCTGCGCGTCGTCCGCCGGGAAGCTCGAGCGGCTCGCCGCCATCGGGGCGGACCACCTGATCGACTACACGCGGGTGGACATGCGCAAGGCGGTGCACGAGATCGTCGGCCGGCCCCGCGTCGCGGGCAGCGGAGGCGTCGACCTGGCCGTCAACTACACCGGCGGCAAGACGTGGAACGACACCATGCGCTGCGTCGGCAACGGCGGCCGCATGGTCACGTGCGGCGCCACCGCCGGGTTCGACGAGGAAGTGGACTGCCGCTACGTCTGGACCTTCGAGCAGTCCATCGTCGGCTCCAACGGGTGGACCCGGGACGACGTCCTGGCGCTGCTCGGCATGGTCGAGTCGGGCCGGCTCGAACCCGTCATCGACCGCGTGTTCCCGCTCGAGGAGATCCACGAAGCGGAGCGGCTGCTCGAGGACCGCGAGGTCTTCGGCAAGGTCGTCGTCACGCCGTAGCAGGGACGGTACGGGCGTGGGCGATTTCGACACCCGGGAGCAGATCCAGGCCAGCCTGGACGAATCGCCGTTCGCCGCGTTCTGCGGTCTCCGCGTGGAAGATGTCGACAAGTCCGCGGGCCGGCTCGTCCTGCACATGCCCATGCGGCCCGAGCTGGAGCGCCTGGCGGGTTCGGGCCAGATGCACGGCGGCCCGATCGCCTGCCTGATCGACACCGCGGGCTGCTACGCGACCATGCTGGTGCTCGGCCACGGCGTGCCCACGATCAACTTCCGCACCGACTACCTCCGCCCAGTCATCGACACGGACCTCAGGGCCGTCGCCGTCGTGCGGCGCGCGGGACGCACCGTCGCGGTGGCGGACGTGGACCTGTTCGACGACCGGGAGCGGCTCGTCGCGACGGGCCGCGCCACGTTCGGGTCGCGCGCCGGGTGACGGACCGTCCCCGCAATCTGGGCGACATCCTCGGCGCACGCCGGGACTCGGACGAGGTCGCGATCGTCAGCCTCGCCGCCGACGGCCTCGCCCGCGAGTGGCGCGCCCGCGAGATCGAGCAGGGTTCGCTCGCCTACGGCGAGACGGTGCGCCGGCGCGGCCTGGAGCCGGGTGCCGCGGTCGGCATCTTCGCGCAGAACTCCGTACCCAACCTGATGGCCTACCTGGGCATCCTGCGTGCCGGGTACGTGTGTGTCCCCGCGAACATCCGCCAGCCGCCTGCGATCGTCCGCTACGTCTGCGAGGACGCGGGCATGCAGTTCGCCTTCGCCGACGAGACGGGTGCGGCCCTGGTGCCCGAGGATGTTGCGCACGCCGGGCTTGAGCCGGTCCCCGCTCGCGCGCCCGGATCGGAGGCCTTCCCGGCGGTCGGCGGAGGTTCCACCGCCCTGATCCTCTACACGTCGGGGTCGACCGGCCGTCCCAAGGGGGTCGTCCTGTCCCACCGGAGCCAGCTCGCGATGACCGACGCGGTGACCGCCGGCCCGGACAGCCGGCTCTTCGACGGGCAGCGCGGCATCGTGGCGGCGCCGATGTTCCACATGAACGCCCAGGTGTTCATCGCGTCGTTCCTGACCGGCGGGGGCTCCGTCGTGCTGATGTCGAGGTTCGATGCCACGATGTTCGCCGAGGCCATCGCGGCCTACGGCGTGCACGTGCTGACCGGCGTGCCGACCATGATCGCGCTGCTGCACTCCGCGTGGCAGGACCTGGGGAGACCGGATATCGGCAGCGTCCACACCGTGTACATCGGCTCGGCCCCCGTCACCGAGGCGATCGTCGCCCAGTCGCGGGAGATGATGCCGAACGCGAAGGTCCTGAACTCCTACGGCACCACCGAGACCGGGGGCGGGCTGTTCGGGCCGCACCCCGACGGGGTCTCGAGGCCGGCCACCTCCGTCGGCTACCCGACGCCGCGGGTCGATCTGCGCCTCGACGAGGACGGCGCGCTGCTCGTGAAGGCGCCGAGCATGATGACCGGCTACCTCAACCTGCCGGAACTCACCGCCCGCCGGCTGCGCGACGGCTGGTACAACACGGGCGACCTGTTCGAACGGGACGCGGACGGCTTCTACTTCTTCCGGGGCCGCGCCGACGACATGTTCGTGTGCTCGGGCGAGAACGTGTACCCGGGCGAGGTGGAGCAGGCGGTCGAGTCGCACCCGGGCGTCCTGCAGGCGGCGGTGGTGCCGGTGGCCGACGCGCAGCGCGGCCAGATGCCGGTGGCCTTCGTCGTGCCGGCGGCGGACCCCGTCGACGCGCGGGAGATCCAGGACCACGTCAGGACAGAGATCGCGCCCTACCTGTATCCCCGGCGGGTCTGGTTCCTGGACGCCCTGCCCCTGGCGAGCACCACCAAGGTCGACCGGCGGGAACTGATGCGCCGGGCCGAAGCGTCCATGACCGCGGAACGCGCGGCCGACGCATAGTGACGGAACCCGCCGACACCCCGCGCGCCCCGTATCCGCTCGCGGACGCCGTCCCCCAGGCGGAGCTGCGGCGGCAGGTCGAGGACCTCTCCACGGCGCGGACGCGGGGACCCGTGCTCGGGTTGCCGACCTACCTGAAGCTGGGCGGTCCCGGATTCATCGGCGCGGCCCTGACGCTCGGCGCCGGAACCATGACCTCCTCCATGCTCGCCGGGGCCGAGTTCGGCTACCGGACGCTGTGGATCTTCTGGGTAGCCGCCGGGTCGGGCATGTTCATGATGGCGGCGATGGCGCGTTTCACCTGTCAGGCCCAGTTCGACGTCATCGAGAAACAGGCGGAGCTGCACGGCTGGTTCCTGGCCCGCGTGCTCACCGCCCTCGTCGGCATGGTGACCGTCGCGCTGGTCTTCAACTTCGGCCAGGTCGCTCTCGGCACGCACCTGATCGACAGCATCGCCGAGGCCGCCGGCGCATCGTTCCCGCAGGAGTACAACTGGCCCCTGTACGTGCTCGTGACGACCTGTATCGCCCTCGGCTACGGGCGTGGCGGCGCCGGCGGCACGCGGCTGCTCGAGGGCTTCATGAAGTGGAGCCTCGCGGCCATGATCCTGTGCTTTGCCGGCTGCCTGCTCGTCGTCGGGGTCGACTGGTCCGCGGCCGCGCGCGGCGCCCTGGTGCCATGGCTGCCCCGAGGCGTGCTCGGCATCGACCTCTTCATCGCCTCCACCGCCGCCGCCATCGGCGTCGCGGACTGGGTGCTGTTCCACTACACGGCGCACGCCCGCGGCTGGAAGCGGGAACACGAGGGGCTGGCCCGATTCGACCTGGTCGCAGGGTTCTTCGTGCCCTTCTGCATCGTGAACTTCCTCATCGTCTGCGTCTTCGCCGGCACCCTGCACGGCAGCGGCGACCTCCCGGGCACGGCGGCGGAACTGTCCCGGGCGCTGGTGCCGCTGCTCGGCGAGACGGCGGCCCAGTACGCGTTCATGATCGGGTTCCTGGCCGTGCCGCTGACCACCACGGTCGGCCTGTGCCTGCTCTCGGCCATCGGTATCCACGCGGTCTTCGGCTGGCAGCCGGACGTGCGCTCGTGGCGCTGGAAGGTCTGCCTGCTCCTGCCCCAGGTCGGCTTCCTCGCGGCGTGGTATCCGAGCCCCGTCATGCTGATCATCGTCATCGCCGCGGCGCTGTCGCTGACCAACAACATCGTCGGGTGGTCGTTCTACATGATGCTGAATGACGGCAAGCTGATGGGCGCGGCGCGCAGCCGGTCGCGCACCTGGAACCTGGGGATCATGGTCCAGGTGACGCTGCTCAACTGCGTCGCGATCACCTACGTGTTCAACCGGCTCGGCTGGTGGCAGGGGTGAAGCGGTTCGACATCGACAGGCGCCTGGGACCGCTGCGCCTGCGCGCCTGGTTCCTGGTGGCGAACTTCCTCTGCAACGCGCTCGCCCTGTACGGGTTGTCGCGGGTGCTTGTCGCGGAGACAGGCTACGGCATACTGCTCATCGGGGTCGTCGGGACCGCCGGCTGTCTCGCCGTGCTGTCACAGCCGAGCCGCAACGCTACCGATTAGGAGGCCGGCCCGGATGCTAGGAAACCTGTCGTTGCGTGTCCTCAGCGTCGCCGTCCTCGTTCTGGCGCCGGGAGCCCAACGCGCGGCGGCGGAGCCGCTGGCCTTCGTGGGCGCCACCGTCATCGACGGCCGGGGAGGCGCGCCGATCGAGCTCGGCACGGTGGTGGTCCGGGGAGAACTGATCGCGGCCGTCGGCCCGGCGTCGGAGGTCGCCGTGCCCCAGGACGCGCGGGTGATCGCCGGGGCCGGCATGAGCGTCCTGCCCGGTCTCGCGGACATGCACGTGCACCTCCTGGGCGGCTGGGACGGCGTCACCGTCGACATGCTCGGCTACCAGCGTTACCTGAACGCGCTCCTGTACGCGGGCGTCACGACCGTGTTCGATACGGGCAACGTCATGCCGTACATCCTGCAGATACGGGATGCCATCGCGGCCGGCACGATCGCCGGGCCGCGGATCTATAGCGTCGGCTCCCTCCTCGACGGGACGGACCCGGTCTGGCCGCCGATCTCCATCGTGGTCGCTTCCGCCGCCCAGGTCCCCGGCATCGTCGACCTGCTCGCGGACACCGGCGTGGACGCCGTCAAGGCCTACAAGGGCCTCTCCGTTCCCCTGCTCCAGGAACTCGTCCGCGCGGCATCGGAGCGGTCGCTGCCCGTCGTTGCCGACATGTGGAGCCGCACCGGCAGCTACGACACCGCGGCCGCCGGGGTCGCCGCACTCGCCCACCTGCCCTCCCGGACCGTCGATGCCGCCACGCTGGAAGTGCTGCAAGCGAACGGCACCGCGGTCATCACGACCCTGGCCGCGAAAGAGTCGTTCTCGCGCGAACGACTGGCGGACCTCGCGTTCCTGGAGCACCCGCTGGTGTCCGACACGAGTCTTCCCGCCTTCACGGAAGCCCTGCGCGAGCACGCGGCGCGGGAGCCGACGGCCGAAGAAGCGCCGTTGGTCGCCCGGTGGCAGAACTCGGTGCGGGTCGGCAAGGAGAACGCCCTGGCCCTGCACGAGGCCGGCGTGATGCTGGTCGCGGGTACCGATGCGCCCTATCCCGGGACGCTGCTCGGAGAAGGGATCCATCGCGAACTCGAACTCCTGGTCGAGGCGGGCCTGACGCCGCTCGAGGCGCTGTCCGCGGCGACCGGGAACGCGGCCCGGCTCATGCAGGCCGACGACTGGGGCACGCTCGCCGCGGGCAAGCGCGCGGACCTGGTCCTGGTCCGCGGCCGGCCGGACCGGACGGTCTCGGACACGCGCAACGTCGAGATGGTGGTACAGGGCGGCCGCGTCCTCGACCGGGAGGCGCTCCGGTACGATCCGGCGACGGACCCCGGCTTCGGCGCGGGGGTCGCCGTGGACCGTTAGCCCGCACGCGCTACCTGCATAGACGGGAGGCAAGCGAAGATGATGGAATCAGAACCTGGTCGATGCGGAACCCTCCCACTTGCCTTGATCGCGGTGTTCCTGGCCGCCGGCTGCGCCGACCCGGCCGCGGAACAGGTCCAGGGCAATACGGCGTTCGTCGGGGTGACGGTGATCGACGTCGCGGCTGGCGAAACCGTCCCGGCGCAGACGGTCGTCGTCGACGACGGCCGCATCGTCCGGGTGGGGCCGAGCGCCAGCGTGACCCTCGCCGACGGCGTGACGGTCATCGACGGTACGGGGCGTCATCTCCTGCCGGGACTGACGGACATGCACGCGCACGTCTTCACCGCGGACGCCCTCGTGCCCTACCTCGCCAACGGCGTCACCACCGTGCGAAACATGTGGGGCGGGCCGATGGCGCTCGAGATGAAGGCGGCGGTCGCCGAGGGGCGTATTCCCGGACCGCGCATCGTCACCGCCGGGCAACTCCTCGACGGCCCGCCGAAGATCTGGGCCGGCTCGACCGAAGTCGCCGACGCCGCCGAGGCGGAGGCGCTGGTCGCGCAACAGGCCGCGGACGGCTACGACTTCGTAAAGGTGTACTCGCGCCTGTCGCCGGAGGTCCTCGACGCG
The DNA here is from genome assembly GCA_022827245.1 of Pseudomonadales bacterium. Classification (GTDB taxonomy): domain Bacteria; phylum Pseudomonadota; class Gammaproteobacteria; order Pseudomonadales; family Azotimanducaceae; genus VXNE01. Next base: position 7,884 of record JAJDTI010000118.1, on the reverse strand, counting down.
ATCCTGGCCGCGGGCGCAGAGCACGGCATCGCCGTCGCCGGTCACACCCCCCAGGACGTACCGCTGCTGCACGCCGTGCAGGGCGGCATGCGCTCGGCCGAGCACTTCACCGGGATGCTCTCCGCCGTCTTCGCGGACCCCGCCCTGCCGAATCCGGACCTGGGGTCGTTCGACCCGCGGAATCACGAGTTGGTCAAGGCGCTCGGACGCGGCGACCTCGATGCGGCGGAACTGGTCGACCCCGACAAGGTCGCGCAACTCGGTGCGGACCTGGCCGCGCACGACTTCTGGCTCGTGCCGACCATCGATGTCATGAAGAACTTCACCAGCATTCCCCGACCGGCGCATCCGGACGCCTTCGATTACCTGACGCCAGCCGACCGGGCCATCATGCGGATGCTCGAGAGCGCCGGATCGGCCATGATCGATCCCGAGTTGCAGGCGGGCGAGACCGTCCTCTACCACGTGCGCGCAGACGTCCTCCCGGCCCTGCACCGGGCCGGCACCCGGATGCTCGTGGGAACCGACGACTCGCTCCAGCACGGGTTCGCGGTGGTCGACGAGATGGAAACCCTGGTCGAGACCGGTCTCACGATCCTCGAGGTCCTGCGCGCGGCCACGCTCGGCGCCGCCGACTACCTCGGCGAACGCGGCACCTTCGGCGAGGTGGTGGAGGGCGCCGCGGCCGACCTGATCCTGGTGGACGGCAACCCCCTCGAAGACCTCGGCGCCCTGCGCCGTCTGCACGGCGTCATGCGCGCCGGCACGTTCCACGACCGCGCAAACCTCGACGCGCTGCTCGAGCAACTCGCCGCGAAGACCGCCACGGCGGAAGCCGAGTTCGACGCGGCGCCCCCGTTTCCGCTCGAAGCCGGTGCGCGATCAGACTTCCTCGATGAGTCAGGCGGAGCCGCCGCGATCGCTTCGGTCGCCACGGACGACGGTACGGTCGTCACGGCGGCGATTCGCGAGGCAGACGCCTGGAACCTGTTTCGCATCACGGCCTCCCCGGGCGCGGTCGCCGTCGAGCGCGACGGGGGACCGGCGACCCGCGCCGTCCTGGAGGACGATCGCTGGCGGCTGACGGTCGGCGACGCGGCGATGGGCACGCCGGTTCCCGGAGACGTGGCCGCCGTTCTCACGGGCACACCGGCGGACATCCTGATCCTGGATGCCGCGGTGGGCGTGCTGGCGCAGGGGGACACGCGCGCACTGGCAGCCTGGCGCTGCGGACCGACGGTCGACTGCGCCGGCGTCGAGGCGGACCGCCTGACCGTGACCGGGCTGGGAACGCACATCGTACGGGGCCATCGCATCTACGAGTCGACGAACGCGTACGCCGTCACGCCCGCGGACGGCGCCGAGACGGGCCGCATCGACTACTGGATGGCGCCCCCCGGGCTGTTCAGCGGCGGGCCGGTGCGTATCGAAGACAACGGCGTGGCCTCCTGGCGACGGATCAGGTAGGCGCTCGCCCGGGCGCGATTCCCCGCCTGCCTACGCCGCGTTCTCCCCGACCTGGAGTTCGACGAAACGCCGGTAGGCCCCGGCCCGATGCCGCATCAGTTCCGCGTGCGTCCCGGTCTCGACGATGCGTCCCGCTTCGATGAACACGATCCGGTCCGCCGAGCGGATCGTGCTGAGCCGGTGCGCGATGACGATGAGCAGGCGCTTCGCGCGCTCCGCCTGCAGCGCGCCCACGAGGGCGTTCTCCGTTTCCGGGTCCAGTGCGGCGGTCGGCTCGTCCAGGACCAGTACGGGCGCCCGGCTGACGAGACCGCGCGCGATGGCCAGCCGCTGTTTCTGGCCGACCGACAGCGTCGCCCCGCCCTGCCCCAGCCGCGTCCCGAAACCGTCAGGCAGCGCCTCGACGAACTCCAGGGCCCCCGCCGTGCGCGCCGCGGCCGCCACTTCCTCTGGCGTCGCGCCCGGGTTGCCCATGCGGATGTTGTTCGTCACGGTGTCGTCGAACACGACCGGTTCCTGGAAGACGAACGCGACGTTCTCGCGCACGCAGTCGATGTCGAGCGCGGTCAGGTCGACGCCGTCGAGCAGCACGCGCCCGGACGTGGGCCGGATGAACCCGGGTAGCGTGTAGGCGAGGGTCGACTTGCCGGCCCCCGTGGCGCCGACCAGCGCGATCATCTCGCCCACGCGCCCCTCGAGACGCACGCCATCGAGGGCGAGGGTGCCGTCCGGGTACCGGAACGAGACATCCTCGAGCGCCACGCGTCCTGCGGGCTCGGGCAACCGCCGCGCGCCGTGGTGGTCGGCGTCGACGGCCATGTCCAGGACGTCGAACACCCGCTTCATGCCCGCCACGCTGTTCTGCAGGTTGAACCACAGCGCGCCGAGGGCGCCGGCGGTAATGGCGATCTGCAGGAAGAACCCGTACAGCACGGCATAGTCGCCGGCGGACATGCGGCCGTCGATGATGGCGTTGGCGACGTCGTAGAAGACGTAGAACGTCAGCCCGATGATGACCGTGCCCTGCAGGGCCCCGAGCAGCAGGTTCATGAGTTCGTAGCCGCGGAAGCGCCGGAACGACCGGGCGCTGTCGGCCTCGAACGACTCGCGCTGCCTGGCGCTCGCCCCGAGGCTCTGCACCGCCGCGATGTTGCTCATCCCCTCCTCGACCGTCGCGGTGGTCGCCGCTCCGGCCTGCCGGCTCGCCATGGAGCGCCGCCGCGTGATGCCCGTCATCAGGAGCGTGGTCACGAGCACCATGGGCGCCGCGAGCCAGGCCATCGCGATCACCGAGGGCACCACGGCGAAGCTGTACTGGGTCGTCCAGATCACGACGGCAATCGCGTAGACGCTCACGAGGGGCGTGACCAGGATGTCGTAGCACACGCGCGATATCGACGGCGTGTCGTACATGACGCGGTACATGGCGTCGCCGATGCTCGAATCGGCGAACCGCGTCATCGGCAGCGCCATCAGGCGGCGGTAGAGCATCGAGCGCAGGTCGTGGTTGATCCGGTGGGTCGCCCGCAACTGGTAGCGATACTCGTAGAGCCCGAGCAGGCCACTCACGCGGCTGTCCGAGACGTTCGCCAGGTTCTCGCTCTTCGTGGCCGTGTCGAGGCCCTCCGCGAGTTCGCCCTCTGCGCGGTCGCTGGCGGCGCCCTGGCCGAACGCGCCGATGAGCACGATGCCGACCAGGCTGATGCCGACGATGGCCCAGACGATCTGGAACGGCGTGAGTCCCACCATGAGATCGAGCAACGGCTGCGCGTAGGGCGGATACGGCGTCGGCGCCGTGCCGACCGGCATGCCCATGACGACGTGGTCGACCAGGATCTTCAGCGGCCAGGGCAGGATCAGGATCACCGAGACCCCCACGAAGCTCAGGCCCAGCTTGACCGCGATCAGCCTCCGGTACGGCCACACGAAGGCCAGCGAGCGCACGATGAGCCACAGGGTCTCGCGCGTGCCGAACTCGCGGCCGTCGTCCGGGGCGCTCACGCCGCCTGCCCCGTCTCCGCCTCGACGAAGTCGCGGTAGACGCGCGCGGAGGCGATGAGGTCGTCGTGCGTCCCCCGCGCCAGCACCCGGCCGCCGCGCAGGTAGACGACCTGGTCGGCCTGGCGAATGGTCGACAGCCGGTGCGTGATGAGGAAGATGCAGCGGTCCTCGCCCCAGCGTTTCAGGCTGGCGAGCACGCGCAGTTCGGTCTCCGCGTCGAGCGCCGCGGTCGGCTCGTCGAGAATCAGGATCGGCGCATCCTTCACCACCGCCCGGGCGATGACGATGCGCTGCCGCTGGCCGCTCGAGAGCTTCGTGGCGCGCTCGCCGAGCGGCGTCCCGTACGCCTGTGACAACTGCTCGATGAAGCCGTCGGCGCAGGCGACCCGCGCCGCGTCGGCGACGGTCTCCGGCGAGGCTCCGGGGACCGCGTAGCGGATGTTCTCCATCACCGTGTCGGAGAACAGGATGTTCTCCTGCGTAGCGATCGCAACCCGGCTGCGCAGCGAGTCGATCGTGACCCCGCGGATGTCGGCGCCGTCGATCGTGATGCGCCCCCGATCCGGATCCGCAAGGCGCAGCAGCAGGGACATCAGCGTGGACTTGCCGGTGCCCGTCGGTCCGACGATGGCGGTCACCGTGCCGCGGGGCGCCGTGAAGTCGACATCGGTGAGCACCGGCCGGTCGGCGACGTAGCCGAAGGTCACGCCCTCGAAGCGCACGGCGCGCCGGAACGGCGGCAGCGCAACGGCGTCGGCGGCGTCCTCGATGTCCGGCTCCAGGTCGAGCATCTCGAACACGCGCCCGAGCCCGATGGCCATGTCCTGGGCGCGGCCCCAGAGGGCGATGAGCGCGCGGACCGCACCCAGGCCGTCGTTCGCGCGGGAGTTGACCGCGGAGAACGTGCCGAAGTTCCAGACGGCGAAGCCGAAGCCCAGCAGGATGCCCTCAGCGAACGTCGCGGCGGACGCATGCGACCACAGCGCCGCCAGGGACTCGACGGCAAGGATCGCGAGGCCGATCGCCCCGAACGCGAGAATGCCGAGCAGCGCCAGGGACACGCGCGACCGGAAGGCGGCATCGAGCGCGTTCCGCGAGCGTTCGTGAAAGCCCCCGAGACGCTGCGGCTCGGTCCCCGTCGCCTTGATGACCCGCACGCCCAGCACGCTCTCCTGGATCCAGGACGTCAGCGCGCTGTTGCGCTCGCGCGCGCGCCGGAAACGCGTGCGCAGACGCGAGGAGAACAGGTAGCCGAGATAGAGGACAGGCAGCACCGTGAAGGCGAGCACGGCCGCGAGGACCGGCTGGAACGCCGCGACGATGGCCACGCCGACGAGATACCGCCCGAGGAACATCAGTGGCTCGAGGAACACGAACCGGATGATCGCGGTCACCATCGCACTGTCCTGGTACACGCGGTAGATGGCGTCGCCGGTCTCGGACCTGGCATGGAACGTCAGCGACTGCGCCTGCAGGCGGTCGATGAGTTGCACCCGCATGCGCTGGTTGATCTGCTGGAAGATCCACATGCTGTAGTAGCGGAGCACAAGCCCGCCGGGGATGGCGACCGCCGCCAGGACGATCGCGTTAAGCAGGGTGGGCCACAGCAGGGCGCGGCGAGCCTCGCCCGTGAGCGCGTCGACCTCGACGAACACCGCCGGATCGAGGCTGAAGAGCCAGGCCGCGATACCGCCGATCGGCTTTCCGGCCAGCACGCCCGAGGTCGCGATGCCGATCAGGATGATCGACAGCAGCGCGGTCACCAGCGCCAGCACCCCGGACGCCGCAAGATACGCGACGAGGTGCCGGCCCGACGGCCGGATGAACGGCCAGGTGCGCAGAAAGACGCTGGCCACCCAGCGCGCGTTGAGGCTGTCGCGCCCCGCCTGCGGGAGAACGCCTGGACGCACGGGGCTACGTCACCAGGCCCACTAGGTTTGCCGGTTCGCCCCTCACCGCGGCGCGCCTGCCGCGTCGCCGCCGGCGTTCCCCCCTGCGAAGTCCACGGTGTCGAAACGGAGCTGGTTGGGCACGCGCGGCGCATACCTGCCCGAACGCTTCGCGCCGGCCAGGTGGAGCTCGGCCGCGGGGTCCGGTCCCTCGGGACGCAGCGCACGCTGGAAGAAGCCGAACACGTTCTCGAGCCGGCGCGGCACGGAACGGCCGGTGTGGGCGGCCCCGCGGACCAGGTGATACTCGTGCTCGATGGCGGCGTCGAAGAGCAGGCGGTGCACGAGTTCGGCGCCGAGGAACGTGAGGTTGGCGTCCTCGTCGCCGGCCTCGACCAGCAACTGCAGCCCCGAGTCGCGCAGCCGCTCCGCGTTGTCGATGACGATGGTCGGCGGATGACGGGCCCGCCAGTAGGCGATGTCGACCGGGTTGCCGAAACGCTGTTCCAGAAAGCGAAATGCGCCCGGGCCGTAGGGCGTCACGTCCAGATCGGCGAAGGAGGTGACCGGCGGGAACCCGGGCTCGAGCGCCGCGGCGGCGACGAACGCCTCCGGGTTGCGCAGCGCGATCCGCAGCGTCCCCTGGCCCCCTGCGGAGGCGCCGGCGATCAGCGTGCCCGCCCGGCCCTGGGCCACGTGCCAGGCGCCGCGCACGTGCGCGAGCAGTTCGCCCAGGAGGAACGTCTCCCAGTCGTTGCCACCGCCCTTCCAGTCGATCCAGTACGAGTTGCCGGTGATCGGCGCGACCACGACGAGGGGTTCGATCGTTCCCGCCTCCCACGCGCGCTCGAGGGGGACGCGCAGACGGCGCTCGAGCTGGCTCTCCCCACTGCTGCCGCCGTGCAGCCAGAGGAGCAGCGGGTAAGGCTCCGGCCGATCCGGCTCGTAGGCCGGCGGCAGGAGCACGTCGAAGCGCGCGTCGCCGGGCACCAGTCCGGTAGCCAGGGTGTGGTGCGTGAGCACGGACTCCTGCGCACCGCTTGCGACAACGGCGGCCAGCGCCGCGGCCAGCCACGCGAAAGCCGCGACTCGGGGGACGCATCGCATGGCCTGGTCTCCTCTCTCGCCGGGCGCGCTATGTTAGGCCATCCGTCCTCCGCTCCCGACGAGCCCCCTTGGGCCCGAGCGGAACCGTGCGGCGGCGCGTCACTTGCCGAGCCGGTCGAGGCGCCGTCTGAGTTCGGCGTTCTCGGCCTGGGCGGCTCGCAGCGCTTCCTCCGTCCCTCGCAGCGCTTCCTCCGTCCCTCGTAGCGCTTCCTCCTTCTCCCGGGTGGTGCGCAGGTACTCGCCGCGCCGCGGGTCGAAGTAGCGCAGCCGTTCCCCCTCCAGCCGCAGCTCCAGCCCGAGCAGGCTTCCATGGCACAGGGCTCCGTCCCGTTTCTGCAGGGTCAGCGTCCGATATTGCCCGTCCGACCCGAGACGGCGACCTTTCAGCATCGGCTCCAGGTAGTCTCCCTCCGGGTCGAACTGCCAGTACTCCCGAATCCCCAGTTCCGCATACAGCGCCGTCTTCGTTACCTCGTCCACGCGGCGCGTGCCGAGCGAAGTGATCTCCAGCACGAAATCCGCCAGCTTCCCCTCCACCCAGGTCCGCCACACGCGCCGTTCCGGCAGCTTCGGTACTCCGAACGCCACGAACACGTCCGGCGACACGCACGCCCGAATGTCCCCCTCGCGGTAGTACATCATCATGTCGCTACCCACGTAGACATCCGCGCGGTCGCGATAGAACTCCTGCAGGGGTTGCGCAGCGTCGACCGTGGCGTGCCAGTGGATGGGCGTCTCCGCCATCGGCTTACCGTCGGACTCGGGGTAGGCGGACAACGGCAGCCGCTCGGGCGCGTCGGGCGCCCTCGCGAACGTCGCAGCGTCGTCGGTGGGAACGGTCTCGGTCTCCCGCATGGCGGACTCCCCGGTCGGGCCACGCATCGATGCCCGGAACGCTACCACAGGCCTGCCGGCGCGATAAGAGGCTCTCGCGAAAGAAGGCGGCAGGGAAGGCTCCGGGCATGCGTCGGCGCGGTCGGATGGCAAAGCACAGGTTTTGCCACAGGCACGGTGGAATTCATGCAGGACCGTCGCCCGCTGTACTGTGAGACTTTGACCTCGACGCCCCCGGTCAAAGACGCTCGGTGGGGGCGGCAAACTCCCTTTGACACCCCACGGCACAACCGCCATAAGCCCTCCCAGGCCACCCACCAGTAACCTTGACGCGCACCCCATCCGTGAACGGGAGTCAGACATGACCATCGAAGACGCCGCCGAAGATCCGGTGCACTCGAACGCAGGGGCCAACGCCCGGTTGCCGGAGGCGGCGGTCCCCCTCGAGCCAAGGGTCTACGAGACCCTGCCGCCCGAGGCGATTTCCGACCAACTCCGCCCCGTGGTGGAGGAACTCGGGCTCGTAGAGAGCTGTCGGCAGCTCGCGGCCGAAGGCTGGACCATCGTCGAAAACGCCGCCTCCCCG
>JAJDTI010000086.1 GCA_022827245.1 Pseudomonadales bacterium | reverse complement strand
GTTCGTGTTCACGATACTCGTCGCCTGCTTCAAGGGAGCGATGTACCTGCAGCAGCTCGCCGCGCGGGAGACGATCCGCTATCCCGCCCTCTTCACGCGCTCCTGGCGCAACTTTCTCGTGTTCGGGCTCTCGTGGACGCTTACCGTCGGCGTCGCCCTGGTGCTGGCGCTCTGGGGCGCGCTCTTCGCCGTCATCGGCATCGATTTCTTCCAGGAACTGTTCCGCAGGGACTGGTTCCTGTTTCCCGTCCTCGCCGTGGCGTTCGGGCTCGGGGTCTTCATCTTCCGGCGGCTGACCCGCGTGATCGATGGCGTCACGAGTCTCCTGGAAGGCCTCATGCGGCTGCTGCTGCCGCTCACGGCCGCCGTGGTGGCGATCTTCCTCGCGGCCCTGCCGTTCACGGGGCTCGCGCCACTCTGGGAGACGGGCAACGGCACGGCGCTCCTGATGGCCCTCAACGCGATCACGCTGTTCACGGTGAACGCCGTGTACCAGGCGGACCGACACGCGCCCTACCCCCTGTTCGTGCACCGTCCGCTATATGTGTGCGTCGCCCTGCTCCCGGTGGTCTCGGCACTGTCCGTCTACGGACTCTCGCTGCGCGTCGTCCAGTACGGCTGGACCGTGGAGCGGTGCTGGGCCCTGACGCTGGCGTTGCTGTTCGCCGCGTTCTCCATCGGCTACACGTGGAGCATCGTCCGGCACCGCGACCGCTGGCCGGCGGCGCTCGGACGGGTCAACGTCGGGATGGGCTGGGTGGTCCTCGGCGTCATGCTTCTCGTCAACACCCCGCTCCTCGACTTCCGCAAGGTCTCGCTGGCGAGCCAGTTCGCCCGGGTCGAGCGTGGCGAGATCGCACTGCGCGACTTCGACTTCCGTTACGCGCGGGAACAACTCGCCCGTCCCGCCTGGCTGCGGCTCGAAGCCCTGGCCGAGGAGCACGAGACGTCGGATCCCGAGTTGACCGCGCTGATTCGCCCGCTCCCGCCAGGCGCACCGGGCGAGCGCATCTGGGAGTCCGTCACGCTGCGTCCCGAGCCCTTCGACGTCCCCGAGGGCCTGCGCGCCATCGCCGAACGCGAGTGGTACACGGGCGACAGGAGCACCGTGGTGCTGATCCGGATCGACATGGACGGAGACGGCGAGGCGGAGTACGCGCTGCTGAACGCGGAGGCCGGCGGGGACTATGCCTGGGGCACGCTGTTCCGGCAGGCCGGGGAGGAGTGGGTCCGTTTCGCGCTGGACGCCTCCGCGCCGGGGGCGCTGGACGTGAATGCCGCCTTGCGCGAGGGGACCGTCGGGACGGTCGACCCGACGCTGCCCGATCTCCAGGTTGGCGAACTCGTGTTCCGGCCGGAACCCATCGCCGTGGCCGACGGCGGCGCCCCGGTCGCGACGATCTACAGGGCTCCGGAAGCGGCCGAGACCGCCGGCGAAGAAGCGGGGGCCGATGATCCCGCCCCGTAACGTCGTCGTCCTGTTCTTCGGACAGGTGATCTTCCTGACGGGAACGGTCACGCTCGTGACGCTCGGGGGCATCGTCGGCAGCCAGATCGCCCCGGACCCGGCCCTCGCCACGCTGCCCCTGTCCCTGATGGTCGTCGGTACCGCCGCCGGCACGGTGCCGGCCGCCCTCCTCATGCAGCGTATCGGCCGGCGTGCCGCCTTCCTTGGCGCGGCCGGCCTGGGGTTCTCAGGAGCGGTAATCGCCGGCGCCGGGCTTGGGTCGTCGAGCTTCGCGGGCTTCACGGCCGGCGCCGCCCTGGTCGGGGTGACCCTAGCGTTCAGCGCCCAGTTTCGCTTCGCCGCGGCGGAGAGCGTCCCGCCCGACCGCGTCGGGTGGGCCGTGTCCATCATCCTGGTCGGTTCCATCGGCGGCGCCATCCTCGGACCGGAGATCGTCGCCCGGAGCCCCGGCTTCAATCCCGAACAGCCTTACCAGGGAGCGATGTACGCCCTGGCGGCGGTCTACGTCGTCGGCGCGGCCGTGCTGCTGGGTTTTCGCAACGTCGCAGCCGACCGCGCGGAGGGCGAAGCGTTGCCCCCGCGCCCGCTCCCGAGCGTGGTGGCCCAGCCCCGCTTCCTGGTCGCCATGGCCGCGGCCGTGGTGGGACAGGGGGCCATGGTGTTCGTCATGACCGCGACGCCGCTCAGCATGCACGTCGTCGACGGATACTCCATCGAGGAGACCGCGCGGGTGGTACAGGCACACGTGGTGGCGATGTACCTGCCTTCGCTGGTGTCCGCCCCCCTGCTCGCCCGGCTCGGCACCACACGGCTGATGGCCGTCGGCGCCCTGACCATGGGGGCCACGGTGGCGATCGGGCTCGCCGGGCGCGAGATCATGCACTACTGGTGGGGCATGGTCCTGCTCGGCGTAGGCTGGAACTTCCTCTTCATAGGCGGCACCACGCAGCTCGTCTCGACCTACCGCGCCAGCGAACGGTTCCGGGCGCAGGCCGTGAACGACTTCGGCGTGTTCGGGATGTCGGCGGTCGCCAGCCTGCTCGCGGGCACGCTGCTGCACAGCTTCGGCTGGCACACCGTGCTCTGGACGATCGCCCCGGCCCTCGCCGGCATGCTGCTGCTGGCGCTGATCGGCCACCGGTCGGGCATGCGGCAGGCCGTCTCCCCCGAGTGAGTACGGACCCGGGAGTTTCGCGAAGCGGAACTCCAATGCGACCCGTCAGGGTCGCACGTCGACCCAGATCGGCGACGACCAGGCCCGTTCCTGCAGCGTCTCCTCGAGGTCCGGGCGCGGCATGACGCCGGCACGGATCGCATCCCAGGTCGACCAGCGGCAGGTCGGGTTCTCCAGGACGCGGACGTAATAGAAGGACGGGTGGTCCGGATCGAACTCCGGATCCTCCCAATCGGCGCGCAGGAGTGCAGCCCCTTTACCCGGCGTGATACTGCAGTCGGAGAGGTCCACGGCCGCGCCGTTGTCCGGGCACCGGTGCGTGTCCGGGTCGACGGCCAGTCCGTCCGAGCACGCGATATCGAACACCCGCTCCTGCGACCAACCGTCGTCGACCCAACCCTTGATGACCTGCAGCCGCTGCAGCTTCGCGCTCATCGGGTCCGCGATCGCCCAGGCGTGGAACCGCGGCGAAGCGCCGGCGGGCAACACGAGATCCCCGCCTTGCGCCACGCCGCCGGCGGGCGTGTCGCGGTAGGCGGCGTTCGGCCCGCCCTCGAGCGTCTCCCCGGCCACGAACCGCACGGTGATGCGCGGACCGCTGGTCCCGAAGGTCTCCTTGCGCCGCATCGCGTCGAACAGGGCCTCCCGGGTGTTCTCCTGCGCCCAGATGCCTGCCAGGCCGGATGCGCCGTAGTACCGGCGGGCGGTCTCCAGGTGACCGAGCTGCGGCGCCCGCATGAGGTACTCCCGCTCGGCCGCCGACAGGTTCTCGTCCGGTTCCGGGTACGGCTGGCCGCGACCGCCCGGCGGCACGGGCACGGACCCGCGGTCGACCGGGTCGCTCATGAAGTCCCCCACCTTGCCGACGAACTTCGACTCCACGAAGCGCTCGCCGCCGTTGTGGGTGTCGCTCGAGCCGATGAAGCCGAACCGGTAGGGATTCACCCCGATGCGCTCCCGGAAGCGCAGGCCGTTCAGCAGCGCCTCCCGGGCGTAGCTGCCGTGCGGCTGGCTCTTGTTGAAGCCGGCGCCCAGCTTGAAGGGCACGATCTCGAAGTTCGCCCACTCGTCGTTCACGGACAGGGCGGGATGCGTGTCCGAGGTGCCCTTGATCTGGGTGATCTCGACCAGCGGCTCGTTGCGCATCCGTTGCTCGGCGTAGGCCGCGTCGAGCGGGGAGCCGTCGAAATAGGTGCCTTCGAACATCCGGCCGTTCGAGAGGTTCATGTTGTGTGGAATCGCGAGCGCTTCGATCCCTTCAGCGCGGTAGCGGTCCATCCAGTCCCACAGGACCTCCGGGTTCAGCGTGTCGCTGCGGCCGATGACCCTCGGCGGCGCCTTCGCGCCCCGGTAGATGACGTTCCGGTGCAGCCCGTCCATGTTCGGCTCCGGCGTGAACTCGAACGCGATGAACGTCGTGAAGGTCCCCGGATCGTAGTGCCGCTGGGCCGCGCCCTGGATGTCGAGCCAGGTCGAGCGCATGTCCTCGCGCCGGTACTGCTCCTTCGGCCAGCGGAACGCGACGCGGTAGGCGACGCCGCGCTCGTAGCGGGCCTCCGCCTCCGCGATCCGCACCGCCTCGGGGTTGGACCGCAGCGGGTGGGCCGGATCGGTCTTGACCGCCCACCACATGCCGAGAAAGTACGCGTGGTCGGTGACGGCGTAGAAGTCGAGGGACCGTTCAAGCTGCAGCTCGATGCCGGCCGGGTGCATGAGCGGCTCGCCTTTCGCGAAGCGGTACGCGTCGTCGGGAGAGGCCAGCGTGCCGAAGAAGAAGGCGTCGTAGGAGTACCGCGTGTGGACGTGGATATCACCGAACCAGGCGTTCTTCTCCTCCGCCGAAGCCGTGGCGACGGCGGACAGCACCGTCGCCAGCAACCAGAGCCTGCGCACTATCCCCTCCCTCGACCAGCGAGTCGCGGTCCGACTCTACACGCCCGCCATGAGTGCGGCCACACGGACGCCGCGAGCCGAACGTCAGCCGCGGCCAGGTGACGGCGTCCGCCTCGTACTCGAAGTAGCCGCGGTCGTTCTCGCGCCACGCGCGCACGCGCCGGCCCGGGGCGACGCCCTCCTGGCCGAGACGCGTCCCGAGCCGGATCCTGAGGCGCAGGTGGCTGTCCGTCGGTTCGAGGGAAGCGTCGTAGCCGGGATACGGCAGGATGTCCCCCGCCGCGACGCACGTCCCGTCCTCCCCGGACCGGATCCGGGAATCGGGGCGGGGGAAGCCCGCGTGCTCCCGGGTGAGGCCGAACGTCATCCTTACGCGCTCGGTGGGTCGCAGCGGCGGGTCGAACACGTAGCGCCGCGCGCCGAGGGCATCGGCGCGCTCCACGAGCGTCGCCGGGATCGAGAGCGCCTCCACGCGCGCCGTGCGCGGGAAGGAAACGACGAACTCGGTGACGGGCGCCGCCCCCGTGTTCCCGAGCAGCATCGTGCCCCGGCTCCGGACCGCGCGCCGCTCCGGATGGATGTCCACGGCCAGGTCCAGCGACAGCACCCGGGGCGCAGGGAGTGCGGCGTAGTGGCCGAAGCGTCTCTCGTACTCGGCGCGGTAGGTCGCGACGTCCGCCGCCGTCTCGTACGCGTTGAGCACGTTGGTGTTGTAGAAGATCCACGCACCAAGCCCGGCCCAGGCCACGCCCGCGATGGCAAGCCACGCACGCCAACCGGCCCCCACGGAGGTCGTCCCCAACGCATGCGCGACGAGTGCGAGTACTACCGCAAACGCGGACCAGTACGCGCCCACCGTGACCTGCGAGTCCGGCGTCTCCGGCAGACCCAGGCGGTAGAGCACGTGCTCGAAACCCAGGCTGACGGCACAGGCGTCCCAGAGCAGAATCAGCAGCATCGCCAGCGTGCCCCTCAGGCGGTTGCCGGCGAGCGCATGGACCGCGACGGCAACTCCCGCGAGCACGACCAGTTCCCATCCGGGCACCGCGTAGAGCGTCAGGTGACGTAGAGCCGGTCCACCAGCTCCGTCAGAAACGGCCCACGCGAAGACGAGCCCGCCCACGCCACCCAGGACCCAGAGCCCCGACACGATGCAGCAGAACACCCCTGCCTGCGTGCCGACGGACACGTCCCGGCGGATACCGCGGCCGGCGTACACGAGGGCGCCCGCCAGTGCGATGACCGCGAGCTGCACCGGGAGGAGCGGGTTCGCATCGACACCAGCGACCAGGTCGCCCCATGGCAACGCCGGCAAGACCCCGCCGGCGGCGAGTCTTCCGGTCCAGACGACGAGATAGACCCATGCGGCCACCACGAGCGCCGCTGAAGAAAGGGAAAGGCGCCGGACCGTACTTGCCGGTCCGGTTCGCGGCCGGAAACGCCATCCGGCCACGACGAGCGACACCAGCGCGGCGCCCAGCCACGCGAGCCGGTTCGTTAGGAACGCGCCCGGACCGGCCTGGAGGAACGCAACAGTCCCGAGCGGATCCAGCCAGGCGAGCGTATCCGGGCCCGCCACGAGGCCCGCGGACGCGACCAGCGACAACAGGACGAGGGCTGCGGCGCAGACCGGGTACACGCCGCGAACGTGCACGGCCACGACGCAGGCCAAGCCGCACGCTATGAACGCGTTCGGGGCCGCAACGGTCCACAGGGCTTGCCAGTACGGCTCCAGCGAGAACGGTTCCAGGCGCGCCGGATCGAGCCATGGGGCCGCGGCGCCCGCCAGCGTTCCCAGGAGTGCGGCGCAGGAGCATAGGAAAGCGGCAAGGGCGCCTCCCGCGATGCGCCCGAAGAGGAGTTGCAGACGCCGGCGGTCGCCCGACTGCGTGCACGGGACCCGCGCCATCGCCGTCGCGACGAGGGCGACGCTCCAGAACGCGGCGGGAATGGCCAGCACATGCTGTGCGGATACGATCGCCAGAGGCGCGTTCGCCATCCCCAGGAAGGCGAGCAGAAAGAGGGTCGCGGCGGCGAGCGGGAACAGTACGCCCCCAGCCTGACTCCGACACTCCTGCAGGAAGGTCTCGCGGAATCCGCCGCGTGGCCGGCCGCCCCGAGCGGTCAGTCCCCGGTTTCGTCCCCACCGATCAAAGCTTCGAGCCATTCCAGCGCGTCCCTGCGCGTACCCGCATCGGCCACGAACTCCCCGTGTCGATCCTCACCCGGTCAGCGTCGCTTTCCGCGCCGCCACCTCCGGCGGCAGCGGTTCCGGCAGGTTCCAGCGCACCCAGCGCCACTGGAAGATGTCTCCCGTCGCGTCGTTCCAGCCCAGGAGGCGGGCCTGCATTTCCCGCAGCACCTCCCGGCAGGCCGGGTCCTCTGCCCGGTTGACGAGTTCTCCGGGATCGGCGTCGAGGTCGTAGAGTTCGTCGGTGGAGTGCGGATCGTAGGCGTACTTCCAGCGCCGCGTGCGCACCATGCGCTGGGACTGGTAACCCCACACCTCGCCGTGGTGCTCGCAGTAGACCGCGTCCGGCCAGTCCTCGACGCGCTCCCCCCGGGCGAGCGGTGCGAGGCTGCGCCCGTCGAGCCCGTCCGGGACCGCGGCTCCCGCCCATTCGACGAAGGTCGGCATCAGCTCCATCGACCGGGCGAACTCCCCGACGCGCGCGGGCTTCACCAGGTCCGGGGGACCCTGTACGAGCAGGGGAACGCGGAAGATCTCGTCGTACATGGTGCCCGCCTTCTCGAAATGACCGTGGCTGCCGAGGGCGTCGCCGTGGTCCGTGCAGAAGACGAACACCGTGTCGTCGCCAATGCCGAGTTCGTCGATCGCCGCCAGCATCTCGCCGACGCGGTGGTCGATGTGAGAGACATCGCCGTAGTAGGCGGCGACCACCCGGCTCCACCAGTCCCACCCGCGGCCCTCGAGCTGCCACTCGCGGAGCTTGCGCAGGTGGCCCGCGGGCTTGCCCGCGAAGTCGTCGTGGAAGTTCGGCCACGGCGGGATGTCCCCCGGCGCGTACATGGACCCGTAGGGCTCGGGCGGCACGCAGGCGAAGTGCGGTTCGAGGAGGTCGATGCGCAGGAAGAACGGTCGCGGCTCACGGGCACGCTCCCGCATCAGCCGGATCGCGGCGCGGGTCAGCACGGCCGGCGGCGTCGCGTCCGCCTCCGTACCGTCGACCGCCGCCGCCAGTTGCCGGCGCCCGTTGCCGAAGTCGATGAAGGACTCCGTCCCGGGGACCGGCCGATGCCGGCGGGGACACTCCTCGTGCCGGTCGAAGCCGAAGTCGCGGGGGCCGAGGTCCGCGTGGACGTGCCACTTGCCCACGTAGTCGAGCGCGTATCCGGCGTCCGCCAGGATCTTCGAGAAGGTCGGGAGTTCCGGGGACAGCCCCGCGCTCCACGCCGGCGCGATGTGCGTGTTCAGCATCACGCCGTGGTTGTGCGGGTAGAGGCCCGTCATGATCGACGCCCGCGCGGGCGAGCACACCGGGGAGACCGTGAACGCGTTGTCGAACCGCACGCCGCGCTCCGCAATCCCGTCGAGGTGCGGGGTCTCGCAGATCGGGTTGCCGTAGCAGCCGAGGGCGTCCCGGCGCAACTGGTCGGTCATGAACAGGACGATGTTGGGACGGCGCTCCACCGGTCGAGCTTCCCTGAAGGCGGTGACGGGACCCGAGCGTATGCGAGCCGCCGCGCCCGGTCCATCGGCGCGGGAAACGATGGCATATCATCCCGGCGCCCATGGATCCCAAGACCATCGCCTCCTACGTCGACCCGCTCTCCGTCACCGCCGGGGACCGGCTGCGCGTGATGGTCACCTGCCACGTCGGCGACCGCTTTCGGGCGCAACTGGTGCACCTCGTCTGCGGCGATGACCGGCCCCGCGGAACGGGCTTCCTGGAACACGAAATCAACGCCACGCTGAACGGCGACTACCCGGCCCGCGAACAGCCGATCCAACCCGGTTCTTTCGTCTGTCTGCACGGATTGCCCGCGTTCGATGCCGTGTCCTTCGCGTGCGACGTGATGCCGACGACACCCGAGCGGCCACGGCAAGCGATTCTGTCGGGCTCCGGGATCGCCCTCGAGATCGTGCACGGGCACCTCGTGTTAACGCACGCCGCCGGCGAGATCCGCCTCCCCGAACCGGTCTCGCGGGACCGCTGGCACCACGTACGCATCGCCGGGACCGAGACGGAGACCGTGCTGTCGTGCACCGTTCGCGGGCTGACGCCGGCCGAGCCGGAGTCCCGCGAGTGCTCCGCGCGCGGGTCCTTCCGGGCGGCCGCGCCCGCCGGCGACTGGTACCTCGCCGCGCGCGACGGGGTCCCCGGCTTCAACGGGCGCATCGACGCGCCGCGGTTCGAGGCGCATGGGCAGACCGTCGCCGCCTGGGACTTCGCCCGGGACATGGCGGCGAAGACGCTTCTCGACACCACCGGCACCTTCGAAGCCATGATCCACCAGCACCCCGCGCGCGCCGTCAAGGGTGCCCGGTGGGACGGCTCGACGCAGGACTGGACTGAGGACCCCTCGCAATACGCGGCCATCCACTTCCACGAGGACGACATCACCGACGCCGGCTGGGACGCGGACATCGAGTGGGAAGTGCCCGCCGACCTGCCGAGCGGGCTCTACGCCGTGCGGCTGACGACCGAGACCAGCGAGGACCATGCGGTGTTCTTCGTGCGTCCCGCACCCGGCGCCCGCCGCGCCCCGGTGCTGTTCCTCGCGTCGACGGCGACCTACCTGGCGTACGCCAACCAGTACCTCTCCTTCTCGCGCAACCGCACGCCGTCCGACGCGTACTTCCTGACGCGCCCGGAAGTCGGCAAGTCGCTTTACGAATACCACGGGGACGGCAGCGGCGTGATGTATTCGTCCCGACGACGCCCGGTCCTCAACCTGAAGCCGCGCACGCTGATGTGGTCGTTCAACGCCGACACGAACCTCGTCGCATGGCTCGAACGGACCGGCGCCGACTACGACATCGTCACCGACGAGGACCTCCACCGCGAGGGCGCCGCACTGCTGTCCGAATACGCGGTCGTCGTCACGGGAACCCACCCCGAGTACTACTCGACGGCCATGCTGGACGGCCTCGAGGAGTACCTCCAGGATGGCGGACGCCTCATGTACATGGGCGGCAACGGGTTCTACTGGCGCATCGCGTTCGATCCGGACGATCCGGCCGTCATCGAGGTGCGGCGCGCCGAGGGCGGCACCCGGATGTGGATCGCGGAGCCCGGCGAGTACTACCACTCCTTCACGGGCGAGTACGGCGGCCTGTGGCGCCGCCTCGGCCGCCCGCCCAACCACGTGGCCGGGGTCGGCTTCGCGGCGCAGGGGTTCGACGGCGGGACCTACTACCGGCTGCGGGAAGGCGCCCACGACCCGCGCGTGGCGTTCGTCATGGAGGGCGTCGAGAGCCTCGACGTGATCGGCGACTACGGCACCCAGGGCGGCGGCGCGGCGGGCGAGGAGATCGACCGCCACGACCCGGCGCTGGGCTCGCCCCGGCACGCGGTCGTCATCGCGAGTTCCGAGAACCACCGCCCCGGCATGCTCCGCGTCATCGAGGAACTCCACGAGTCCCGGGTACCGGACCCTGAGGACCCGGACGTGCGCGCCGACATGCTGTTCTACGAGACAGCGAGCGGGGGCGCGGTGTTCTCGACCGGCTCCATCTCCTTCGCCGGCGCGCTGTCCCACAACGGCTACGCGAACGACATCGCGCGCCTTGCCGGCAACGTGCTCGGGCGGTTCACCGACCCGACCCCTTTCGACTATCCCGCGGACTGAGGCCCGGCTCAGAGTCCGTCGAGGAAGGCGATCAACGCCGCGTTCGTCTTCTCCGGCGCCTCCTGCTGGGTCCAGTGACCGATCCCGGGAAGCATCACGCAGTCGACCAGGTTCGTCGCCACCTGCCGCATCGGCTCCTCGAAACCCGGGTTGTTCCGGATGAGGTCCCGGTCGCCGCTGACGAAGAGCGCCGGCTGCCCGATCTTGCGGCCCTGGAAGGGCGCCGACAGCTCCCAGGTCAGGTCGAGGTTCCGGTACCAGTTGAGTCCGCCGCGGAAGCCGCTCTTGCGGAACGTGTCGGCGAAGTAGTCGAGGTCTTCCTCCGTCAGCCAGTTCGGCAGGGTCTCGCAGTCCTCGAGCTGCGGGAGCATGAACGCGGAGCGGTGCGGCGGGTCCGTCATCACCTCCATGCCGCGCGGCGCGTTCCCCGACGCGCCGAACAGGAACTTCCGCATGGTCGCGCGCATGTCGTGCTGCAGTTCGTGCTCCGCGACGCCGGGCGTCTGGAAGTACAGGATGTAGAAGAAGCGGTCGCCGAAGGTCGCCTTCATCATGGCCGTGGGCGGTACGGGTCCCCGGTCCGACACCGGGACCGAGAGCGCCCCCACCGCGCGGAACACGTCGGGCCGCCACATGGCCGCGTTCCAGGCGACCGGAGCGCCCCAGTCGTGACCCACGATCACCGCCTGCTCCTCGCCGAGGGCCGCCACCAGGCCCACCATGTCACCTACGAGGTGGAGTTGGCTGTAGTCGTCGATGTCCTCGGGCGCATCGGTCTCGCCGTAGCCGCGCTGGTCCGGCGCCACGGCGTGATACCCGGCCGCCGCCAGCGCCGGAAGCTGGTGCCGCCAGGAGTACCAGCACTCCGGGAAGCCGTGGCAGAGCAGCACGAGCGGACCTTCGCCCATCTCGGCGATGTGCATGTCGATGCCGTTGGTCTGGACGGTGCGGTGCTGGATGTCGGGCATGGATTTCCGCCATGGAGTGGGGCAACGAATATACCGCCTTGGCGGCCAGGCCCGCCCGGCGCGTCGCCAGTCGCGTTACACCAACTCTATTCGCGCCCGCGGGCCGGGGGCCGCAGCGAGTCGCCGATCACCCGTGACAAGGGTCGTGGACAACGCCTCCGCAAGCGCGACGTACGCCGCGTCGTAGGGGCTGACGTTGTCGCGCAACTGCCAGATACGATTCAGGTACGCCTCGTGTGGATGGCGTTCGACGTCCAGTCGACGCCACTGCTCGAGCGCCTCCTCGCCGGCTTTCGCCAGCAACCGCCCGAGGGCAACGTAACGTCGCAACGCGTTCGCCACCTCGAGATCGATTAGGTGCGGCGCGCAGAGGGGCTCGAGGCCGTCCGCCAGCCTGGCCGCCAACCGTCTTCCCCGGGTCGTACTCAGCAGAAGCTCAACGGCGGCCGACGCATCCAGCACCACTTCATGGCCCCCGCTCTTCCCGCCCTTCCCGAATGATGTCGGCGGCAGGCGGATCGAGAATGACTTCCGGCCGGCGCGCGATCGCCTCAAGCACATCCTGGCGCCTCGCCCGCCCCAACGCCTTGTCCAGCTCGCGCAGGATAAAGAGCGACATCGACATGCCCTCCAGCGCAGCGCGCGCCTTGAGCTGCCGATGCATGGCCTCGGGGACGTTCCGTATCTGAATCATCTTGTTCATGTGGAAAGCATGAAAACATGTGCGCCACATGTCAACCGCGAGCCTCCCGACCGGTAGTCAAACCGCAACACCCACCGGGTATCCTTCGGCGATGCTTGCGACCTCTCCATCCCGCCCGGCAGCGGCGGCATCCCGACCCGGCGCCTGAGTGGACACCCCGGGCAAACTCGCCGCCGAGTTCGTCGGCACGCTGCTCCTGCTCGCCACCGTCGTCGGCTCCGGGATCATGGGAGAGACGCTGGCGGGCGGCAACGACGCAATCGCGCTCCTCGGCAACACCGTCGCGACCGGGGCCATCCTGGTGGTCATCATCACGATCTTCGGACCCGTCTCGGGCGCGCACTTCAACCCGGCGGTGACGTTCGTCTTCGCACTGCGCCGGGAGATCGGGGTCGGGTTGGCGCTGGCTTACGTGGCCGTGCAGGTCGTCGGCGGCCTCGCGGGCACACTGCTCGCGCACGGGATGTTCGACATGGAACTGCTGCAAACATCGTCGAAGGCCCGTTCGAGCGGCGGGCAGTGGCTGGCGGAGGGCGTGGCGACGTTCGGCCTGCTCGCCGCGATTCTCGGGACGCTTCGCGTGCGTCCGAACGCGGTGGCGGCGATGGTCGGGCTCTACATCACGGCCGGCTACTGGTTCACCGCATCGACCTCGTTCGCGAACCCGGCCGTGACCGTCGCGCGCTCCTTCACCGACACGTTCTCCGGGATCCTGCCCGCGCACGCGCCGGCCTTCATCGTGGCGCAGTTCGTCGGCGCCGCCGTGGCGATGGTGCTGTTTCGGTGGTTCGACCGCCGCGCGTGAACCCGGACCGGGAGGGGATGGGCCTCGCCTACGTCTCCACGCGGTACACCCGCACCGCCGTATCGTGGAACAGGGCCGCCTTCTCCGTGTCCGAGCACCCCGCCGCGATCTTCTTGAAGGAGTTGTAGAGCACCTGGTACGAGCAACTCTGCTTGTCCACCGGGAAGTTGCTCTCGAACATGCACCGGTCCGGACCGAAGCAGTCGATCATGTGCAGGTAGTAGTCCCGCGTCGCCGCGACCAGTTCATCGGAAGTGGCCGGCGTCTCCCGCTTGTGGAAGCCGAAGCCGTTGATCGGCATGACGAGTCCGCCGAGCTTCGCCACCACGTTCGGGCAGCGGGCCAGCTCGGCGACATCGTCCTTCCAGGCCGCGAAGATCTCTTGCCGCCGTCCCGCGTACGGCCCGATGCCGAGCGGGCCCCCGAAGTGGTCGAGGACGATCGGCTGGTCCGGGAACGCCTGCGCCAGCGGAGTCAGTTCACGGATCTGCGCGTGGTACATCCAGGCGTCGAAGGTCAACCCGCGCTTCCCGAGTTCCGCGAAGCCGGCCCGGAACGCGGCGTCCGCGAGGAGCCCGCGCGGCGGATTGGTGTGCGAGTTGCGCACCTCCTCGCTCGCGTCCCATCCCGACGCGTGACGGATGCCGCGGAACCGCGGACTCGCCGCCATGTGCGCGTCGAGGGCCGCGCCGGCCTCGGGCAGCGTCAGGTCCACGAAACCGACGATGGATGCGCACATGCGCCCGTCCCCGTACCCGCCGCTCGCGCTCATCGCGGCGATGCCGTTGACGAACTCCGTCTCGCCGACCGGCCGCAGCGCCTCCGGGCCGTCCGCCCGGTACATCGCCATGCACTCCATGAACACGGTGGAGACCACGTTGTGGCCGCTCCCGGTGTCCGCGAGCAGCTCGTCGAGCAGGTAGCGGCTTTCCGGGTGGTCCCACAGGTGATGGTGCGGGTCGCAGATCGGCAGATCCGGCTCCAGGGTCTCTTCCTGCACTTGCGCCAGCCATCCGTCTCTGTCCATGTTCGCTCCTCAGTACACCACCACCGACCGGATCGACTTCCCCTCGTGCATCAGGTCGAAGGCGTCGTTGATCTCGCCGAGGGGCATGGTGTGGGTGATGAGGTCGTCGATGTTGATCTTGCCTTCCATGTACCAGTCGACGATTTTCGGCACGTCCGTGCGCCCCTTCGCGCCGCCGAACGCGGTGCCGCGCCAGACACGTCCCGTCACGAGCTGGAACGGGCGGGTCGCGATCTCCTGCCCGGCGCCGGCGACGCCGATGATGATGCTCTCGCCCCAGCCCTTGTGGCAGCACTCGAGCGCCTGCCGCATCACCTCGACGTTGCCGATGCACTCGAAGGAGTAGTCGACGCCGCCGTCGGTCAGGTCCACGATCGCGGCGACCGGGTCGTCCACCTCCTTCGGGTTGATGAAGTCCGTCATGCCGAACCGCTCGGCGAGCCCCCGCTTGTTCGGGTTGATGTCGACGCCGATGATGCGGTCCGCGCCGACGAGGCGCGCCCCCTGGATGACGTTCAGGCCGATGCCGCCGAGTCCGAACACCGCGACGTTCGATCCCGGTTCGACCTTTGCGGTATTCATGACCGCGCCGAGGCCCGTCGTCACGCCGCAGCCGACGTAGCAGACCTTGTCGAAGGGCGCGTCCTCGCGAATCTTCGCGACCGCGATTTCCGGCAGCACCGTGTAGTTGGAGAACGTGGAAGTCCCCATGTAGTGAAAGATCGGTTCGCCGTTCAGCGAGAAGCGGGACGACCCGTCCGGCATGAGCCCCTGTCCCTGCGTCACGCGGATGGCGCTGCAGAGGTTCGTCTTGCCGGACAGGCAGAACTTGCACTGGCGGCACTCCGGCGTATAGAGCGGGATGACGTGGTCCCCCACGGCGAGGCTCGTGACGCCCTCGCCGACCTCGACGACGACGCCGGCGCCCTCGTGTCCCATGATGGCCGGGAACAGGCCCTCCGGGTCCGCGCCCGACAGCGTGAAGGCGTCGGTGTGGCAGATGCCGGTCGCCCGGAGTTCGACCATGACCTCGCGGGCCCGTGGCCCTTCGAGCTGCACCGTCTCCATGGATAGCGGCTGACCCGCCTCGAACGCGACCGCGGCTTGCGTGTCCATTCCCTTCTCCGTGTCTACCTTCGTGTTGCCGCGCATGGGCGGCGACGCCGCCTTGCGGCCCGGACTGATAGAGTTGCGCCCCATGTCGAGGGGTGTCAAGGACTGGGAGCGGTTCGTACCGATCGCCGCGACGCTCCGAAGCTATCGGCGGGAGGACTTCGGGCACGACCTCGTCGCGGGACTGGTCCTCGGTGTGGTCACCGTGCCCCAAGCCGTGGCGTACGCCTTCCTCGCCGGCCTGCCGGCCCAGGCCGGCCTCTACGCCTGCCTGGCGCCCATGGCCATCCACGCCGTCCTCGGCTCGTCGCGCCAGCTCGTGGTCGGGCCGGTCGCCATCGCCGCGCTGATGGTGGCCGCCACCGTAGGCGAGTACGCCCCGGCGTATTCCGACGCCTACCTCTCGATCACGGCAATCCTGTGCCTCGAGGTTTGCATCGTTCTATGGCTGTTGCGCCTCCTGCAGCTCGGCGGCATCGTCAACCTCCTGAGCCATCCCGTCATCGCCGGCTTCGTCAACGGCGCCGCGATCCTCATCGTGATCAGCCAGCTACCCGCCTTCGCGGGGCTCGGCATCGACGCCCGCGGCAATCCCTTCGAGCAGCTCGCCGCCTTCGCCCGTGCACTGGCGGACGTTTCCCCGGCGGCGCTCGCGATCGGGGCGGCCAGCCTCGTCGGGGTGTGGGCGGTCCGGCGTTTCGCCGGTCTGCCCCTGGGCAACCGGGACCATCCGCTCGCGAGGACCGGCCCGATGCTCGTCGCCATCGCCGCGACGGTGTACGTCGCCACGTCCGGCGTCGACCTCGCCACGGTCGGCTTCGTCCCCGCGGGACTGCCCGGCCTCACCCTGCCGCCGCTCGACGCCGAGCTCTGGGTCAACCTCGCGCCGGCCGCGGCGATGATCGCGCTGGTCGCTTTCGTCGAGAGCTATTCCATCGGCGCCACGCTGGCCGCCCGCCAACGCGAACGGGTCGATGCGCCCCAGGAACTGCTGGCGCTCGGGGCGGCGAATCTGGGCGCGGCGGTGACGGGCGCCTATCCCGTGGCCGGCAGCTTCACGCGCTCGAGCGTGAACCACGCCGCCGGCGCGCGCACGCAGGTCAGCACGCTGGTCTGCGCCGTCGCCATCGTGATCACGCTGCTCTGGCTCACGCCGCTGTTCGCCGAGTTGCCGCACGCCACGCTCGCCGCGATCGTGATCGTCTCGGTCGCGGGCCTGGTGGACTTCTCGATGCTCGGCGAGCACTGGCGTTTCTACCGGGCGGACGCCGTGGTGCACCTCCTGACGCTCGCGGGCGTGTTGCTGCTCGGGGTCGCGGGCGGCCTGCTCCTCGGGGCCGGCGCCGCGGTGGCGCTCTTCCTGCGGCAGTCGAGCCGGCCCCACATCGCGGTGCTCGGACGGCTCGGCGACTCCACGCACTTCCGCAACGTGGCGCGCTTCGACACCGAGACGTCCCCGCGGGCCGCGGCCGTGCGCGTCGACGAGAACCTCTACTTCGCCAACGCCCACGAAGTCGAGGACCGGATCGTCGAGATCGTCGACGGGAGCGGAGAGATCCGCCACCTCGTGCTCGTCTGCAGCGCGATCAACTTCATCGACACCACCGGACTCGAGACGCTGCGCCGGGTGAACCATACGCTCGCGGCGCGAAACGTTACGCTGCACCTGTCGGACGTCAAGGGACCGGTCGCCACGCAGATCGAAGCGACGAGCCTCGCCGAGGAGCTCACGGGGCGGATGTTCCTCACCACCGACGAGGCCATGCGCACCGTGACCGGCCCCTCCGCGGCCGGACCCTGAGCGGCCTCCGCGGAGCGCCTTCGCACGTCTCCCAAGGACGGCTACACTGGCGCGCTTCCTGCTCGAGACGCCCATGAAGATCGGCCGCAACGATCCCTGCCCCTGCGGAAGCGGGAAGAAATACAAGCGTTGCTGCATGCATCGGGACCAGTCGCGCCGGGCTTCCCCCGTGTGGCGCCGCATGGAGCGCCTGGACGAGAGACTGAGTCGGCCTCTCACCGCGCATGCCGAGCGCTTCTACGGGCCGGACTGGCTGGAGGATGCCTGGCTGGATTTCACGTTCGGAAACGACGCCCTGTTCGACGGGGATCCGTTCGCCGACGAGGACCTGGACGACGACACCTTCGGCGACGACCCGCCGCTCGAGTTCGAAACCCTCTTCACGGCCTGGTGCTTCTACAACTGGATCCCCGATGGAACCGGCGTCGACCCGGAGGACCGGTATCCCCCAATGCCCATCGGGCTGCACTACCTCGAACATCGCCCGAGCAGGACGGATGCCTTCACAAGACGGTTCATCGAGGCGACCTGTGCCGCGCCGTTCAGCTTCTTCATGGTCCGCGACGTGCAGCCGGGGCCCACCATGACGTTGCGGGACGTGCTACGGCGGCGGGACTACGACATCCACCTGCCCGCCGATGCGCCGGAGCCTCCCGAGGGCACGATTCTCTACGCGCGCGTGGTCACCCTCGACGGCGATTCCATCCTGCTCGGCTGCGCACCCTGCCCCATGCCGCCCACCTGCGCAGGGTCGCTCATCGACCTGCGCGAGGAGTGGGAGATCGAGCCGGACGCCCCCGCGGGGGCGCTTGCCGGGCGGGACGCGGAGCTGCGCTCCTTGTACGCTGACTTCCGGGAGGCACTCCTCGACCCGGAGCCGCAACGCGTCAAGAACGAGGATGGCGAGCCGGTCCAGCTCATCACGGTGGACTACCACCTGCGGTGCACGCCCGGGGAGGCGTGCGACGCCCTGCTGCCCCTGAGCAGGGGGCTCGACGGCGGCCAACCCCGCGAGACCGACGACGCGGGACAGCTCGTGGCCGTCACGCTCCCGTGGGTGAAGGAAGGCGCCACGAGCAACGACCTGTGGGCGAACACGACGCTCGGGCAGATCAGGATCGACGGACCGCGCCTGGAGGTGTTCGTGAATTCCGCGCGCCGGGCGGCAACCCTCCACCGCGAGGTCGAGGCGCGTCTCGGCGACCGCGCCGTACCCGGTGACACGTTCATCGCGGACGACCTGGGAGAACTGCCGGACTGGGTCTTCCCGGAGCTCGACCCCGAGGACCAGGAGGACATGGGCGCCGATGCCGCGGAGGCCCTGCTCGAGGAGGTGGCCGAGCGGCACTGGGAAGGATGGCTCGACGAACCGCTGCCCGAACTCAAGGACACGACGCCGCGCGAGGCCGCGCGCACCGAGATCGGCCGGGAACGGCTGGAGGGGCTCCTGTGGCAGCTCGACCAGGAAAACGCCGACACGGTCTTCGATGCCGACACCGGGAAGCTGCGCCGCGCGCTCGGGTTCGACCGACAAACCGCCCGCTGATCTTCCGCCAAACTCTCCGCCGGGAATTCGACAAATTCTCCGCCACGGTCCGCCGCGAGACATCGCCACGCCCGTTACGATGTCGTCGTTCGGATCCCGCGCGCCGCGCTTGCCGCCCACCCGCCGGATCGGACACACTCGACCGTTCCCGCAACGGAAGCTCCAGGGTCGACCATGTATCCAGGCAAATGGGCCGGGCTGTTCCCGGACAAACCGGCTGTCGTCGACAGCGCCACGGGCGCCAGCCGCAGCTATCGCGAGCTGAACGACCGCTCCAACCGGCTCGCCCAACTGCTGTACGACCGGGGACTGCGCCGGGGCGACCACGTCTCGATCTTCGCCGAGAACCACCTCGCGTGGTTCGACGTGGTGTGGGCCGCGCTGCGGTCCGGGCTGTACCTCACGACGGTCAACCGCTACCTGACGGACGAGGAAGCCGGCTACATCGTCGACAACTCCGAGTCGCAGGTCCTGATCACCACGCGCTCCCGGGCCGAAGTCGCCCGCGAGATCCCCCGGTTCGCCCCCAGTTGCCACTCCTGGCTCAGCATCGACGGCGCCATCGACGGCTACGAGGACTTCGAGACCGCCATCGCCGCGTACCCGGTCGAGCCGCTGGCGGAACAGCCGGCCGGAGCGTTCATGCTGTACAGCTCTGGGACCACCGGGCGGCCGAAGGGCATCCTGCGGCCCTTGCCGGAGGCTTCGATCGACGCGGACGCCAACCTCGTGGGCGCGCTGCAGAGCACGCTGTGGGGCTTCGACGAGCAGACCGTCTATCTCTCGCCCGCGCCGCTCTACCACTCGGCCCCCCTCGCCTTCTGCACGGGCACGCAGTCGCTCGGCGGCACCACGGTCATGATGCCGCGCTTCGACCCGGTGCGCGCGCTCGCCGCCATCGAGGAGCACCGGGTCACCCACAGCCAGTGGGTGCCGACCATGTTCACGCGCATGCTCAAGCTCGACGAAGCGGAACGCAGCGGCTACGACCTGTCCTCCCACAAGGTCGCGATCCACGCCGCGGCGCCCTGCCCGCCGAAGGTGAAGGAGCAGATGTTCGACTGGTGGGGACGGATTCTCTACGAGTACTACGCCGGGACCGAGATCAACGGCTTCACCCACACCGGCCCGGACGAGTGGTCCGAGCACCCGGGGACCGTCGGCAAGCCCGTCATGGGCGTGATCCACATCTGCGACGAGGACGGCGGGGAACTCCCGGTGGGCGAACCCGGCATCGTCTACTTCGAGCTGCCCGAATTGCCGTTCGAGTACCTGAAGGACCCCGAGAAGACGAAGGAGGCCCAGCACCCCGAACACCCCAACTGGAGCGCCCTCGGCGATGTCGGCTACGTGGACGAGGACGGCTTCCTCTATCTCACGGACCGGGCGACCTACATGATCATTTCCGGCGGCGTGAACATCTATCCGCAGGAGATCGAGGATGCCATGGTGATGCACGAGAAGGTCATGGACGTGGCCGTCATCGGCGTGCCGGACGACGAGATGGGCGAAGCGGTGAAGGCGGTCGTGCAGCCGGCCCCCGGCGCGGAACCCGGACCCGCCCTCGAGGCGGAACTCGTGGCCTACGCCCGCGAGCACATCGCCCACTACAAGTGCCCGAAGAGCGTCGACTTCCGCGAGGAACTGCCGCGGTTGCCGACGGGCAAGCTCTACAAGCGCCTGCTGAAGGACGAGTACTGGGGCAAGACCGGTTCGCGCATCGTCTGAGACGGCCCACCGCCGCGCCGTTCCATCTGTTAGCCTCGACGCCATGAAAGAAGACATCGCCCGCTTCGTCGACGACCACGCGGACACTCTGCTCGGGGTGTCCCGCGAAATCCACGCGCACCCCGAACTCGCGTTCGAGGAGGTGCGCGCCAGCACCCTGCTCGCCGACACCGCGGAGCGGTTCGGCATGCGGATCGAACGGGGCGCCTACGGGCTCGACACCGCATTCGAAGGGCACTCGGGCGCGCAGGACGGGCCCAACGTGGCGGTGCTGGCCGAGTACGACGCCCTGCCCGGCATCGGGCACGCCTGCGGCCACAACATCATCGCGACCGCGGCGCTCGGCGCTGCGCTGGCCCTCGACCACGTGCGGGACCGCCTTCCCGGCCGCGTCACCTT
The DNA here is from genome assembly GCA_022827245.1 of Pseudomonadales bacterium. Lineage (GTDB taxonomy): Bacteria > Pseudomonadota > Gammaproteobacteria > Pseudomonadales > Azotimanducaceae > VXNE01. The sequence goes on along the minus strand of JAJDTI010000086.1, from coordinate 2,213 downwards.
CCTCGGCACGCCCGCCGAGGAGAAGGGCGGCGGCAAGGAGATCATGGCGCGCGCCGGCGCCTTCGAAGGGGTCGACGCCGCGTTGATGGTGCACCCCGCCGGCGTCAACCTCGCGACCATGCCGTGCATCTGCGTCGCCGAGGTGGAGGCCATCTACCACGGCAAGTCCGCGCACGCTTCCGCCATGCCGCACCGGGGCGTCAACGCCCTCGACGGCCTGCTGCTCGCCTACCAGGCCATCTCCAACCTCCGCCAGCACATCCGCGCCACCGAGCGCATCCACGGCATCGTGACCGACGGCGGCCAGGCGCCCAACATCGTCCCCGAGCGCGCCGCCGGGGATTTCTACGTACGCGCCAAGGACGAGGAAGCCCTGGCCCAGCTCAAGCCGCGGGTGCAGGCCTGCTTCGAGGCGGGCGCGCGCGGGTCGGGGTGCGAGGTCGAGGTCCTCTGGGCGGACGTCGATTACCTGGACCTGAACACGAACGAACCGCTCGCCGACCGGTTCCAACAGCACGCCGAAGGGCTCGGCCGCACGTTCGAACCTCTCGACCGCCAGCGTTTCGGCAGCGGCAGCACGGACATGGGCAACGTCAGCCACCGGGTGCCGTCCATCCACCCGATTTTGGCGGCGGCGCCTCCGCACGTGGTGATCCACAACCCCGAGTTCGCCAAGTGGGCGGCCTCGGAAATGGGCGACCGGGCAGCGCTCGACGGCGCCAAGGCCCTGGCGCTGACGGCGGCGGACTACCTGACGGAGGGCAGCCTGCGCTCCGCCGCCACCCGCGCCTTCGAGGTTTCCAAGGGACTGGCCTGAGACCGCCGCCCGCGGGACATGAAGTACTTCGCGTACGGCTCGAACATGTCCTCGAAACGCCTGCGGGCACGGACGCCGAGCGCCCGGCCCGTGGGGGTCTACACCCTTCGGGGCTTCGCGCTGCGGTTCCACAAGGTCGGGAAGGACGGATCCGGCAAGTGCGACGCGTTCCGTACCGGCGACTCCGCGGACCGCGTCGTCGGGGTTCTGTACGACCTCGCCCCCGCGGACGAAGCGCACCTCGACCGGGTCGAGGGACTCGGTTGGGGCTACCGCAAGGAACAGGTCGAGGTCGGGGGGCCCGGCGGCAACATCGAGAGCGCCTTCACCTATTGCGCGATCCGGACCGATACGTCGCTGCGCCCGTACTCCTGGTACCTGGAACACGTGCTCGCGGGAGCCAGGGAAGCGGGGCTGCCGGCGGAGTACGTAGCCGAGCTGGAGCGGCAGGGCGCGACTCCCGACCCGTGCGCGGCCCGGGAACGCGCCGAACTCGCGATCTACGCCTGAGCGTCGCGGCGTGGGTTCCGGGACGGAGGACAGCGGCACGCGAGCACCCGTCTGGGTGTTCGGCTACGGTTCCCTCATCTGGCGCCCCGACTTCCCGTACCTCGACCGGCGGCCCGCCACGCTCGCCGGCTGGGCGCGCAGGTTCTGGCAGGGGTCCCACGACCACCGCGGCGTTCCCGACGCCCCCGGACGCGTCGTCACCCTCGTCCCGGCCCCCGAAGAGACCTGCATCGGCATGGCCTACCGCATCGAGCACACCGTCTTCGACCACCTCGACTACCGCGAGAAGAACGGTTACGAGCGGGTCGCGGTCTCGCTGACCCTGGACGACGCCGACGTCGCCGCGGGCGTGGTCTACATCGCCCCGTTCGGCAACCACGCCTTCCTCGGCGACGCCCCCATCGAGGAGATGGCCCGCCAGATCCGCCGCTCCGCGGGACCGAGCGGAAAGAACGTCGACTACCTGGTCGAACTGGCCGACGCGCTACGCGGACTGGGCGCCCACGACGCCCACGTATTCGCGCTGGAAGCGGCGGTGCTCGCCCTCTAGCGCCACCAAGGCCGTCGGCCCGGGGGACGCGCGTGCGAGATCGCCCCATCCGCCGCGCGCCGTTCGCCCACGGGACTTGCGGCGATAGTCCATCGCGCGCCGGCCGGCCCGTGCCGGATACTCGCCCGACTCCTTTTTTGGACGCGGCGCATGGCGGACGCGGTCAGCCACGACCAGAACTTCAAGAACCTGTTCCTCGATTACCCGCGTCAAGCGCTGGCGTTCTTCGCCCCGGAGGAGGCGCCCGCGCCAGACGACGAGGTGAGCATCCTCCCGGTGCGCCAGGAGCAACTCAAGGAACGCCTCGGCGACCGCTTCCGGGAGCTCGACGCGCCG
>JAJDTI010000173.1 GCA_022827245.1 Pseudomonadales bacterium | reverse complement strand
GCGCTCGGGGTCATCGGCCAGCGCCGCATCGCCCATGCGGACGACTTCGCGACTGCCCGCGGATCCTACGGCCCGCTGTTCCTGGCGCTTGCGTTCGCCGCGACGACGGCGAGCGGGGCGACCTTCCTCGGCAGCCCCGGGCTCGCGTACGAGTGGGGACTGCCGAGCGCGTGGAGCAACTTCCTCTATCCCATGGGCGTGTACTTCGGCGTGCTCATCTCGATGCGCCTGATCGCCACGGCCGGCAACCGTTTCGGCAACCGCTCGATCCCCGAGTACCTCGGGGACCGCTACGGATCCGAGGGCATCCGCATCCTCGTGTCGGTCTTCTCGCTGGTGCTCTTCTTCTACCTGGCGGGCCAATTGGTCTCGGGGCTCGTGATGTTCGAGACGATGCTGGGCCTGCCGCCGGTCTGGGCGCTGATCATCACCACGACCGTCCTGCTCTTCTACGTGGTCCTCGGGGGCGCCCACGCGGACATCCTGACCGACGGCGTGCAGGGGTTCATGATGCTCATCCTCGCGGTGGCGGTCATCCTCCTGTTCCTGTTCGGCGTCGGCCTGGACGGGGGCGTGACCACCGTCATCGACCGCATGCGCGACCAGGACGCGAACCTGGTGGGCCCCCTGAACCCGGACACCCCGCTCTACCACTCGTGGTGGGCGATCATCGCGGTGCTGTTCGCCCACATCCCCCTGGGGCTGCTGCCCCACCTGGGCAACAAGCTCTGGGCGCTCAGGCAAACCTCGCAGCAGAGGACGTTCATCAAGCTCGCCTTCGCGTTCGGCCTGACACTCGGAATGATGGGCCTCGGCGGTTTCCTGGCGCGGGCGCTGCTGGGGGATGCGCTCTACACGGACGGCAGCACGCCCAACGCGGCGCTGCCGATGCTCTTCATCGAGCTGTTCCCCACCTGGCTGGCCGCGCTCATCGGCGTCGGCATCCTCGCCGCGATCATGTCCACGGCCGACGGCCTGGTGGTGTCCTCGTCGCAGATCATCGCCAACGACCTGTACCGCCGCTCGATCGCCCCACGGCTCAAGAAGGTTCCCGACGAAGCCACGCTGGACCGCCAGGTCCTGCAGATCAGCCGGGTGAGCACCGTCGTCGTGCTGCTCATCTGCATGGGCATGGCGTGGGCCCTCATCGACGTGAACATCGCACTGATCGTGTGGATCGGGAACGGCGGGATGATGGCGGCCTTCGCGGGTCCCCTGGTGGTGGGCGCGCTCTGGCGCGGAGTGACCAGGAGGGGCGCCTATGCCGGCCTGGTCAGCGGCTTCCTCACGTTCCTCGTCCTGCACCTGCAGCTCCTCGACCCCGCCTGGTTCGGTTCCGGCGTCGCGTACGACGTCGTCGCGTGGCTGCACGCCGAGGGCCCGAACCCGTTCTCCTGCGCGGCGATGGGCGAGGCCGTGTCCGTTGCCTTCACTTACGCGGTGTCGAAGGCCACGCAGCCACTGCCGAAGGGACACGTCGAGGAGATCTTCGGGAGCGCGTGAACGCGCCACGGGGTGCGGGCGGAAGGGCGGATGGAACTCCAGGGCGTATTCGACGCACTCGCCGCGCGGCGCGAGGCGGCCGTCGATCCCGCGGACGCCGCCCTGCTGCGGCAGCTCGCCGCGGCGGGCGTCTCCACGGAGGGCGGCCGGGCGTATCTGGCCGACGATGTCGAACTGCTGTCCGCGGATCGCATCCGCGCGCACCTTGCACCGGCTACGGCGCACTGGCTCCAGACGCTGGAACTGGTCGCGCACATCCCCTCCACCAACACCGAACTCGTCCGCCGCGCGTTGACCGGGAGCATCGACGGCTCCGCCCTGCTGGCGGAGGTGCAGACCGCCGGCCGGGGCCGCCGGGGCCGCGCCTGGCGCAGCCCTTTCGCGCGCAACCTCGCCCTCTCCGTCGGCATCCGCATCGACCGCAGCCTGGTCGAGGTCGGCGCCGTGAGCCTGGTGGTCGGCGTCGCGGTTGCGGAGGCGCTGGCGGCGGTGGGGCTCCACGGGGTCGCACTCAAGTGGCCGAACGACGTGTTGCTCGACGGACGCAAGCTGAGCGGGATCCTGATGGAACTGCCCCGTGCGGCGGAACCGCCGGAACTCGTTGTCGGCATCGGCATCAACGTGGGCGGCGCGGAGATCGTGGCGGGCGAAGTGGACCAGGGCGTTGCGGACGTCACCGAGCGGGTCCCGGACGTGTCGAGGAATCGCCTCGCCGGGCGGGTCATCGACTCGGTGTTCGACCGGTGCCGCCGTTTCGAGCGCGAGGGGTTCGAACCGATCAGGTCGGCGTACGACGCGCTGCACGGCTTCCATGGCGAGACGGTCCGGGTCGTGGCAGGGTCGGAGTCCGTGGCGGGCGTCGTCCTCGGGGTCGCCCCGGACGGTGCCCTGCGGTTGCGCACCGGGAGCGGCGAGCGCGAGTTCAGCGGAGGTGAGGTATCGCTGCGGAGCTAGCACCGGGGATCCTCGACGTCGACATCGGCAACACCCGGACCAAGTGGCGCTTCGGAGCGATGGCCGGGGCGTCCGGCGGCGTCGATGCGCCGGCGTTGCCGGAGCGCCCGCGCCGTGTCCGCGTCGCCTGCGTCGCCGGTGACCGGGAGGGCATTGCGGAGCGCTTCGAGGACGCCTACGGACTACGGCCCGAATTCGCGGAGACGACGCCGGAGCTTGCCGGGGTGATCTGCGGGTACGAGGAGCCCGCGCGCCTGGGGGTCGACCGCTGGCTCGCGCTGGTCGCCGCGTGGAACGCAGTCCGGCGAGCCGTCGCGGTGGTGGACCTCGGAACCGCGGCAACGCTGGACTTCGTCGCCGCGGACGGTCGCCACCAGGGCGGATACATCGTGCCCGGGCTCGGCCTGATGGCGGCCGCGCTCGCCCGGGACACGGCAGGGGTCCGGGTCGCGGGGGACCTGGCGCCGGACCTCGCCCCGGGGCGGAACACGGCCCAGGCCGTGCGGCGCGGGTCCACGGCGATGCTCCTCGACTTCATCGAGGCGTCGGTCGGACGTTTCGCGAGCGTCGCCGGCGGCCCCCCGGCGGTGTTCCTGACCGGCGGCGACGCGGAACTGCTCGCCGGGCGGCTGCCGTTCGCTTTGCGCGTGGAGCCCGACCTCGTCCTCGACGGGCTGGAGTTCGCCCTGCCATGATCCGGCGGGCGGTATCCGGTGCGACGACGCTGAGCTACGTCTTCTGGGTACTGCTTGCCGCGAACATCGGGCTCGGCGCGGTACTGTTCCTCGCGGCGTCCGATGCCGGGTCGTCGGCCCGCTCCGCGAGCGCTCCAGGCGGTCGGGACGCCTGCAGCGCCTCCCAAACGTTCGCCAACCTGCGCGAGGCCCTGTCCCACGCGACCCGGCTCGACGCCGATGGCGGGCGGGCGGAGGTTCGCGAGGTGGTTGCGCGGGGTCGCCCCGATCATGTCGTGTACATCGAGCCCGCCGCGTCGCGGGACGCGGCGCGGCGGGTGCTGCGGGAGCTCGAAGGGCAGTCGATCGCGGGGCAGGTGGTGGACACCGGTCCGCTCGCGAACGCGGTCACCCTGGGGGTGTTCGCAGAGGAGGAGGCGGCCGCGGGGCTCGTGGAGCGCGTGGCGGCGTTCGGCTACCCGGCCAGGCAAATGGCCCTCGAGCGTGCGAACACGGTTTACGTGGTGCTCGGAGGGACCGGCTCCGGCGCGGCCGGGCACGCGCCCTGCGGCCCGGTTCCGGGGATGGGCGGCGCGGGCGTAGCGGTCGCCCGGTGAAGCGTCCCGCGGTCGCCTGGCGGCGTGCGCCGGATGCCCGGGAAAGCCGCGGCGCCGCTGAGCCGGGAGGGTGCCGGTCGCGTTGCCGCCCCATGCCCCATCCACTAGAATCTCCCCCATCTTCGAGCCGGCTCGAAGTCGCGCGGCCGCCGTAGCTCAGTCGGTAGAGCAGCTCACTTGTAATGAGAAGGTCCAGGGTTCGATTCCTTGTGGCGGCACCAGGATCGCGTACGCGCGGCCGGTGGGCGTTCCGGGCGGTCTCCGGAGGCTTGCGGACCGGGGTCGGCGCCCGGTTTCCGCGGGTGTTCGCGGCGTGTTAGCCCAAAGCCGTAATGTCCCCTTTCTGCAAAGCTAAAGTGTCCCCTTTTGGCGGCAGGGGAGCTGTTACGAGTGGATGCTGGGGAGGGGATGTTGACTGTCCGGGAGTCGGATCGGGCGAGCGTGATCGGGGAG
>JAJDTI010000110.1 GCA_022827245.1 Pseudomonadales bacterium | reverse complement strand
GCCGCCGTCTTGGCGCCGAATCCCGGGACTCCGGGGATGCCGTCGGCGGTGTCCCCGACCAGCGCGAGCCAGTCCGGGATGCTCGCCGGCGCCACGCCGTTCCGTTCCCGCACGCCGTCTTCGTCGATGACGCGGCGGCGGATGCGGTCCACCTGCACGACCCGCGTGCCGACCACGCACTGTCCGAGATCCTTGTCGGGCGTGAGGATCCGCACTTGGTCGACATCGTCGCGCCAGCGCCGTGCGCCGGTCGCAAGCGCATCGTCCGCCTCGTACTCGTCCATCGACCACACCACTATGCCGAGCGCGGCCGTCACTTCCTCGACGAGGTCGAACTGTGCGGCCAGGGCCGGATCCATGCCCTCCCCGGTCTTGTAGCCGTCGAAGAGCCGGTTGCGAAACGACTCGACGGGGTTGTCGAACGCCACGGCGAGATGCGTCGCCCGCTCGTCCGGGTCGTCGATGAGGCGCAGGAGCGACGCCGCGACGCCGACCGTCGCCTTCACGTCCTGGCCGTCCGGAGCAGTCCGGCTCGGCCGCGGCGCGTAGTGCGCGCGGAAGAGTTCGAAGGTGCCGTCGACGAGGTGGAGGCGCATGCGCGTTACTCGACAAGAACGTCAACGAGCCGGCGCAACAGCTCGGTCGTCAGGCCCTCGGTATCGAGGACGGAGATCGAGACGCCGAACGACAGGTCGAGGCCCGGGACGCAGCCGCCGGCCGTACCCCAGGCGCCGAGGTGACTGAAGATCGTGTACCCGGCGTGCTCGCTGGCGAAGATGCCGTGACAGTACTGATTGGCGCCGAGGCCCAGCATGTTGGACAGGGGTCCGCCCCGCTCGGGAATCGCCGGCGTCAGCATCGTCCGCAGCGTGGCCGGGTCGGAGAAACCCTGCCGGCGAACAGGGATGCGTAGAACTTCGCGACGTCGGGCATCGTCGCCACGAGTCCGCCGCCGCCGTACAGGTCGAAGGACGGGTTCCAGTCCCTGGTGTCGGCGTCGAAGAAGTACTGGCTGACCCGAGGGGCCACGTTGGCGGGCTCGGGTTCCATGACCTCCCACCAGGTCGCCTGCAACCGCAGCTCCTCGAAGCGGAGCAACTGGCGGACCGCGGCGCCGATCGAGGTCCCCGTCGCCTGCCGCAGGATGTCGCCGAGGAGGATGTAACCGCCGTCCGAATACAGGAACCGCGTCCCCGGCGGGCCGAGCGGATCCGTGGCGCCGGTCATGAACGCGATGATCCCTTCCGCGGACCAGTCCCGCATGGGATCGGTCACGAGCGCGTTCAGGAAGGCGTCGACGAGGTGATCCGCGATGCCGCCGGTGTGTGTCAGCAGGTGCCTGACGGTGATCTCGCCGGTCCGATAGCCGTCGGCCTGGAGGATTCCATTCAGGGACTTCGACAGGTGGCTGGAGATCGCATCATCGAGTGCGAGCTTCCCCTGTTCGGCAAGGCGCAGGACGGCGGCAGCCACATAGGTCTTCGTCGTGCTGGCGAGCCGGGCCGGCTGGTCGGGGCGGATGGGTGTCCCCGACTCGCGGTCGACCACGCCGGCCGCGCCCATCCAGTCGAGCCCCATCGTGTCGGACCTCAGGCGGACCATGATTCCCGGAACCGTCGGACGCTCCTGCAGGAAGTCCGTCAGCACGATCTGCAGCCGTTGCTCGCGCGGTATGTCCGCCAGGGATGCGGTCGTGAACAGGAGTGCTGAGCAGCCGACGAGCAGCAGGCTCGGCCGACGGCGTGGGGACCTCATGCAGGACCTCCGGGCAGGCTGGCTTGGTGAACGCGGACAGGATACCGTGTCGCGTTTGCACGGAAGCGCCGAGCCCCGCTTCCCGACGAGGGATTTCCGTACCCGCGAGATGGACCCGCTGTTCCCGCACACCCCCTGTCGTCGGCGCGTCGACCGCTGATGGCGGCACCGCCACGCACCACGCGCGTCGCCGGTTTCACCGGCGGCGGCGTGGGGGGACACCTCTGGCGCCTGGGATCGTTCATGGCGGTCGGCTCGGTCGCCCTGAACGCCGCCCAGGTGGGCGAGGCGGTGTTCCTCGGGATGGTCGGTACCGAGGCGTTGGCCGCGATGGGGTTCGCGTTTCCCATCACCATCACGCTGTTCGCGTTCGCCGGGGGCATCGGCACGGGTGCGTCGTCCGTGATCGCGCGGGCCATGGGGGCCGGGGACCGGGAGCGGGGGGCCCTGCTCGCCACGCACGCCCAGCTCCTCGGGCTGCTGGTAGGCATCGTCCTCGGCATCCTCGGCGCGGTGTTTGCGCCCCATATCGTCACGGCGCTCGGCGCGACGGGCGTGGTGCGCGACATGACGATCGAATACCTGCGCGTCTACATGCTCGGCGTGCCGTTCTTCCTGCTGTCGATCGTCGGCTCGACGCTGCTCCGCGCCACGGGCCGGGCCGCGAGTCCCGGGATCGTGATGGCCGTCGGCTCGATCCTGCAGGTGATCTTCTGCCCGATCCTGATCTTCGGGTGGTTCGGACTGCCCGCCCTGGGCATCGCCGGCGCAGCGTGGGCCTACGTGGCGTCGCGCGTGATCAGCGTCTGGGTCTACATGATCGTCATGTCCCGGGCGCGCATCCTCCGTCGTTCGCTCGATGGACTGTGGGATTCCTGGCGCGCGATCCTGCACGTCGGCGGTCCCGCCATCGCGAGCGGCCTCATCAACCCGGTCTCGATGCTGATCGTCACGCGCCTGCTGGCGGGACACGGCCACGAGGTGGTGGCGGGCTTCAACGTGGCGGCGCGGGTCGAGATGCTGGCCCACATGATCCTCTGGTCAGCGTCGTCCTCGATCGAGCCGTTCGTGGGGCAGAATTGGGGCGGACGCCGCTTCGACCGCGTCAAGTCGGCCCTCAAGATGACCGAGGGCTTCTGCGTCCTCTGGGGCCTGTTCACCTTCGCGGTGCTCGCGCTGTCCGGGGAGTTCCTGGTGTCGCTGATCGACGACAACGCCGTGGTCGTGGCGGTGGCGGTCGCGTTCTTCCTCATCGTCGCGCCGAGCATCGGCGGCATGGGCGTGATGCAGGTGGCGATCGCGTGCTTCAACGCGCGCGGCAAGCCGATGCCGGCGCTCACGATCTCGGTGGTGCGCACGTTCGTGTTCTACGTCCCGCTCTGCATCGTGGGCAATGCGCTGTGGGGATACATCGGCATCTTCGTCGCCACGGCCGTCACGAACGTGGTGATGGGCATCGCGGGCTGGTACTGGAACCGGGCGTCGGTGACCCGGTTCGTGGCGCGGCAGGCGGCTGCGCCCGCGGGCGGCTGAGGCCTCGGGCCCGCGTGTCTTCGGGCGACGGGCTGGAGTATTCTGCGCGGCCCCTCGGAACGGATCCGCGACCATGAGCGACCTGGCGAAGACCACCACCGCCACCATCGTCCCGACGCTGCGCTATCGAGACGCCCACGCGGCGATCGACTGGCTGGAGCGGGCATTCGGTTTCCGGCGTCATTTCGTCGTGCCGGACGGGGAAGGTGGCGTGGCGCACGCCCAGCTCACCTTCGGCAACGGCATGATCATGCTGGGTTCTGCCCGTGAAGACGAGTTCGGACAGATGCAGCGGCCGCCCGAATCCGCCGATGCCCCGGTGTCGCAGAGCCCGTACGTGATCGTCATGGACGTGGACGCGCACCACGCGCGGGCGGTCGAGGCGGGCGCGGACGTCGTGATGCCCCTGGAGGACAAGGACTACGGAGGCCGGGGCTACGGGTGCCGGGATCCCGAAGGCAACCTCTGGAGCTTCGGCGGCTACGATCCCTGGGAGGACGAAGCCGGCTGAGCGGCGGTCTCGAAGCGAACCAGGAGGGAGCGCGATGGAGATAGGGGACTGGCCCGCCACCGAGGGGCTGAACGATGCCATGCGGGAGGCGCGTGCGCTGGGCCTGGAGCGCAACCTGCTGGAACTGGAGGCGTTCGGGCTGACCGTCGTCGAGCCGTACCGCGCCGCGCCGCAGGCGTTCTTCGAGCGCATGCGGGACGCGGTGTTCCGCCTGATCGCCAAGGAGAGCGCGGACGCCGTCGACATCAACCTGCAGAAGGCGGAGACCCGTCCGGCGGGTGGGCGTCAGCTCTTTCACCTGGCGGCCAAGGACCGGGTATTCGTCGAGTCGCTCATGAATCCCTACTCGTCCGTCTTCGGCCGCTACATGCTGGGCGCCACGCGGCAGCTCTACTCCACCGTCGCCTTCTACAAGAACGGCGAGGTAGGGACGACGCTCCTCCACAACGACTCGACGGGCATGCCGGGGCCGCTCCCGGCGTACGGAAACGTGTGCAACATCTCGTGGGTGCTGACGGACTACACGCGCGAGAACGGGACCTTCTACATGGTGCCCGGCAGCCACCGCTTCTGCCGCCATCCATCGGCCGTGGACCAGCCCCAGATGATGGGCGGGCCGGCCGACGACGACTTCGGGATGGCCGTGGAGGCGCCGGCCGGGTCGCTGATCGTCTTCCACGGCAACACGTGGCACGGGACCGTCCCGAAGACGAGCGCCGGCGAGCGGGCGCACGTGGCCCTCGCCTTCTGCCGCAACTACGTCAACCCGGCGGAGGACTATTCGGACATGCCGGACGAAACGGTCGAGGAGTTCGGCAGCGAGCTGGCCTGGCTCGTCGGCCGGGAGGCCTGGCAGGGCTACCGCTCGGAGGGCCCGCAGTTGCCGCGCATGGCGAAGGTGCGGGCCGCGGGGACGAACCAGTACTACTGAGCGCCCGCTGCCGAGGAGGGATCGGTCGCGGTTGTCGAAACGGTAGTCGGACGCCGGCGCCCGCCGGACGCTCAGGGGCTCGGTGGTCGAGTCCAGTTCTCGATCACGACCTCCGGGATGCCGTGGAAGTCCCTCTCGTTGTTCGTGATCAGGGTCACCCCCAACGAAACCGCGTGGGCGGCTATCTGCCGATCGTAAGCGCCGCGCCGAGAGGGCGCCACGGCTTGTATGCGCCCGAAAGCCCTTGCGGCGGCGGCGTCGAAAGGCATGACTGCGATCGAGGAGAGCACCACAGAGGCGTCGCTCCGCGTCAGGTTGGGATCGGCGCTCCTGGCGAACCCGACCTCAAGCTCCCCGAGTGTCACCGCCGAGATGACGAGATCGCCCGCACTGCACTCGTCCAGGCGTCGGTCCAGATGTCGGCTGCCCCCGAGGATCGCGTAGATGCAGATGTTCGTGTCGAGCATGTACCTCATGATTTCCCGGGCCCGCGTCGTTCCTCGCTATCCGCCCGAGACGGCGTCCAGTCACGCTGACCCTGTATGGGTTGTTCGCGGACGAATCCCCGGAAGTGAGGCGCGAGCTTGCGCAGTGCGGCGCCCAGACCGGTAAGCGGGCGCCTGGCAGGCCGCACGATCAACTCGTCGCCCCGGCGCTCGATCTCGACTTCGATGTCCACGGTGTCGAACGCAAGCGCCTTCGGGATGCGAACCGCCTGACTGTTGCCGTTGCGGAACAGGCGCGTGGACTTGACGATGGGTTCTGGCTCACTCATTGCGGGCTACCCGGAGGGTCTCCGGCTCGGTTCGACCTGGAGTGTAGGCGGATCCGGCACCCTTGTAAATACGAACGTGTGTACACAGACTGAGGCGCGGCGGCAAGAGACATCGAGGGCTCACATGAACCGCCGAGACCCGGAAGGCAAACCCTGGCGCCGCAGGATCCGGGGGCCTACCGGCTGACGCGGAGCGTGTAGGCCAGTCGCCGCAGGTCCTCCCAGTCGTGGCGCAGCGTCCCCGTGAGGTAGAGCGTGATCCGGCCACGCGCGGCGTCGGGCACGCTGAGCACCAATGTGCGCAGTTCTGCCTGAGAGTCGGGCGCCCGCCAGTCGACGGTGACTTGCTCGGCGGCGACATCGCCGTGGAGCATGGCGGTATCCGCGTCGGAGACCGGGTCGGGTCCCTCGCCGTCCGAAGGCCTTGGAAAAGCGCGTTGCTCGTCTCCCACCGCCAGCAGGGAGGCGACGTACGCCTCCGCCAACTCCGCCACGTCGGTGCCGGCATCCGGCGTTGCTCCCAGGTCCATCCGCGGGACGCCATAGGGCGACGCCACGCTGAGCAGCTTGTCCGTCCCTTCCACGACGGTGGTGTACGAAGCGGGATACAGGACCGACACCCGGTAGGCCCTGTTCTCGAACACGCGCAGGTGCCAGTCGGGCACGTTCGGCTCAGACGCGAGGTCTCGGGCGACCCTGAACCCGATGCCGTCGAACAGCACATCCGGCGGGTCGTCGCTGCGGTCGGCCGACCGCAGGCTCGGCAGGTCGTACCCCCAGGAACCGCCGCGGATGCTGTACGCGCCGCAATCCTCCTTGCGTAGCGCGGAGCCGTCGGTGGGCACGTTGGCGTAGCTGCGTTCGTAGCAGTCCTGCAGCCACTCCCAGACGTTGCCCGTCATGTCATGCAGACCAAAGGCGTTCGGCTTGAACTGCCCGACCGGCGCCATGTCCGCGAAGCCATCGCTGCATGCTGCCGTGACCTGTTCGGGCGAGACCGCGTTCAGTGACTGGTCGGGGACGTTGCCGTACTCGCAGAGCCGTTCCCGGTCGTCCCCGAAGTGGTAGATGGTGTCGCTGCCCGCACGCAGCGCGTACTCGAACTCCGCCTCCGTCGGCAGCCGGTACCGGGCGCCGGTACGCAGCCCGAGCCAGTGCAGGTAGGCATTCGCAGCGTGCCGGTCGACGCAGGAGGCGGGGTAGTCGAGACGGAACTCCCGTCCGAGATTGTTCCACGTGCCTTCCGCTTCGCGGGTCCAGACGCCGTCCTGGTTCGCATCGGAGAAGCAGCCGCCCGGCATCTCGTAGCCGGTGTCCCTGACGAACTGGATGAATTGTCCGTTCGTCACTTCGAACACCCCGAGCGCGAACGCGGGCACGGAGACCCGAACGCGCTTCCCGCCCGGGCCCTCGACGTCGTCTTCGTCGTGGTTGCGGGAGTCGAGGCTGCGCCCCGGTTCGTCCTGTGGCGACCCGCGCAGGAAGTCCCCGGCCGGGACCACGACCATCTCGGGACAGGACGAGCAGTCCCGGAACCGGTCCGAAGTCTCCTCCGGTTCGGCGAAAACCGCACCGGCCAGCAGCATCGCCAGTCCGGCCAGGCCGGCGCCGGAACCGGCGGGAGCCGTCATGCGCACGCTCGGCTTCGTGTCGGTGCGGCGCTTCCGTCGATCATCGTGCATGGCCAATCGCCTCGTGAACATCGTATCGCTACGCATCGAGCGACGTGATCGGGTCCCCCGGACGTATCTCGCCGCCGGCGAGAATCTCGGCGAAGAGGCCGCAGCGGTGGATGAGCGCCTTGATCAGCCGCTTGCGGGCCAGCTCGTTGAGGCGCGCGCAGGGCTCGTTCAGCTGCAGGCCGCGAAGTACCGCAGCACCCACACGGAAGCGTTGCCCGACGAGGTGGGTCAGCGGGACGCCGCGAGTGACGATGTTCATGCGGCACTCTGCGGGCGCGAGCTTCAGGTTGTGGTCTCGCAGCACGGTCGCCAGCACTTCGTGCTCGAAAAGCGTGATCTGGCGGCGCGCGCCCTTGGACGACGAGAAGTGCCCCGACTCCCTGCCAAGACAATACCGGTCTCCGCGAACCCCCTGGCCCGCAATCGCTTCGATGACGTCGGGGGACCGCATGCGCGCGCCCCCATCCTCCGCGAGATGCACGGAACGGACCTCTCCCTGCCAGACCACGGACGCGCCCTCCACTACGGATCGGGAGGCAGTCTCGCCTCGACATGGACTCATGGAAAGATCCAGAATAACGCAAATCGGTAGTACCAATTTGAGTCGATGCTCCAACTGGTATTGGACCCGCATCGTCCGCTGAACCGGAGCGTCTACACGGCGTTGCGCGAGGCCATACTGGAACGGCGGATCGCCCCGGGCAGCAAGCTGCCGTCGTCCCGGGCACTCGCCGCGGACCTGGGCGTGTCCCGCAACACGGTGCTCTACGCCTACGACCAACTGGCGGCCGAGGGTTACGTGGAGACGCGGGTCGGCTCCGGGACGTACGTCGTCGACTCGCTGGCGGGTGGCGTGCCGGCGAGCGGACGAGACAGCCGTCGCGGCGACGGGCGACGCAAGCTCTCTTCTCTCGGAGCGCGGCTCGCGCGCGATGGTTCGCCGGGACGCGGATTTGGAGACCAGCGCCGCGAGGCCCTCCGCTACGAGTTCCGATTCGCGGGAGCGGGGCACGAGCAGGAGACGCTGAACGCCTGGGCACGGCTCGTGGGGCGCCGGGCCCGCAGCCTGTCGCGGGCTCCGACGGGCTATCAACCGCCCGGCGGCTCGCCCGAACTGCGCGAGGCCCTGGCCGGTTACCTGGCGCGCGCCCGCGGTCTCACATGCCGGCCGGAGCAGATCGTGGTCACCCAGGGTTCCCAGCAGGGGATCGACCTATGCCTGCGCCTGCTGGTCGACCCGGGTGACCGCGTGGTCGTCGAGGAGCCGCACTACGCGGGGTACGGGAGTTGCCTGCGTGCCTGTGGCGCTTCCGTCGTCCACGTCCCGGTGGACGCGGCGGGCATGCAAGCGGAACTGGCCGCCGAACTCGAGGCTGCGAAGGCCGTATGCGTCACGCCCTCTCACCAGTTTCCCACCGGAGCCGTGATGCCGCTCTCGCGACGGCTGCTCCTGCTCGACTGGGCCCGGCAGCATGGGACCGTCGTACTCGAGGATGACTACGATGGCGAGTTCCGGCATGAGGGCCGCCCCATCGAATGCCTGCACTCGCTCGATGCGGAGGGGCAGGTGATCTATCTCGGCACGGCGTCGAGGATGCTGTTTCCGGCGCTCCGGATCGGATGGGCCGTCGTGCCCGAGGATCTCGTCGACGCCTTCCAGCGGCTCAAGGCCATCGCGGACCGCGACACGTCGAGTCTCGAACAGTTGGTGCTTGCGGACTTCATCAGCGGCGGTTGGCTCGAGCGCCACGTCCGGCGCGCCCGCAAGCGGTACGCGGTCCGACGCGCGGCGTTCCTGGAAGCCCTCGGGCGCGAACTCGGCACACGTGTGGAACTGGCCGGGGTGAGTGCGGGCACTCATGCGTTGCTGCGCATCCCGGGACTCCCCGCCGACCGCTTCGCGGACTTGCGCCGGGCCTGCCGGAGGCGCGGCGTCGGTATCTACTCCGCCGCGCAATGCTATGCGCGGCCACCGGAGTGTGTGGAGTTGCTTGCCGGATACGCCTCCCTCCCGGAGCGGGACCTCGCGGTTGGCGTGAGGAAACTCAGGGAGGCGCTGGACAGCTTGGGAGGGGGTTAGTGTCCGGGATCGCCCGTCGCGAGGCGCGCGCGATCAGTCCGACACCCTGACCTCGTCCGACCCGACGGGCAGCTCGAAGCGCATCCCGTCGATCGTCAATATGACCTCATCGGGCAGACCGCGCCGGAACACGTCCTCCATGAAGGCGTTCGCCGGCGTGGGGACGAGGTGATACAGGGCGAGCCGTCGGACCCTCGCGCGTTCCGCCAGGGCGGCGATGTCGCCGGTGTGGGCGTGGTAGTCGAGGACATCCCTCAGGATCTGTGCGCTGCGGGGATTGACCTCCTCGTTGGCCCGTGCGAGGGCCAGCACCAGGTGCTCCGCCAGCGCGTCCGCGACGAGCAGGTCCGCCCCTTCGGCCGCCCGCTCGAGCGATGGGATGACGACCGTGTCTCCGGTGACGACCACCGACCGGCCGCGGTAGTCGAAGCGGTAGCCGAAGGCGGGGGCTACCGGGGAGTGGTCCACCGGGAACGCCCGGATGCGCAGGCCGTTCTCGTCGTGGAAGAGGCCGGGCTCAATGGTTCGGGCCGCGAGCACCCCGATTTCGGCCGGCATGAGCTCGCTGCCGTGGTGCTCGGTGCGGTAGGCGGCGTCCAGGGCGAACGCCCTGTTGAACCCCGCGACCACCTCTTCCACGCCCTTGGGCCCCACGACTTCGAGCGGCGCGGCGCGGCCGGCGGCCCAGGAGTTGATGTTGTGGTCGCCGAGCGCGCCAATGTGGTCCGAGTGGTAGTGCGTCAGGAGGATGGCCCGCATGGATGCGACCGGCATGCGTCCGATCATCAGCACCTGGGCGGAGCCTGAACCCGCGTCCACGAGGAACAGGTCGTCTCCGGCGATGACCGCCACGCAGGCCTGCGCCCGCCCCGGCGCCGGCAGGGGCGACGCGCTGCCGCAGATGAAGACGTGCAGGCTGTCGGCGTCGAGCGGCGCCTGCGCTCCGATCACGGCGGAGACCATGCGCTCCAACACCAGATCCTGACCCGCCCGCGTCTGCGTGGCCAACCAGTAGACGATCGCCCCGACGGCCGCGATGACGACCAGGCCGGTGACGACGCGTTTCATGAGGTCACTCGTCCGACGCCAGTACCAACGTCCCAGTCGTCGAAAGCGTTCCGCCCGTTCCGTTCACGACGCAGGTGCGGGCGTTCGTCTGCTTGCCCTCGATGCCGTTCACGCCGTCCTCCGCCGTACCGGAGAGCTGCCGGTACGCCTCGACGAGCAACTGCATGCCGTACATGCCGGAGTGGTTGAAAGACAGCCCGCCGCCGTTGGTGTTGATCGGCAGGCGCCCGCCGGGCGCGGCGTGCCCTTCCTTCCAGAGCGTGTATCCCTTGCCGCGCGGGGCGAGCCCGAGCATCTCCGCGGTCATGGCGGCGGTGATCGTGAACGAGTCGTAGATCATCGCCATCTCCATGTCCTGCGGCCCGAGCCCCGCCATCTCGTAGGCGATCGCGGACGAGCGGGAGGCCGACGTGGCGGTGAAGTCCTCCATCTCGAGCATGTTCTGGTGACCCATGGACTCCCCGGCGCCGGCGACCCAGACCGGGCGCGTGCGCAGGCTCTTGGCGATCTCGGGACGCGCGACGATCACCGCGCCGCCGTGGTCGGTCACGAGGCAGCAGTGGAACAGCGTCAGCGGCCAGGCGATCAGCCGGGCTTCCATCACGTCAGCCACGGTGATTGGGCCGCCGAAGGGGTTGGTGTCCTTCGAGAACATGAGCGCCCGCGGGTTCAGCATCGCCCATTGGCGCGTCACGACCGAGACGTGGGCGAAATCCTCCGCCGTCGTCCCGAAGCGGTGCATGTGGCGCACCATGGCGTGCGCGTAGTTCGACGGCGCGCCGAACACGCCGTAGGGCATCGTCATCTCGGTGCCGGGATCGATCTCGCCGGCAACCGGTCGTCCGCCCCCACCCGCGCCTCGGTACGACCAGCCGGCTTGCCCATGGCTCACCAGGGCGATGTCGATGATCCCGGCGTGGATCGCCGCCAGCGCGTGGTGGACGTGGACCTGGAAGGAACAGCCACCC
This sequence comes from Pseudomonadales bacterium, assembly GCA_022827245.1. Classification (GTDB taxonomy): domain Bacteria; phylum Pseudomonadota; class Gammaproteobacteria; order Pseudomonadales; family Azotimanducaceae; genus VXNE01. The sequence goes on along the minus strand of JAJDTI010000110.1, from coordinate 32,269 downwards.
ACCGTCGTGGTGTCGAGGTAATGGGGGCGGATGCCGAGGTGCTCCGCGAGCTGTTGCGACCAGCCGGTCGAGAAGACGCCCTCGATGTCCGAGATCGGGATCCCGGTCAGGTCGGTGACGTTCTTGATCGCCTCGATGTGGTGCTGGAGCGACGTGACCTTGGGCCCGCGCTCCTCCGGGTAGCCGATTTCGTTCGACTCCGCGGCGCCGACGATGGCCGCGGCGTTCTTCAGGTTCGCTGCCATCAGGAGGCCTCCGCCACGCGCCAGAACGGGATGTGCGTGTCCTCGTCCGCCTCTTCGAACTCGACGCGCACCAGCCCGCCGATCTCGATGGTCTCGGGGCGCTCGGCGTCGACGCCGCGGAGCACCGTCATCATGCGATCGCCTTCGGCGAGGTCGATGTAGGCCGTGACGTAGGGCACTTCCTTCGCCCAGCCTCCGAAAGCGCGGTGCTGCACGGCGAAGGTGTGGATGCGGCCTTCCCCGCTGGCCTCGATCCACTCGATCTCCGTCGCGTGGCAGAACGGGCAGATGAGGCGCGGGTACCAGTGCACGCGATTGCAGCTCGTGCACCGGGGCAGCATCAGCTTGCCTTCCTTCGCGCCGTCCCAGAACGGCTGAGTGTGCAGCCCCTTGGGGGGGATGGGTTTGTCGTAGGCCACGCTTGGGGATCCGTCGAGTGATTGGGGGGCGGCGAACATACCATGCCGGCATCGCGGAGCGCAGGTCCGGGGCGCCACTTGTCCGGGGCACCACTCAGGGCGAGGCGGCTGCGGACTGGGGTATGATTATTTCCTACCCGCCCACTGAACAGGATAGAACAGGATGAAGGCCGTCAAGAAGACTGTCTCGTTGCCTCCAGACCTAGCTCGTGCGGCAGAGCAGATAGCCCGCGCGGAAGGCAAGACGTTGAGCGGCGTCGTCCAAGACGCCCTGCGGGACGCACGCGCCACACGTTTGCGCGAGGAACTGCAAGGCCTGCAAGGCTATTGGAGCAGGAAGGCGAAAGAGCAGGGGATCCTGAGCGAAGAAGACTTGGAGCGGTACCTTCGGACGTGAAGGTCGTGTTCGATACGAATGTGCTGGTGTCCGCTCTCGCCCTTCCAGGCGGCCGAGGCGACGAGGCACTGCGAAGGGTTGTTGATGGCGAAGACTCCCTCGCCCTGTCAAAGGCCGTTCTCGACGAACTCCTCTCCGTGCTCGCCCGGAAGTTCGACCATGATCGAGAGGCCTTGGCGCGCGTTGCCGTCTTTCTTTCCGAGGCGGCCGAGTTCGTCGAGCCGACGGAGCGGCTGGCCGTGCTTGCCGACGAACCCGACAATCGAATTCTGGAGTGCGCGCTCGCGGCCGGTGCGCAGCTTGTCGTGACCGGAGATCGCGCGATGTTGGCGCAGGGAGACTACCGAGGCATCCTCATTGTCTCTTTGAGCAGCTATCTCGCCTGAATCGTGATCGCACTCTGCCCAGATGCGCCAGTTCAGGCGTCAGCCTCCAAGGTGCTGCAGCACGGCCTGGTTCCACGCGTCCGGAAACTCGAAGTACGGCGAGTGACCTGCGTCCGGAATCTCCACCAGACGACTCGTCGGCAGTTCCGCGTCCAGCATCCGCATCATCTCCGGCGGGAAGATCCAGTCGTGGGGTCCCGTGACGATGAGGATCGGTACCGTGGTCTTCCTGGCCGCCTCGAGGTCCCAGCCGGCGTCGAACAGCCGCTCGCCAAGGTCCGTCGGAGGCCTCGGCGGCGCGAGGCGGCTGAGCTGGCGGTACTGGAACGCCCGAGCGGGATCCGCGATGTCGGAGGGCCGGCCTCGTGCCTGCCGCTCCTGGATCTGCTCGGAGGTCATCAACTCGTCCATCGCTTCGGTGGTGAGGCCGCCGTAGGTGTTGGCCAGCGTCAGCGAGAGCGTCCGCTCGGGGTGGCGCAGCGCGAACCCTGCGACCGCCCAACCGCCCATGGACTGGCCGATGACGTGGGCCTTCTCGATGCCGAGATGGTCAAGCAGGCGGCGGAGGTCGTCGACGGCCGTGTTCGGATCGCCGGCGCGGCCCGCGGTGTCCGTGGACTTGCCCCAGCCGCGCTGATCCCAGGTGACGACGCGGTAGTGCTCCGCGAGGACGGGCGTCTGGTGCATCCAGATGGCATGGCTGCCTCCCGCGCCGTGGGAGAGCACCACGGCGTCGCCGCTGCCGGTGCTCTCGTAGTAGATCTGCTCGTTGCCGAAGACGGCGAAGCCGGCGTCGGTCTCGGGCACCTGGGCCGCGGCGCCGGCGGCCAGCAGGGCCGTGGCGATGACGGAGAGTGCTGTTCTGCGCATGGGAGGTTCCTCCGCGCCGGTCAGTCGACGATGGCCTGGTAGGTCAGCAGTTGCATGAGGTCGCGGACCGGGTAGGTGCCGTCCGGCAGCAACTGCGTGTGCACGATGCCGACCAGGTCCTCCTCGTAATCCACCCAGAAGTGGGTCGTTGCCGCCCCGCCCCAGGCGAACGTGCCCTTCGAGACCGGCAGTCCGGATGTCGCCGGGTTCGTGACGACCGACCCGGTGATGCCGAAGCCGACGCCCCAGGCCCGGTCCCCCGCGCCCAGCATGCCGAACAGGGTGGTCATCGGGTCGTCCGGGAAGTTCGGCGTCAGGTGGTTGGACGTCATGAACTCGACGGTCCTGCGGCCGAGCAGTCGCTGGCCGCCGTACTCGCCCTTGTTGGCGAGCATCTGGGCGAACCTGAGGTAGTCGCTGACCGTCCCGACCAGGCCCCCACCCCCCATCTCGACCGCGGGCGGTCGTCGGTAGGAGCTGGTTTCGGGCGCGTCCGCGAGCTGCATCCCTCCGTCCGCGGTGGGCGTGTAGTTGGCGGCGAAGCGGTCGAGCTTGTCATCCGGCACATGGAAGCCGGTATCCACCATGCCGAGGGGAGCGAAGATGCGCTGCTGCAGGAACTCCCCGAAGGACATGCCGGACACCACTTCCACCAGCCGGCCGAGCACGTCCATGCCGACGCTGTAGTGCCACTCCGTGCCGGGCTGGGCCACGAGGGGCAGCTCGGCGAGAGCTGCGACCCATGCCTCGAGGCCGTCGGGTGGCGAGCTTTCGCTGGGTGCATCCAGCACGTCCGCGTACATCTTCCCAACGGGCGTCGGGAAAAAGCCGTAGGTGAGTCCCGCGGTGTGGGTCGCCAGTTGCTGGATGGTGATGGGCGACGCCGGTTCGGTCTGGATCTCGCCGTCCTGCTCTCCGAGGTAGACCTCCATCTCCGCGAACTCCGGCAGGTACTTCGCGATCGGATCGGTCATCAGGAAGTGCCCCTCCTCGAAGAGCATCATCACGGCGGCGCCGGTGACGGGCTTGGTCTGCGAGTAGAGGCGGAATATGGTGTCCCGCTCCATCGGGAGCCCGGCCTCGACGTTGCGCAGGCCGGCCGCCTCGAAGTGCACGACTTTCCCGCGCCGGGCGACGAGGGAGACCGTTCCCGGAATATGGCCGGCGTCGATCAGCCGGCCGAGGCCCTTGCCGATCCGCTGCAGGCGCTCGCTCGACATGCCGACGCTCTCGGGTTCGGCCATCGGCATGTCGCCGGCGTCGGCGCGGGCGGTCGGCGTGGTCGCAAGTGCCGTGAGAAGCGCCGCAAGCAGCGTCGCGCCCAGCCACGCGAGGCTGGTGACGGTGAGTCGGGTGGTCATGTCGGGCTCCCCGGGGTCAGTCGATGATGGCCTGGTAGGTGAGTTGCTGCATGAGCTCCCGCACCGGGTACGTCCCGCTGGGCGTGAGCTGGGTGTGCACGATGCCGACGATCTCCTCCTCGTGGTCGACCCAGAATCCCGTGGTGGCGGCGCCGCCCCAGCCGAAGGTCCCCGTCGAGACCGGCAGGCCCGAGGTGGCGGGATTCGTCACGACCGAGCCGGTGATCCCGAAACCTATGCCCCACTGCCGCGCCGACGCCCCCAACTGGCTCCGCAGCGAGGTCATGGGATCGTCGGGAAACAGGGGCGTCAGGTGGTTGGCCGTCATGAATTCCACGGTCCTCCTGCCGAGGATGCGCGTGCCCTGGAACTCCCCCTTGTTCACGAGCATCTGCGCGAACTTGAAGTAGTCCCCGACGGTGCCGACGAGGCCCGCTCCACCCATCTCCAGGGCCGGAGGCTCGCGGTAGGCGCTGGTTTCGGGATCGTCGATCAGCGTCATGCCGCCGCCTTCGGCGGGGCCGTAGTTCGCCGCGAAGCGCGCGACCTTGGAGTCGGGGACGTAGAAGCCCGTGTCGGGCATCCCGAGCGGGTCGAAAAGGCGTGCGCGCAGGAACTCTCCGAAGGACATCCCGGACACGGCCTCCACCAGGCGCCCGAGCACGTCCATGCCGACGCTGTAGTGCCACTCGGTCCCCGGCTGGGCGACCAGCGGCACGGTTCCCAGCCGCTCACTCCACTCCTTGAGCGAGGCGGGCGGAGCCACGGTCTCGTCTTCCCCCTCGATGGGCAGCGGCGTGCCGGTCGCGACCACGCCCTTCTCGGTGTACATCTTCCCGACAGGCGTCGGGATGAACCCATAGGTGAGCCCCGAGGTGTGTGTCGCGAGCTGCTGGATCGTGATGGGTCCGGCCGGCTCGGTGACGATCTCTCCGTCCTGCTCACCCAGGTAGACCTCCATGTCGGCCAATTCCGGCAAGTACTTCGACACCGGGTCGGTCATCAGGAAGTGCCCCTCCTCAAAGAGGATCATCACCGCGGCGCCGGTGACGACCTTGCTCTGCGAGTAGAGCCGGAAGATCGTGTCGTGCTCCATCGGCAGTCCGGCATCCACGTTGCGCAGGCCGTTCGTCTCGAAGTGCACCACCTTGCCGCGCCGGGCGACGAGGCTGACCGTCCCGGGGATCTTCCCGTCGTCGATCATCCGGCGCATGCCTTCGCCGATGCGCAGGAGGCGCTCGCTCGACATGCCGACGCTCTCGGGCTCCGCCATGGGCATCGGACTGGCGTTCGCGAACGCGGCCGGCGCCGCCAGGGCGGCGAGCGCCGCGACAGCGACGGCGAGGAAGCGGATTCGATGTTGCAGGTGCATTCCATTCCCCTCTGCTTGGGTGTTGACGTTCAGGTCATCCACTCGGCGACCTTCGATCCTACCGTGTACACGGCGAAGCTGATGTAGGTGGCGGCGCCGATCGACACCATGACAATGTTAATCGGCTTCGGACGCACTTCCACCGGCAGGTGGCGCAGGTTCATGTACAGCACCATCGGGACGTAGGCCGCCATGGAGAAGCCGGCGATCGTGGCGCTGATGAAGAAGAAGTCGAGGGCAGTGATGTCGAACGTCCCGAAAACCCAGGTCGCTGCGACACCGATCGCGGAGAGGCCGAGGGCGAACCCGAAGTACAGCTTGTTCGCGGCGAAGCGGTGCGCGAACGGGAAGTTGGTGTGCAGCAGGTCCACCCAGAGCCGTACGCCCCCGTCGAGTCCGGTCAGCACGCTCGAGAAGAGGGCCGCGATGCCAATGATCAGGAAGAGCTGTCGTCCGCCGACGCCCATCGTCCCTTCGAGGATGATGGCGAGGTCCCAGACGAGCTGGCTCTCCTGGGGAACGATGCCCAGCGGGTGCAGCACCACGAGCGCCCCGAACATGAACAGGAACATCGTGAACGTGTTGGCGAGCCAGAAGTACGCGACGCTGTCCTGCACGACGAAGCGGAACCAGGCACGGAAGCGGTTGACGTTCTCGGCCGTCGCGGGAAAGCGGTAGCCGATCTCGCTGTCGCCGCGCTGCGCCTGCCGCAGGGGATTCAGGAGCACGGGAATGCGCGCGCCCATGCCGATGTTCTTGTCGCGCAGGTAGTACGCGTAGTAGAGGTTCCCGACCCCGCCCGCGCCCGCGAACACGAAGGCGCCGAAGAACCGGTTGAACGTGAACTCCTCGTCGAGGCTGATGTGCCCGACGTTCGCCACGCCCTTCAGCATCGTCCACACGTCGCCGAGCGTCCCGACGCTGAAGGCCACCACGAGCAGGCCGCCGACGATCACGAGCACCATGCAGATGATCGAGCGCTCTACGGACGCATAGATGCGTTTCGGCCCGAACACGATGGCGAGTGCGAGCGCGAAGACGAGCGCGGTCCACGCCCAGTCTGGTCCCGGTCCGTCGGTGCCGAAGAACAGGATCTTGATGGAGGTCCCCGCCGCGAGCCCCCAGCCCGGGAGAAACGCGCCGACGAAGAGCAGGGTCAGGAAGAAGAACACCCAGAAGCGGGACATCCGGGCGAAGCCGGTGAAGGCGCTCTCGCCGGTGGCGACGGCCCAGCGGCCGATCTCGATGTTGATCCAGAGCTGCAGGAACACCCCGAGGGCGGCCGCCCACATCATCTCGGCGCCGAACTTCGCGGTGATCCACGGCCAGAGGATGAGTTCTCCCGAACCGACGGCCATGCCGACCATGACGGCGCCCGGACCGGTCATCTTCCAGAAGCCCGCTTCGCGCTCCGGCATGTCGGCGGAGCGCAGCGACGGGATGTCGATCATCTGCATCGAAGGACGGTCCCGGGCAGGTACGGGGGAACGGCGGTGCCGCCCGTCTAGCATACCGCGACGCCGGAACGTATCTTCTGGCACGGCAGAAACGGGAGGGTTCGTGGAAGAGTTCGACTACATCGTCGTGGGTGCGGGATCCGCCGGCTGCGTGCTGGCGAACCGGCTGAGCGCGGATCCGGCAAACAGCGTGCTGCTTCTCGAAGCCGGAGGCCGTGATTGGAGCCCGTTGATCCACGTGCCGGTCGGCTTCTGGAAGATGATCGACCGCCCGAGCGTCAACTGGTGCTTCGACACCGAACCGGAGCCCGGCACGGACAACCGGCGCATCCCGATTCCGCGCGGCAAGGTGCTCGGCGGGTCGAGTTCGATCAACGGCATGCTCTACGTCAGGGGCCAGGCATTCGACTACGACACCTGGGCGCAACTCGGCAACCGCGGGTGGTCGTACGACGAGGTGCTGCCGTTCTTCAAGCGCTCCGAGCGCTTCGAGCGGGGCGGGGACGAGTACCGGGGCGATGGCGGCGAGCTGAACGTCGCCGACATGATCGAGCGTCACCCCCTCCTCGACGCGTTCGTCGAGGCGGGCGGCGAGATCGGCTACGCGAAGAATCCCGACTACAACGGGGCGTCCCAGGAAGGCTTCGGCTACTACCAGGTGACCCAGCAGCGCGGGCGGCGGCACAGTACGGCGCGCGCGTTCCTGAACCCGGCCCGCGGACGGTCCAACCTGACGATCCGCACGCGGGCGCTGACGCACGCGGTGCTGTGCGACGGCGGCCGCGCCGTCGGCGTGCGCTATGGCGGGGCAGGGCGTTCCAACGGGGGGAACGCCGTCGAAGTCCGCGCGCGCAGGGAGGTCGTCCTGGCCGCCGGCGCGGTCCAGTCGCCGCAGTTGCTCGAACTGTCCGGGATCGGGCAGCCGGACCTGCTCCGCGAACACGGGATCCCGGTCGTCCACGAGTTGCCCGGCGTGGGCGAGAACTACCGGGACCACTACGCGAGCGGCGTCGCATGGCGCGTCAAGGGCGCCCGGACGCTGAACGAGGAGACCCGCGGGGCGCGCTTCGCGGTGGCGGCGCTGAAGTACGCGGCCGCGCGGCGGGGGGCTTTCACCTACACGGCCGGCATCGCCCACGGGTTTGTGCGCACGCGGCCGGAACTGGAGACCCCGGACGTGCAGTTCCACTTCGCCCACGCGAGTTACGCGGCCGGCAAGCGCGGCACGCTCGAGAAGGAACCGGGGATGATGCTGTCGGTGTGCCAGCTCCGTCCGGAGAGCCGGGGGTCCATCCACGTCCATAGCGCGGACCCGACCGCCCCGCCGGCGATCCGCCCCAACTTCCTGAGCGAACGCGTGGATCGGGATGCGCTCGTCGGTGGGATCAACATCGCCCGGCGCGTAGGGGACGCGCCGGCGCTCGCGCGCTACCGGGACCACGAGATCCTCCCGGGGCCGGACGTGCGGACCGACGACGAGATCCTGGGTTTCTGCCGCCGGTCGGGGAGCACGGTGTTCCACCCGATCGGCACCTGCAAGATGGGGAGCGACCCGCAGGCCGTGGTCGACGAACGGCTGCGGGTCAGGGGCCTCGAAGGCCTGCGGGTGGCGGACGCGTCGATCATGCCCACGCTCGTGTCGGGCAACACCAACGCCCCCGCGATCATGATCGGAGAGAAGGGCGCGGCGATGATCCTGGAAGACAACTGACCGTGGACTGGACGAAGACGACCTGGGGTCTTCTGGTCACCGTCTGGACGGCCGCCATGCTGGTGTTCGCGGCCGTCCTCGAGCACGGCTTCGACATGGCGCCCTGCGCGTTGTGCCTCATGCAGCGTTTCTGGTTCATGGTGGCCGGCCTGGTCGCGCTGGGCGGCATCGCGCACAACCCGCGCCTCGGCATCTATCCGCTCGTGACGATCGTCGCGGCGCTGGTCGGCGGGGGCTTCTCTGTCCGGCAGCTCTGGGTCGAGAGCCTGCCGCCGGGCGAAGCGCCTGCCTGCGGCGCGGGCATCGACTACCTGATCGACGCCGGCATGGCCGGCGAGGCGTTGCGCGCGATGACGCTGGGCACGGCGGATTGCGCGGCGACCCCGCCGTTGCTGGGGCTCTCTCTCGCGGTGTGGGCCTTGTTGGGTTTCGCGGGCGTGGTGGCGGGCGCCGTCATGCAATGGCGCGCGCGGTCGGTCTGACGCACGGTCACCCGTAGCCGGCTTCTTCCTTCCAGGCGGAGACGGCGGATCGAAGCTCCGGAAAGTAACCGTCGAAGTCGTCCATCAGGGCTGGTAACTCCCCACCGACAAGCCCGTCCAGCTTCGGGGCCAAGTGCGCGTGCCGCAGGCGCTCGAGAACGTACTCCATCGCCCGCACAGCCGTCTCCGGCTCCAGGTAACGGACGAACAGGTCGACCTCCCGCATGCGGCGGAAGAAGCGTCGGCCGGAGTCCGGCAGGTACGAGGCATAACCGTCGATGGCCTCGTAGGCCGATGCGGAGAACGCCACCAGGTCGCCGTGCCCGTGGCGGTCCCACCGGGTGGCGAGACAGTGGTCGCCGAGAATGTCCAGGAGCACCGGCGCGACGCGACGCAGCTCGGGGTCGAGGCGGCCCACGCTCGTGCGGATCCCCGGCAACCGATTGCTCACGGCGTCCACCCGGCGATGGAGGCGCACGCCGGCCTGCAGTTCCGCGGGCAACGTCTCCGGCACGGGCCCCTTGACGAAGTCCCCGATGAAGCCGCCGGCCATGAGGGCCTCGTGGGGGTGACCGAGCAGGCAGTGCGCCAGGAAGTTCACTCCGGACCGGCGCCGGCGTCCGTGTCGAGCCGCTGGCGCGCGACGTAGGCGTCGAAGGTCTCCGTGTCGCTCGCCTCCATGCGCGCCTGGTCGGCGACCGACCGCTCGGTCAACGCCTCGAACATCGCGACCCGGGCGGAGCGCATGGGGTGTTCGTCGAAATACCCCTGGTGCGCCACCGACTGGTTCATGGCGAAGCGGTAGAACGGCATGCGCCGGAGCCGCATGGTCGCGAGGATGCGTGCCGACGGCGTGCGTTCCGGGTCGGCGACCTTGCGCCGCTGCAGTTCCACGGCGTAGCGCGCGAGGTCGTTGCCGGTGACGTCGTCGATGGCGCCGGCCACCTCGGCGCACCCGTCGAGGATCTCCGCCGCCCACTCGGTGCGGTCCCGCCGACGCCCGCCGTCGAGCAGGGACAGGCCGGGGGCGCGCCCGCGTTCCACGATCGCGCTCTGGTTGGCCTGCATCCGTTCGGACTCCTCGGGGCTGTCCGGCGGGCTCTCGGCCAGCAGGCAGTGGAGCAGGAAGATGTCCATGAAGCGCATGGCATGCGCGTCGATGCCGACGCGGAGGAACGGGTTGAGATCGAGACAGCGTACTTCGACGTACTCGACGCCACGGTCGCGCAGCGCCGCGATGGGGCGCTCGCCGGTGCGCGTCCGGCGTTTCGGCCGGATCGTGCCGTAGAACTCGTTCTCTATCTGGAGCAGCCCGGTGCCGAGCTGCCGGTACTCGCCGCGCCCGTCCTTGAGACCGATGGCGGCGTAGGGCGGCCAGGGTCTGGCCAGCGCCTCGTGGATGGTCGTTCCGTAGTCCGCCAGGCTGTTGTAGGAGACGTGCAGGGACGCCTGGGCGCTCGACTGGTAGCCGAGCGGCCCCATGCGCAGCGTGGTCGCGTCCGGCAGGTAGAGCGACCCTTCGTCGAAGGACTCGAGTCCGTGCGCACCGCCGCGGACGAACGACTTGCACACCGCCGGCGACGCGCCGAACAGGTAGAGCAACAGCCAGGACCGGCGGCGGAAGTTCCGGATCAGGTCGAAGTAGGCGCGCGTCGGGGTCTCGTCGTCCAGGGACTCGCCACGCGCGGCCGCGACGGCGGGCCAGAGCGTGTCCGGCACCGAGAAGTTGTAGTGGATGCCGGAGATGGTCTGCATCAGCGCCCCGTAGCGGTGGGCGAGCCCGATGCGATAGACCGTCTTCGACCGCCCGACGTTGGACGTGCCGTACCGGCCGACCGGGATGTCCGCCTCGTCGGCGAGGATGCACGGCATGCTGGCCGCCCAGAGCAACTCCTCGTCGAGGTGCCGGTAGACGAAGCGGTGGATGTCCTCGAGTTCCGTGATGCACGCTTCGGCGCTGTCGTGGACGCCGGTGATGAGTTCGAGCTGGGCCTCGCTGAAGTCCGTCGTGATGCGCGGATGGGTGAGCGCCGAGCCGAGCGCCGCCGGATGCGCGGTCTGGGCCAGGGCGCCGGTCGGGGTGACGCGCAGGCTCTCCTTCTCCACGCCGCGCCGGAGCCGCGCCAGTTCCGGGCGCCCTCGCAGGGGGTCGATCATCGCGGTGTGGGCCGGACGGTCCCCGGGTCGCTCAGGCAGCGCGCGGACCGGCGTCGACGATCGCCGGGTCCACGTCGAACTTCCTGAAGTTGTCCGCGAACTTCCGGATCAGCGACCGCGCCGCCGCGTCGTAGGCCGCGCCGTCGTCCCAGGTGTTGCGCGGGTTGAGGACGGCGGGGTCGACGCCGGGAACCTGCGTCGGGATGTCGAGGTTCAGGGCGTCGAGATGGACCGTGGGCGCATCGGCCAGGGCGCCGCTCTGGACGGCTTGAACGATGGCCCGCGTGGTCGGGATGCTGAACCGTTTGCCGACGCCGTAGCCGCCCCCCGTCCAGCCGGTGTTGACGAGGTAGACCCGGGAGCCGAACTCCTCGATGCGCCTGACCAGGAGATCGGCGTAGACGCCCGCCGGACGCGGGAAGAACGCCGCCCCGAAACAGGTCGAGAAGGTGGCGGAGTACGCCTCGGTGGAACCTACCACCGTCGAGCCGACCTGCGCCGTGTAGCCGGACAGGAAGTGGTAGGCCGCCGCTTCCTTGGAGAGCAGCGAAACCGGCGGCAGGACGCCGCTCACGTCACAGGTCAGGAAGACGATGTGCTGCGGTTCGCCGCCGCGGTTCTCCGGGACCTTCGCCGTGATGTTGTCGCGCGGGTAGCAGGCGCGCGTGTTCTCCGTGAGCGAGGCGTCGGCGTAGTCCGGCTCGCGCGTGTCCGGGTCGATGACGACGTTCTCGACGATGGCGCCGAAGGAGATGGCATCGTAGATGACGGGTTCGTTCTCCCGCGTCAGGTCGATGCACTTGGCGTAGCAGCCGCCTTCGAGGTTGAACACGCTGCCCCTGCCCCAGCCGTGCTCGTCGTCGCCAATAAGAAGCCGGTCCGGGTCCGCCGAGAGGGTCGTCTTGCCGGTGCCGGACAGACCGAAGAAGAGGCTGACGGTACCGTCGGCCCCGGCGTTCGCGGAGCAGTGCATCGGCAGGACGTCCTTCTCCGGGAGCAGGAAGTTCTGTACGCCGAACATCGCTTTCTTCATCTCGCCGGCGTAGCGCATGCCGGCGATCAGGACGCGGCTGCTGGCGAAGTTGATCATGACGGTGGCGTCGCTCGGCGTACCGTCGCGCTCGGGTTCGCAGACGAAATCGGGGGCGTTGACGACTTCCCAGATCTCCTTGCCCGCGGGATTGAAGGTCTCGGGCTGGATGAAGAGGGCTCGGCCGAAAAGCGCGTGCCAGGCGTATTCCGTGGTGACCTCGATCGGCAGGTAGTGCTCCGGGTCCGCGCCGACGTGCAGATGCGACACGAAGGTGTCTTCGGCATCCGCGAGGTGAAGCTGCACGCGATTCCAGAGGGCGTCGAAGACGGCGGGTTCGATGGGCTGGTTGACGGCGCCCCAGTCGATGGACTCCGAGGTTCCGGGCTCGTCGACGAGGAAGCGGTCCATCGGGGAACGCCCCGTGCGCCGGCCTGTCTCGACGACCACGGCCCCGGAGGCCGAGAACCTGCCCTCGCCGCGCAGGACGGCGACCTCTGCCAGCGCAGCGGGGCTCAGGTCGAAGTACGTGTTTCCGTTCAGCGTGGTTTTCGGGTCCGCCGCCATCGGAATCCTGCTCGTGGGAGGGTTGGGGAATGATACACAACGGCCTGCCGCTTGACGTGGTCGGAAGACGGGAACGGGGTCCTCGGTCAGCATCCTGGTGTGCGCCCCGCACAGGGTGCACCGAGGCGCGACAGACACCGTGGCGGCGCGCGGGCTGGTAGTGGTCAAGCCGACCGACCACTACCGGCCCGCAGAGATGGTCGCCGATCCGAGACAGGGAGATCATGGGCCTTTGGGGTCGTGGTGAAGGGGGAAGGAACGTGGATACGGGTTTGGTCTCGGGGGCCGTTCCGTGGGCCGATCTGACGATAGCGGCGACGCAGGCCTTGATCGCTTTGGCGCTTCTCTTCCTCACCGTGCAGAGCCGCTCGATCCAGCTCCGCGTGCAAAGGGCGACGAAGGTCCAGGAATGGGGAGCGCGGTGTATAGCCGCGTTGGCCGATGTCGAGCAGCTATATCTCCTCCCACCACCTCCCGACGCCACGGCTATTGCGCGTCGAGAGGACGAGCTGCGGAGGCGCCTCGCCGCGCTCATCGACGAGGGACGGACCTTCTTCGGGAACGTGGACGTGGATTCGTTCGGAACGGAAAAGCCTGAAGCCCGACGGGGATTTCGGCCGAAGATCCTGGATCCCCTGGTCGCGGCTCATCGTACGGTGACGCGGATTCCACCGACCGCGTGGCCGAACGAAGCCCAAGGCTCCCGCCTGGAGAGTTGGCGCAGGTACTTCGTCTGGCTGCTCCAAACGGAGGTGAGCCCGGAGTGGTTGCGCAAGATGGAGGGTAGGGGCGGAGACCCCGGCGACAGCATTAGCGAGCACTCGCGCCCACCCCCGGAGATTGCCTGAGGCGACAGGGCCGGCTGGCGGTCGCCCCCGCCGCGAGCGGACCTGCTGACGCAGGTGTCTCCGCGTTACTCGTCGTGTAGCGTAGTCGCGTCCTGCAGGTCCCGAAGCCGGCGTCTGTCCTTCTTCGTGGGGCGGGCGCCCGACGAGGTAAGCCCCATGCGCTCCAGTCGGCGCCCGGTCGCCTCCGTCTCGCGCTTCGCCACGGACTCCCGCGTCTCTTCGTAGAGCAACGCCGCCGCCTGGGCATTGCCGCGCCTGTCCGCGACGTCAGTGACCCCGACGGTGTACTCGGCGAACCCGCGCCTGATGGTGAGCGTGTCCCCCGGCTTCACTTCCTTGGCCGGTTTCGTGCGCGCGCCGTTCAGGCGTATATGGCCTCCCTCCACGGCCGCCTTCGCCTGGGAGCGGGTGCGGAAGAACCGCGCCGCCCACAGCCAACGGTCGATACGGGTGCCGTCCATCAGGGCGGGGCGATCTCGTCGAAGTGGTCGAACGCGGGAAAGCCGAGGTCGGCCCGGTGCGGCTTGCGCGAGTCCGGGCGCGTGACGCAGAGCAGATGACGGATGCCGGCGCCTCGCGCCGCGTCGAGGACCGCGGGGTTGTCGTCGATCAGGAGGGTGCGTTCCGGATCGTGGAGTTCGCGTTCGCCGAAGGCCGGCCAGAAGGCGGGGTCTTCCTTCGGAACGCCGAAGTCGTGGGAGGAGAAGTCCGCGTCGAGCTGCCGCCGCAGACCGATCTTGCCGTCCTTGATGGCGAGGCTCTTCGGATGCGCGTTCGTCACGAGAACGGCCCGCCGGCCGCTGGCGCGCACTGCGGCCATGAAGAGGGACGCCCCCGGCCGGTAGACGATGAGATGGTCGAGTTCGGCGTGCAGCCGGTCGATGTCCATCCCGGTGTAGGCGGCCCAGTAGTCGAGCGAGTAGAAGTCGAGGGACGGCGGAGCGTCGCGCATGTGCCCGTAGAGATGCTCGCGGGCGTCCTCGATCCCCATGGCGTGCACCGACGCGAACAGCGTCGGCAGATGCTGGTTCCAGAGCGTGTTGTCGAAGTGGAGATCGATCAGCGTCCCGTCCATGTCGAGCAGGACGGTGTCGATGTCCGGCCAGGGGAGCATGGGGCCATTGTCCGGAAATCGCGGGCGGTCGCAATCCGCGGTTGACGGGAGGCCGCTCCGGGACAAGCCTTGGGATCAGGAGCATCAGGAGACCTCGCCATGGCGAACGAAGACGAACGTCCCGACACCGCGTCAGGAGCGGGAAGCAGGCGCACCGTATTGAAGGGCACGCTGGCGGGCCTTGCCGCCGGACTGGCAGGCGCCGGCGCGCCCGCGCATGGCCAGGCGGGCACCGCAGGAGGTGGTCCAGCAGCCGTCCTCCCCGCATTCGAGAGCACCCACGACCTCAAGCCGCTCCCGTTCGAGCCCTCCGGCCTCAAGGGGCTGTCGACGCGGCTCATCGAGTCGCACTGGTCGAACAACTACGGGGGCTCGGTCCGGGCCCTCAACGAAACGAACCGCCGGCTCGTCGAGGCCCTGGCGGATCCCGACCTGCCGGCGTTCACCTACAACGACCTGAAGCGCGAACACCTGATGCGGTCAGGGTCGGTGGTGTTGCATGAGCTCTATTTCGACAACCTGGGCGGCGATGGGAAGGCCTCCGCCGACCTGCGGGGCCTGATCGGACGGGCGTTCGGCACCTACGACCGCTGGGAGACCGAGTACCGGCGCATCGCGGCCGGACTCGGAGGCGGTTGCGGATGGGTCGTGCTGGGCTACAACCGGCAGTTCGGGACGCTCGAGAACTACTGGATGGCGGACCACATGCACTTCCCCGCAGCGACGGAGCCGTTGCTGGTGATGGACATGTACGAGCACTCGTATCACATGGACTACGGCGCCGCGACGGCCCGCTACGTCGACGCGTTCTTCGCGAACATCCAGTGGGACGCCGTCTCGGCGCGGGTGGAGGCGCTGTAGGTCGCTCCTATGCCCCGATGGCGGCGTTGACCCTCGGCATGACCTCCCCGGCCAGCAGCGACATGGAGCGCGTCATCCGCTCCTTGTCGGTCCAGTCCTGGGCCGTGAGCATCAGCGTGCCGAAGTGGCCGATCTCGTCGCGCAGCGCCAGGATCTTCTCGGTGACGGTTTCCGGGCTGCCGTAGATCGTGAAGTTGTCGCGCAGCGCCTCGTGCTTGAGCGCCGCGGGATCGTCGCCCTGGTTGACTACGAACGGCCCCTTCATGTCCCCGCGCTCGAAGATCCGGAACAGGTAGCTGAAGTACCAGTCCGTGCTGGCTTCGGCGGTCTTCACGAATGCCTCGGCCGCCGCGTCCGTTTCGTCGACGTGGATGTTGCGCGCGACGCGCCAGATCTCGGGGTCGGTCGGGTGGCCGGCCTTGGCCGCCGCCTCGGCGTAGACCTCCCAGTGGGACTTGACCGACCAGGTGCCGATGAAGTTGGCCGAGATCGGGATGTAGCCGCGCGAGCCGGCGAACTTGATCGAACCGGAGAAAGGGCTCATCGCCGAGACGGCGATCGGCGGATACGGCTTCTGGTACGGCTTGGCCATGTAGCCCAACCCGATGTCGTCGTGGATCCAGTCCTTCAGCGAAATCTGCCAGTACTCGCCGTCGAACTCGTAGGGCGGGTCCGAGGTCCAGATGTCGACCATGATGTCGATGGCCTCGACCATCATGGCGTTGCGGTCCGCCTCCATGACCCCGAACAGCTCGAAGTCGGGCGCCAGCCCGCCGGGACCGACGCCCGCGATGTAGCGCCCCTTCGCCAGGTGGTCGAACATGGCGATCTGCCCCGCCGTCACCGCCGGGTGGTACTGCGGCAGGCAGATGACCCCCGTGCCGCAGACGATCCGCTCCGTCTGCGGCAGCACGTGTGACAGGAAGAGCAGCGGCGACGTGATCTGCTCCGACTTCGAGCTGTAGTGCTCGCCCACCCACGCCTCCGAGAAGCCGAGGCGGTCGGCGAGGACGATGGCGTCGATGTCCTCCATGAGGGTCTGGTGGTAGTCCCTCTCGTGGTTGTGGATCGGCATCATGAACAGGCCCAGCTTCATCTCCCCTCCTCAAGCCCGGTGGCGCCGCGACATGGGACCCCGGACGATACACCAGCGAGGGCTATAATCCTGCGCCTCCTGCTCGCCACGCCCTCCCCATTTTTTTTCATGCCCCTCCCCGTTTCATGCCCCTCCCCGAAATCCTGAAGGCGACCCGCGTCGCCGAGAGCCGATTCTTCCATGTCGAGGCTCTGGACCTGCGCTTCTCGAACGGCGTGGAGCGGCGCTACGAGCGGCTCCCGCCCCGGGGCCGGCAGGCGGTGATCGTCGTGGCCGTGACGGAGGACGACGAGGTCGTGCTGGTCAAGGAGTACCTGGCGGGCCTGCACAAGTACGAACTGGGCCTGCCGAAGGGCACGGTCAGCCATCCGGGGGAGACCTTCGAGGAAGCCGCCGACCGTGAACTCAAGGAGGAGGCCGGCTTCGGCGCGCGCCGCATCGAGTACCTGCGGGAACTGAGCGTCGCCCCTTCGCACATGGGATTCACGGTGCATGCCATGCTGGCGCGGGACCTCTATCCCGAGCGTCTGCCCGGGGACGAACCCGAGCCCCCGGAAGTGCGGACCTGGCCGCTGGCGGCCATCGACGACCTCTTCCTGTCGAACGAACTGAGCGAGGCGCGTTCGCTGGCGGCCATCCGCGTCGCGCAGATCCACATGGGTCGCGGCTGACCGCGGTGCCGGACACCACGGGGCTGCACGCCCACCTCGTCGGCATCGTGCGCCGCGCCGGCGCCGAGATCATGGACGTGTACGCCACCGACTTCGACGTCGAGACGAAGTCCGACAGCTCGCCCGTGACGGAGGCGGACCTGCGCGCTCATGCCGTGATCGTCGCGGGGCTTCTGGAGCTGACGCCCGGCATTCCCATCCTTTCCGAGGAATCGGAGCCGCCAGGGTTCGAGACACGTGCGACCTGGTCCCGCTACTGGCTCGTGGACCCGCTGGACGGCACGAAGGAGTTCGTGGGCCGGAACGGCGAGTTCACGGTGAACATCGCGCTGATCGACGGTCACCGATCCGTGCTCGGTGTGGTCGGGGTCCCCGCGCAAGACACCGTGTTCGTCGGCGATGTCGTCGCCGGGGAGGCATACAAGGAGACGGGGACCCGGCGCGAGCGGCTCGGGACGCGCCGGCTGGCGGGCGGGGGCCTCACCGTTGTCGCCAGCAGGAGCCACGGCGGCGACAGGCTCGAGCGCTACCTCGACGCCGTCGCGGATGCCCTGGGGCCGGTCGCCCGGCGGCCCGTCGGGAGCTCGCTGAAGCTGTGTCTGCTGGCGGAGGGGGAAGCCGACTTCTATCCCCGGCTCGGCCCCACCTCGGAATGGGACATCGCGGCCGCCCACGCGGTCCTCGCGGCGGCGGGCGGCACGGTGCGCCTGTTCGACGGACGCGCCCTTGAATACAACACGAAGGCCTCGTTCCTGAACCCGGAGTTCATGGCCGTGGGCGATCCGGCCTTTCCCTGGGAGGAGCGTCTGCCCCCCACCCCGGGTCCGTAGCGCATAACATACTGCCGCGCTAACGGACGGGAGAGCACCCTTGGCGGAACTGAAACCGCGTTCGCTGCCCGAGCCCACTCCGGAGACCCAGCACTTCTGGGACGGGACGCGGGCGGGCGAGATCAGACTGCAACGCTGCCGCGACTGCGGCGCCATCTACTTTCCGCCGCGGCCGTTCTGTCCCGAATGCGGCAGCCGGGACGTCGAGGTGTTCGTGGCCAGCGGGCGGGGCTCGCTCCTGAGCTATGTCATCAACCACCGGCCACACCCGTCCTTCGACGGCCCGTACGCGATCGCCGTGGTAAAGCTCGACGAGGGCCCGACGCTGCTGTCCAACATCGTCGACTGCCCGCAGACGCCGGACGCGCTGGTGCTCGACATGCCGCTCGAAGTGGTCTTCGCGGAGCAGAACGAGACCATCACGCTGCCGCTCTTCCGGCCGGCCAATGGAGGTGCGTCATGACCGGTGTCGCCATCGTCGGTGCCGCCGAGACGACCGAACTCGGCCGTATCCCGCACCTGAGCCAGATCCAGCTCCACGCGGACGCCGCGCTCAACACGCTGGCGGACGCCGGCCTCAAGCCCTCCGATATCGACGGGGTGGCCACCGCCGGGGCGACGCCGACGGACATCGTCCACTACCTCGGCATCACGCCGCGCTGGGTGGACGGCACCAGCGTGGGCGGGTGCTCGTTCATGCTGCACGTGCGCCACGCCGTAGCCGCGATCCTGGCCGGACAGGCCGACACCGTGCTCATCACCCACGGCGAGAGCGGACGCTCGGGCGTCGGCCGAGGCGGATACCGCGGCGGGGGCGGCTCGAGCCTGGCCGGGCAGTTCGAAGGTCCGTACGGCGGCATGGGCCCCACGACGATGTTCACCATCGGCGTGCTCCGCTACATGAAGGACTACGGGCTGACCCACGAACAGCTCGCCTCCGTGGCCGTGGTGCAGCGGGAATGGGCGGGACGCAATCCGCGCGCGTCGTGGCGCGACCCGATCACCGTCGACGACGTGTTCGCCTCCAGGATGATCGCCTACCCCTTCCACAAGCTGGAGTGCTGCCTCGTCACGGACGGCGGCGGCGCGCTCATCCTGACGAAGGCCGAACGCGCCGGCGACTTCCCGCAGCCACCCGTGCACATCCTCGGGACCGGGGAGAGCGTGGAGACGCCCATGGTCAGCCAGATGCAGGACCTCCGATCCTCGCGGGCCTTCCGCGTCGCGGGCGGGGAGGCGATGCGCACGGCCGGGATCACGCACTCGGACGTCGACCACATGATGGTCTACGACGCGTTCGCACACCTCCCGATCTGGGGGCTCGAGGACCTCGGCTTCGTCGCGCGCGGCGAGGCCGGCCCCTTCATCGCCGAAGGCAACACCCGACCCGGCGGCGCCCTGCCGCTCAACACCAACGGGGGCGGCCTCTCCTACATGCACTCCGGGATGTACGGCATGTACGCCCTGCAGGAGAGCGTCCGGCAGATGCGCGGCACGGCGCCGGCGCAGGTCGAGGGCGCGGAAGTGTCGCTCTGCCTGGGCGTCGGCGGCATGTTCGCGGCGTCCGGCTGCATCGTCATGGGAACCGCCGCGACGGCCTGACACGCGGCCGCTCGCACCGGGTGACCGGCTGCGGGGATTTCGAAGGAGGTCGGGAGGTTTGGCCTCACCGGCCGGCTGCTACAAGTGTTTTCGCCCTGCCGAGGAGAATGACACTGTATCTATATACAGACCGGCCAGTGAGGGTTCGGAATATACACACGTCGATTTGCGGAAAAAAGACGGTTGGGGCCTCTCGGGTGGTCTCAGCGTGAAATCTCCAAGCACGTCAGTCACTTAAGGTTTCACGTTCCATACTTTCTTCAGTTTCTCGCGCGAGTAAGCGACTGATTCGGGGCGGTTGGCGGGGGTCGTTGGCCGTCGCTCAACGCGTCAACGTGGGCTCGACGGCGTGGAGGCGAGCGCGGAACCAGGCCGCAAGGTCGGCCTCGGTCATACTGCCGGCTGCGAGCTTCTCCATGCTGCGCACCGCGTCCGCGGGGTCGAATCGGACATCCCAGCCGTTGTCCCGCAGGAGGAGGCGAGCCGCGACCCAGGCCGTCCGCTTGTTGCCGTCGACAAAGCCATGGTTGCAGGCCAGTCCGAAGGCAAGGGACGCGGCGAGGTCCGCCACGTCGGGCTCGCCGTACGCTGCCAGGTTGGCCGGGCGAGCAAGCGCGGACTCCACCGCTCCTGGGTCGCGTATCCCTTCAGCGCCGCCGTGCTCGGCAATCTGTCGATCGTGAATCGCCAGGATGACGGACAGCGCGATGGAGTGGCCGAGACCGCGTTCCGAACCGTTCACTTGAGCGCCCGTAGCACCTCCCGGTCGTCATGCATGATCTGCTCGGCGAGTTCCATCTGCCGCTCGAAATCAGGATCGTAAGGGGTGAGCCGGTAGCCGCCCCCGGGCGCCTCGGTCAGGAACAGTCCGTCGCCCCGTTGCAACCGGAGGTGCGCCATCGCCTCTTTCGTCAGGATGATGCCCGAGGACGAACCGACCGTGGTGACCTTGAACTTCAACATTGGCCTGAGCTCCGGCCTGAATATAATGGACATTATAATCTGTCTGAACGGACCATGTTGCGGGAAACGGCCAAGCGGCGGACCGTGCCCACCACCGCCGCCTTGACATCCCTCTCTCGAACGCCCGAAATGCCCGTTTCATGCAGCCGTGCGGGCGTTCACGCAGAACGTCCCTAAGAACTGCCGATCGCCTCGCGAGGAGACCAGATGCCCGACAACGACCAGGCCATGCGGGACTTCGTGGGGACCCTGCCCGTCCCCGAGTTCGACGAGACCGCCTTCACGCCGCCACCGTCTCTCGAGAACGCGCGCGTGGCGATCGTCACAAGCGCCGCGCTGTACCGCGAGGGCGCGGACCCTTTCGCGGTCCCGGACATCCACTTCGAGACGATCCCGGACAGCGCGCGCGACCTGAAGCTGGGCCACGTGAGCCCGAACTTCGACCGGGCCGGCTTCGCCGCGGACCTGAACGTCGTCTATCCGGTCGACCGACTGCACGAACTGGCCGGGCGCGGCGCCATCGGCAGCGTCGCGGACTACCACTACGCGTTCGCCGGCAACCAGCCCGACACGGTGTCCGAGTTGCGCCTGGACACGGGCCCGGCGTGCGCGCAGAAGCTGCTTGAAGACGGGGTGGACGTCGTCGTCCTGACACCGGTCTGACCCCTGTGTCCGCGTACGGTCTGTACGCTGGCGCACGTGTTCGAGGCGGCGGGGCTGTCCACCGTCGCCGTCGTCCCGATCCGGAGTGTCGCGGAACGCATCCGGCCGCCGCGGGCGCTCGCCGTCGAGTTTCCGCTGGGCCTGCCGCTCGGCAAGCCGGGCGACGCCGACTTCCAGCATCGCGTGCTCGACGCCGCTCTGTCGCTCCTCGAGAAGCCGACCGGTCCCGTCCTCGAGGACTTCCCGGAAACGATCCGGTCCCGGGATGCCGAGCCGCTGGTCTGTTCGGTGCCGCCCCGGTACGACCCGGACGTCCATCCCGCCGTCGACGAAGCCCAGGGGCTGCGCGCCGCATACGACCGGGCCGTCGCCAGGAACGGACGCACCACGGTCGGTTCGCACGCAAGCGTGGACGACATCCCCGACGCGATCGGCAGGTTCGCCAGGATCGCGGAAGGGGAACCGTGGGACCAGGTGGGCCTCGACGGCTCGGCCGGACGGGTCGGGCAGGACATCCGGAGCTACTACGAGGAACTCGCGTGCGAACTCGCCGAGGCCCCCGCCGGGCCCTGGGCGGTCGAGCGCTGGTTCTACGAGCGCACGGAAACGGGCAAGGTGCTGCTGGAGGCGCGCAGGAAGATGCAGGAGGCGGGCGCGCCGCAGTTGGCGTGGTTCCTGCTGTCGCCGGCTGCGCGGGGGTAGGGGACACCCTCGTGGTGTCCCGTGCTGGATTCACGAGCGGCGGGGGCGGGCGACGACAAGCGTCGCCCCTACAGGTCGGCCAGCAACTCCTCAAGCCGCGGAATCGCCTCCAGGAAGGGCCCCGGGTCGAGTTCGGGCACATCCTCCCCTGGCGGCGGCGTGAACGCGTCGAGCCGCGAGTTGCGAAGCCACCCCGCGAGTTCCTCGTCCATCATCCACTGTGCCTGGTTGGTCGTGTTGGCGAGCGTGGTGCGCAGGAAGTCGACGTGGGTGTCGGGATGGGGCACGGGCGTGCAGATCCGGTTCTTCTCCGCCTCGTCGTCCCGCGTCGCCTCGACGTGCGCGGTGAAGGCCGCGCTGAAGACCTGCTGGCAGGTCCGGAGCGCCTGCAGGGTCATGGCGTCGCCGTCGAACACCGGCAGCGCCGGACGACGCGTCAGGCCGTCGGCGGCGCAGTGGACGTGCAGCGTGGTCGTTGAAGTGGGAACCGTACCCTCCTCGAGCACGATGGCGTCCGGTTCGATCCGCTCCACGTGGCCGAGCCGCACCACGTTCCGGATGCGCCTGAGCTGATCCAGTTCCGCCCTGGTGACGGTGGCGCACCGGTACATCGTCGGCCAGACCTCGGAGTCGAGTCGCAGCAACTGCCCCGTCGCGTCCACGCGCTCGAACAGATCGTCGATGTCCTCCGCCTCGGCGATCGCCCGCATCTGGTTCTCCAGACCGCGGAAGATGCGGTCCGTGAACTCGCCTCCCGGCTGGATGTTCGCCCGGTCCAGGTACCAGGAGTCGCGGGGCATGATCCAGTCGATGGCGTCGGGGTCGACGCCGTGGGCGAGCAGGAAGAGACACGCGTCCATGCCCGTCTTCCCGGCCCCGACGACGACGTGACGGTCGAAGCGCCCCGCGAGGCGCGGCAGGTCGTTCAGGGGCGCGCAGTGGGCGCCGTCGGCCACCTCGAAGGGCGGCGGCGAGACCGCGGGGATCGTGACGTCCATGTAAGTGGCGTCCACGGTCTTGCGGGCGGCTACTTCGTACTCGTCGCCGGACAGCAGCGAGACGAAGCATCCGTCGCCCCGGTACTCGCACACCGGGAAGTAGCGCACGCGGCCGGACGGCAGGAACCGGCGCTGCATGACGTGGTCGAAGTAGGCGCAGACCTCGCTGTTCGTGGCGAGTTCGTAGAGGCCCTGGTTCCAGCCCTGGGCGTCGATGGTGTTGTTGCCGAGGGGCAGGGAGTTCACGCCGTAGAACGACGACGGCTGGTGCAGGCGCACGAACGGGTAGGCGTCGTTCCAGTGCCCGCCGGGCCGGTGGCGACGGTCGACCATCACCACGGTCGCGTCGGTCTCCGTGACCAGGACGTCGGTGAACGCCATGCCCATGGCGCCGGCGCCGACGACCAGGTAGTCCGCTTCAAGTCGTTCCATGCGTTCTCTGCCGATCTTCGGGAGCGCGCAATGAAACCACGAATCCGCCGGCGCGGTCCGTCGAAGCGCCGCTCGGATTAGAATTCGGAGCGTTCCCCGCGGGAGCGCGAACTTGCGATTCATCATCTACGGCGCCGGCGGCATCGGCGGCACCATCGGGGCGCGTCTGTTCCTGACGGGCCATGACGTGCTGCTGATCGCCCGGGGGGCCCATCTCGAGGCGCTGCGCACCGACGGCATGCGCTTCGTCACGGCGACCCGCGACGAGCGGTTGCCCATCCCCGCGGTCGGGCACCCGGGCGAGGCCGCCATCGGCGGCGGCGATGTCGTGCTCCTCTGCGTGAAGAGCCAGCAGACGGAAGCAGCGCTCCGGGACCTCTACGACGCCGCGGGAGACGACGTGCCCGTCGTGTGCGCGCAGAACGGCGTCGCCAACGAGCGCATCGCGCTACGCCGCTTCCGGCGCGTGTACGGGATGGTGGTGTTCCTGCCGGGCGAGCACATGGAACCGGGGGAGATCGTGAACTCGGCGGAGGATCCCGCCGGCATTCTCGACGTGGGGTGCTACCCGTCCGGAGTGGACGACCTGGCGATCGAGATGGCCCGGGCGATCACGGACGCCGGCTGCAGCGCCCTGCCCGATCCGGCCGTGATGCGACAGAAATACGCGAAACTCCTGGCGAACCTCGGCAACGCCCTGCAGGCCGCCTGCGACGGCAACTCGCGGGAGATCATGCGCACGCTACGGGCGGAGGCCCTGGCGTGCTACGCGGCCGCCGGCATCGACTGCGCCACGGCCGAGGAGACGCGCGCCCGCCGCGCGAACGGCATACGGTCGGCGCCGGTGCCGGGGAGAATGCGCCCCGGCGGCTCGTCCTGGCAGAGCATCAAGCGCGGCACCGGCAACATCGAGGCGGACTACCTGAACGGCGAGATCGTCCAGCTCGGGCGGCTGCACGGCGTCCCGACCCCGGCGAACGCCGTGCTGCAACGGGTCGGGAACCGGCTGGCGCGGGAAGGCTTGCCGGTCGGCAGTTTCCCGGAGGAGACGCTCGCGGGAATGATCGATGCGGAGCGGGACCGGCACGCGGCCGGGGTCCGGCCATGACGGGCGCGCGTGTCGCCGCGGCCGCGGCAATCGTCCTCTGCCATCGGTGGGAACGTGACCGTCACGGATCGCGCGACGCCGATCAGCGTGGATGGCGTGATCGTCGACCTGGGCACACTCGTCGATTGAACGACGGTACTCAGATGCCCGCTGCCCTTTCCGCGGCCGATGCCACGTCCGTCTGCGAGAAGTCCAGACCCTTGAACAGCAGCGGCTCACTCTCCGTCCTCGCCAAGGCGTAGGGGAAACAGTCTCCGAAGTTGAGACCGGCGGGGTGGCGCCCTTTGCCGTAGATTCGGAACGCGTTTCGGGCGGCGTGGGCCTGATTCGTATCGACCGCGACGAGTTCGATCCCGGCCTTCGCGATCAGAAGGTCGAGATCCCGTACACCGTCCGCCCCGTATCGTGTCTCGATGACCATCGATGCCTCTACGAACGACACGACGGACAGGGCGCGTCTCTCGGCGGCTTCAATGGCCCTGTTGAATTCCGCTCGTTCCGGCTCGTCCTGGAGAATGGCAATCAGCGCCGACGTGTCGATCACCATCAGGCGGGCAGCCCCTTTTCGTCGTAGCCGAGGATGTCCTCGACCGTACGGTCGTCAAGGACCGGCAGAGACGCGCAGTGCAGGGCGATCTCGTCCAATTCTTCGGCGAGGTTCCTGCCCGCGCGCTCCCGACGGATCCGGTCCAGCCGGTCCTGCAATGCCCTGGTAACCGCCTCCGTCTTCGTCTCGCCCGTTAGCTTCGCCACTGTCGCGGCCAGATCCTCGGTCGTTCGGTTTCGGATGTTCAGGGCCATGGGTTTTCATTACATGTACACATCATGCTGCATTGTAGCACTCAGGGCGCCAAAACCCTCGATGGGGTCGCGCCCGTTACGGTCCCGTGGCGGAGTACTTTTCCCGGATGTGCGCCACCGACCGTTCAAGCAGCTCCCGCAGCACGTCGAGGTCGATGTCGGAGAGCCGCTTGACGTACAGGCAAGATTTGCCGGTCGTGTGCTTGCCGAGCCGGTCGAGCAGGTCGTCGTACTCCGAGAAGCCGGCCATCACGTAGAGCGTCAACGCCCGCTTGCGCGGCGAGAACCCGGTCTCCAGGAAATCTCCTTCCCGCCCGCTGGCGTAACGGTAGTGGTAGCTGCCGAAGCCGACGATGCTCGAGCCCCACATGACGCCGGTCGCGCCGGTGATCTCCGCCATCATGCCGGCGACGACGCGTGCGTCCGATCGCTTGCGCTCGTCCTCCACCGCGTCGAGGAACGCCTCGACGCTGGCGTCGGTGGGGCGGGTCTTGAGCTCCGCCACGGGGTCAGGCCGCCTCGTCGAGGATGCGGACCACGCCGTTGCTCCCGTCCACCTCGATCATCTGGCCGTCGCTCAGCACGTCGGTGACGCCGTCGATGCCGGAGACGCACGGGAGTCCGTACTCCCGCGCGATCACGGCGCCGTGCTGCAGGGCGCCGCCCACTTCGAGCACCACGCCCGCGGCGTTGATGAAGATCGGCGTCCAGCCCGGGTCGGAGGCGTGCGTGACGAGGATCTCGCCTTCCTCCAGTGGCTTCTCGTACGGCCCGTGCAGGACCTTGGCGCGACCGCGCACCCTGCCCGGCGCGATGGGGTCGCCGACGAGTCCGTCCTCGCTTTCCGGGCGAGGCGCCTGGGGGATCTTCCCACGGCTGTCGATGATGCGCGGCCAGTCGCGGACGCGGTCGAGTCCCGCGCGCGGAGCGAGGTTCCGCGCGATCCGTTCCCGCAGGTCGAAGTCCGGGTCGCGTTCGGCCCGGGCGACCTCGGCCGGCCTCAGGTCGAACACCTGGTGCGGATCGTCCAGCCGGCCGGCGTCCACGAAACGCCGGCCGAGGACCAGCGCGTGGCGCCGCAGCAGGTCGACCGTGTAGACGAAGAAGTACTTCGGCGCCTCCCGGTAGCCCGCCATGCTGCGGATGGTGTTCAAGTCCTTCGCGACGCGTTTCTCCTTGCCGCGCGCCCGGGCGATCTCGAGCAGCCGCGCGTGGGCGGCGATGCGGCGTTGCTCGGTGGTGCGCAAGGTGTCGTTGGCGATGTCGATCGCTTGCAGCTGCTCGAAGAACCCGGGCAGATGCTCGTAGAAGCGCGGCGTGCCGACGTCGATCTCCCGGATGCAGCGGCAGCCGAACCGTTCGAGATAGTCGTCGAACGCTGCCAGGAACGCGTCCGGGTACGCCCGCTCGCGAATACGCGTCTCGAACTCCGCGCCGTCGGCGGTGGCCTGGAACGCGTCGAAGGACGCGAGCTCGAACATCCTGCGACCCATGTCCGCGGTCGGGTTGCCGGGCAGTTCCATGTCCGCGGCCACCAGCAGGTCGGTGGCCTCCGCGTCGTCCTCGAAGAGCTTCGCGAGGCGCCGCCGCGCGAGCATGGGCGGGATCATGACCCCGGCAATGCTCGCGATCTGGACGCCGAAGCGGTCGGCGAACTCCTCCACCATCTCGTCGAACGGCATGTCGGACCGGGCCATCTCTCGGCAGCCGGCGAGGTCGCGGTCGAACAGGGCCTCGTAGTCGCGCACCGCCCTGGCCGACGCGAACAGGCCCTTGAACATCTCCGGCATGCTCTTGAGGACGAACAGCAGCAGCTTCATGGCCGCGCCCTTCAGCGGCTCGGGGACCTTCTCCGGGAGGTACTCGCCCTTGAGGTCGACGCTTTCCATGAGCCGCCGCGTGGGCGTGTCGTAGGTCTTCAGGACGCTGCCGATGAAGCTGCCGAGGGCCTTGGCGAAGTTGGACAGGTGCAGGTACGCGCGACCGTCCATGTTGATCATCGTGCCGTCCAGGCCATGGTCCACGATTCCGGCATCGCCCTTCATCTTCACCACCATCTCGCCGAATACGTGGTTCCCCATCACGGAGAGCGCCTCCGAGAACCCCTGGCTGAGCACGATCATGTCGAGATACAGGTTCTTCCGGGCGCCGGGCTCGGTGATCATGCCCGGCGGCAGGGGGACATACGCGGTGATGGGCCGTGACTGCAGCAGGTAGAGTTCCCCGTCGTGTATCGCCCACTCGATGTCCATCGGCGCGCCGTAGTGGGCTTCCGCGTCGGCCGCGAGTTGCGCCACGGCGAGGGCCTGCTCGTCCGTGAGGCTCGGCGCCTCCGGCTCGGCGTTGTCGCGTTCCTCGGTGCCGCCGCCGTTCGCCAGCCAGGCGGCGTGGGACTTGGCCGCGATGCCGCGTTCGAGGATCTCGCCGCGCACCTTCTCCACGACGAAGGTGTCCGGCGTGACGTGGCCGTTCACGACGGTCTCGCCGAGCCCGAAGTTCGCGTTGATGACGGCCTCGTCGTAGCAGTTGTTCTGGGGGTTCAGGGAGAACGCGACGCCGGCGACATCGGACGGCACCTGCTCCTGCACGATGACGGCGATGCGGGGATCGTCCGTGGCCATGCCGTGCTGGCGCTTGTAGGCGACGATGCGTTCGTCGAACACGGACGTGAAGCTCGTTCGGAGCGCTTCTTCCAGGGTGTCGGGCGTGACCCCCAGCGTCGTCTCGTAGCCGCCGGCGAAGGAAGTGCCTTCGAGGTCTTCCTCCGGCGAGGAGGAGCGCACGGCGAAGCAGCGCTCGGCGTTCAGGGCGCCCAGCGCGGATTCGAGTTCGGTGCGCTGCCCATCGGTGAGGGTGAGCGACGCGCACGAGGCCTTGACGGCGTCGCACGCGGTACGGGTGTCGTCGTCCGCGCAATCGAGGAATGCCTGCCAGGCCGGGCCGGACCGCACTGCGTCGAGCCACGGCTGGAAGAACTCCACGTCTAGCGCGAAGCCGGGCGGCACGTTGAACCCGGCCGCGGTCGCCTCGATCAGCGAGCGCGCCTTGCCGCCGACCTGCCCGAGGGCGGGAACGGCCGTTCCGGAAAACGGATGAATCACAATCTCCTCCCCATCATGCGGCTTCGTCCAGTATGCGAACGACGCCGTTGCTGCCGTCCACCTCGATCATCTGTCCGTCCTCGATCAGGTTCACTACCCCGTCGAGACCCGACACGCAGGGCAGGCCGTACTCGCGGGCGATGACGGCCCCGTGCTGCAGCGGCCCGCCCACCTCGAGGACCACACCCGCCGCGTTGACGAAGATCGGCGTCCATCCAGGGTCCGATGCCCGGGTGACGAGGATCTCCCCTTCCTCCAACGGCTTCTCGTACGGCGCATGCAGCACCTTGGCACGGCCGCGCACGGTACCAGGCGCAATCGCGTCGCCCACCAGGCCGTCCTCCGTCTCGGAGAGCGGCGGGCGCAGGATCTTGCCGCGGCTGTCGATCACCCGGGGCCAGTCCCGGACCCGGTCGAGGTGCCGGCGCGTGGACAGGTTCCGCTCGATGGCCGCACGGAGGTCGAAGCCTTCGTCCCGTTCCGCCTCCCCGAGTTGGAACGGGGTCAGCTCGAAGACCTGTTGCGGATCGTCCATGCGACCGGCGGCGACCAGTCGCTCGGCAAGCACCAGCGCCCGGCGGCGCAGCAGGTCGACGACCTGGATGAAGAAGAACTTCGGCGCTTCCCGGTAACCGGCGGCGCTGCGGATCGTGTTCGCGAGTTTTCGGACCTGCTTTTCCTTGCCCCGCGCTCTGGCGATCTCGAACAGGCGCTCGTGCGCTTCGACACGACGCCGCTCCGCCGTGGCCATGGCGCCCTTGCCGAGGTCGATGGCGCGGAGCTGGTCGAAGAACGCCGGCAGGTTCTCGTAGGCACGCGGCGTCGCGATGTCGATCTCCTTGATGCCGCGGCAGCCGAACCGCTCCATGTAGGCGTCGTAGGCCGACAGGAAATCCGCGGAGTACGAGCGGGCGCGGATCTTCGCCTCGAACGCTGCGCCGTCTTCGGTCGCCAGGAGTTCGTCGAAGGACGCCAGTTCGAACATCCGGCGCCCCATCTCGGCGGTCGGATTGCCGGGCAGGTCCATCTCCAGCGCGACGAGCAGGTCCTGCGCCTCCGCGTCGTCCCGGAACAGCCGCGCGAGACGGGGACGGGCGGCATAGGGCGCGGCGATCGCGCCGACGGACTGGAGCTGGTTCTGGAACAGGACGAGGAGCGCCTCCTGCATCTCGTCGAACGGCATCTCCTGCCCGGCGAGAACGCGGCAGCTCGCGAGGTCGCGCTCGAAGAGACGCTCGTAGTCCCGCAGGGACTCCTCGACTTTCACTAAGCCCCTGATTACGGACGGCAGGAGCCGGACCACGTTCTTGAGCATCTTCCAGCGCGCACCCTTTAAGGCCTCGGGCAGCTTCTCCGGCCGGTACTCGGCGTCGAAGTCGACGGAGTCGACAATCCTGCGCGTCGGCGTGTCGTAGGTCTTGACGAGGCTGCCCACCCCGGACATGCCCAGTGCGCGCACCATGCTGGAGAGATTGAAGTATTGACGGCCGTCCATGTTGACGACGGTGCCCTCCGCGCCGGCGTCGACCATGATCTCGGCCTTCATCTGGACCAGCATCCGGCCCCAGAGGCCGGCGCCGAGCACGGAGAGGGAGTCCCCGAAGCCCTGGGTGAGCACGATCATGTCGAGATACAGGTTCTTCCGGGCGCCGGGCTCGGTGATCATGCCCGGCGGCAGGGGGACGTACGCGGTGATGGGCCGCGACTGCAGGAGATACAGCGTGTTGTCGTGTATCGCCCACTCGATGTCCATCGGCGCGCCGTAGTGGGCTTCCGCGTCGGCCGCGAGTTGCGCCACCGCGAGGGCCTGCTCGTCCGTGAGACATGCTGCCTCCGGCTGGGCGTTGTCGCGTTCTTCCGTGCCGCCGCCGTTCACCAGCCAGGCGGCGTGGGACTTGGCCGCGATGGCGCGCTCCAGGATCTCGCCGCACACCTTCTCCACGACGAAGGTGTCGGGCGTGACGTGGCCGTTCACCACGGTCTCGCCGAGCCCGAAGTTGGCGTTGATCACGGCCTCGTCGTAGCAGTTGTTCCGGGGGTTCAGGGAGAAGGCGACGCCGGCGACATCGGACGGCACCTGCTCCTGCACGATGACCGCAATGCGCGGATCGTCCGTGGCCATGCCGTGCTGGCGCTTGTAGGCGACGATGCGCTCGTCGAAGACCGATGTGAAGCTCGTTCGGAGCGCTTCTTCCAGGGTGTCGGGTGTGACGCCCAGCGTCGTCTCGTAGCCGCCGGCGAAGGAGGTGCCTTCGAGGTCTTCCTCCGGGGAGGAGGAGCGCACGGCGAAGCAGCGCTCGGCGTTCAGGGCGCCCAGCGCGGATTCGAGTTCGGTGCGCTGCCCATCGGTGAGGGCGAGCGACGCGCACGAAGCCTTGACGGCATCGCAGGCGGTACGGGTGTCGTCGTCCGCGCAATCGAGGAACGCCTGCCAGGCCGGGCCAGCCCGCACTGCGTCGAGCCAGGGCCGGAAGAAGTCCACGTCGAGCACGAAGCCGGCCGGCACGTTGAACCCGGCCGCCGTCGCCTCGATCAGCGAGCGCGCCTTGCCGCCGACCTGCCCGAGGGCGGGAACGGCCGTTCCGCAAAACGGATGGATCATCGTGTCGCTCCCCGCGGCCCGCCAGCGAGCCAGGCGGGTGAAGTTCAGACAGCGGACGATGGTGCCACACATTCGACCGCGCGATTTACCCGACTTACCCGACCGGCAGGGCGCGACCACCAGGGCGATTGTCGCGGATGCCGCTACCTGTCACAGTCGGCATCTGGCCAGGGAGCGGCGCGATGAACGGTCTGTCGCTGGTGATGCGCACCGAGGGGCGAAAGCGCCTCGTGCTGTTCGTGGCACTCGCCGGGGCGCTGTGGATCGGGCATCCCGCGCTGGCGCTCTTCGCCGGCGCCGCTGTCGGTCTCGTGCTGGCCCCGCATCTGCCCGGCTACGTCGACCGCGCCGGCAAGCTGTCCCTGCAGGCGGCGATCGTGCTGCTCGGCTTCACGCTGAACGTCCAGGCGCTGTGGGAAACCAGCCGCGACTACTCGTCGCTCATCGTGGCATTCGTCATTGGCACGCTCGTCCTGGGACTCGCCATCGGCAAGCTGGTGAAGGCGGACAAGGACCAGTCCCGCTTGCTGAGCACCGGTACGGCGATCTGCGGCGGCACGGCGATCGCGACGCTCGCGCCGATCATCCGGGCCCGACCCGAGTCGGTGGCGGTCTCCATCGGCATCGTGTTCGTGCTCAACGCCGTCGCGATCCTGGTGCTGCCGTGGCTTGGCCACGTGCTGCAGATGACCCAGGATCAGTTCGGCGTCTGGGCGGCGCTGGCGATCCACGACACGAGTTCGGTGGTAGGCGCCTCGGCGATCTTCGGGGATCGGGCGCTCGAAGTCGCGACGACCGTCAAGCTGCTCAGGACGCTCCTGCTCGTTCCGGTCGCTTTCGCGGCGGGGATCCTGCTGCGGCGAAGCGAAGCCAGGCTCCGGATTCCCGGCTTTCTCGTGCTGTTCGTGGCCGCGTCCGTGGCCGGAAGCCTTCTCGAGCCGCCGGTCGCCCTGATCTCGGGAGTGAAGGCGGCCAGCCAGGTGCTCCTCGTGGCGGCCCTGTTCTGTATCGGGATGGAACTCCGGCGGGCGACGATCGCGTCGCTGAACGGTCGGGCGGTCGCGCTCGGTGTCGTGCTGTGGCTCCTCGTCTTGCCGGTCACCTGGGTCGCGGCGATGGCGTGGTGATCGGCATATCTGTAGGCGAAATCGTTATTTCTCGGACGCGGATTATTCCGGTAGCGTCTCAGCCATGGTTATCGGATCCGTCTACTTCGACTGGAAGAGCCTCGCGAGCCTCGCGCTCGTCGCGGGCTTCTTCGCCCTCGCGATAGCCCTCTGAACGTAGGGGACGGGCTTGTCTTGCGCCAGGCGAAGCTTGGTGAAGGGGGAGGTCATGCTATGACGTGACGGAAACCTTCTCTGCGACCCAGCGGGTGAGAGTCCCGACCGGCCAAGGTTGACCGACCAGCCGGAACCGAGTG